>NZ_JBBEOG010000002.1:308559-617119 GCF_037860835.1 Aquipuribacter nitratireducens | reverse complement strand
GGCCGGACGGGCGCTCGGCGCCGGGGCGTCCGCGGCGGGCGCGGCCGGAGCCGGTGCGCTCGGCGCCGCCGGGGCGCTGGGGGCCTCGGGGGCGGCCGTCGGGGCAATGGCCGCCTTCGCGGGAGCCGCGGGCTTGGCCGGGGCGCCGTCGAAGTTCTCGCGGACCTTGCGCACGACGGGGGCCTCGATGGTCGAGGACGCCGCCCGCACGTACTCCCCGTTGTCCTGAAGCCAGGACAACAGGGCCTTGCTCGTCAGTCCGAGCTCCTTCGCGAGCTCGTGGACGCGGACCTTTGCCACTTCTCTCCTGTCTCGGTCCGGAGCCAGGAGGGCACACGGACCGTCGTTACCGAGGGCTGTTCATCGCAGCGCGCTCATGGGGTGCTCATCACTCGTCGACCCGCTTCCGGTCTCGTGGTGCGGGGCGGGGTCGCCCCTTGTCGTCGTGCTCCGTGCGGACCTGCTCGACCGCCCACGTGCGGGCGGTCGCCGTCACCAGGTCCGTGCCGACCGGTCCGGTCGCGCGGAGGGCCCGCGCGAACGCCTTGCGGCGTACGGCGAGCCCGGCGCAGCCGGGGTCCCGGTGGAGCCAGGCACCGCGCCCGGGGAGCCGCGCACCGGGATCGGGGACGACCTGGGGCCCTCCCTCGACCTCGGCCAGGACGAACCGGGCGAGGACCGACCTCGGCGCGGGGCGGCGGCAACCCACGCACGTGCGCACGGGTCCGGCCGACGTGGGGTCGTCCAGGGGTGTCGTGCGCTCGGGCAGGGCGGCAGTCGCACCTGTCGAGGCCTCCGCAAGTGTAGCGCCGTCCGGCTCCGGGGCCGACCGGGTCGCCGGGCGGGTCACGACGCGGGTGCGGCCTCGTCGGAGCGGATGTCGATCCGCCAGCCCGTCAGCCGCGCCGCGAGGCGGGCGTTCTGGCCCTCCTTGCCGATGGCGAGGGACAGCTGGTAGTCGGGGACCACGACGCGGGTCTGCTTCGCGGCGGCGTCGACGACCTCGACGGACAGGACCTTGGCGGGCGACAGGGCCGCGGCGACGAACCGGGCGGGGTCCTCGTCGTAGTCGACGATGTCGATCTTCTCCCCGCGCAGCTCGCTCATGACCGCCCGGACCCGTTGGCCCATCGGGCCGATGAAGGCGCCCTTGGCGTTGAACCCGGGACGGCCGGCCCGGACGGCGACCTTGCTGCGGTGCCCCGCCTCGCGTGCGACGGCGGCGATCTCGACGGTCCCGTCCTCCAGCTCCGGCACCTCGAGGGCGAACAGGCGCCGCACGAGGTTCGGGTGGCTGCGCGAGAGCGTGATCTGGGGGCCCTTGAGCCCCTTCGCGACGCCGACGACGTAGCAGCGGACCCGGTTACCGTGGCGCAGGTCCTCCCCCGGCACCTGCTCCGCCGGCGGCATGACGCCCTCGACGTCGCCGAGCCGGACGCGGATGTAGCGGGGGTCCCGGCCCTGCTGGACCTCGCCGGAGACGATGTCGCCCTCCCGCCCGCGGAACTCGCCGAGGACGCGCTCGTCCTCCGCGTCGCGGATGCGCTGGAGGATGACCTGCCGGGCCGTCGAGGCCGCGACGCGGCCGAAGCCTGCCGGCGTGTCGTCCCACTCGCGGACCACCTCGCCCGCGTCGTCGACCTCCTGCGCGAGCACGGTGACGCGCCCGGTGCGGCGGTCGAGGTCGATGCGGGCGTGGGTCTCGGCGCCCTCGGTGCGCTGGTAGGCGAGGAGGAGCGCCTGCTCGATCGTCGCGATGAGCACCGGCAGGGGGATCTCGCGCTCCTGCTCGATGAGGCGCAGCGCCTGCATGTCGACGTCCATCAGGCCTCCTCCGTCCCGGTGCGCCGGAACTCGACCTGGACGAGCCCGCGGCGCACCCGCGACCACGACAGAACCGTCGCGACGCCGTCCACCTCCACGTGCACCCCGTCGTCGTCGACCGCGACGAGCCGGCCGGTCACCGGGTCGGCGCCGTCCTGCTCGACCCGCACGAGCCGGGACCGGGCCCGCAGCCAGTGCCGGCGTTCGGTCAGGGGCCGGTCGACGCCAGGCGTCGTCACCTCGAGCGACCACGGCCCGGGACCGACCGCGTCGGCCTCGTCGAGCACGGTCCCGACGGCGCGCGACACCTCGGCGACACGGTCGAGGTCGACCGCCCCCACCTCGTCGGCGGGGAGGTCGACGACGACCCGCACGAGCCGGCGGCGGCCGACCGTCTGCACGGCGACGTCCTCCAGCTCGAGGCCGGCGCCGGAGACGACGGGCGCCAGGAGGGGCGCGAGCCGCTCCCGGTGGGAGGACGGGGACGAGGGGGGCACGGTGGACGGCTCCGGGGCTCGGGGACGGGGTGGACACACTATCCGTCGCGGCACGCCCGGACCGCCGCGCACGGGCTGCCGGAGCGCGAGGTGGTGCGACGCGTCTGCGAGCATCGGGCCGTGCCCGACGTGCTGCCCGGACCGCCGGACCGCCGCAGCGTGCTGCGGGCCGGTGCCCGGGGTCTCGTCGCCGGGCTCGGGGCGCTCGCGACGGGCGGGCTCGCCGCGTGCTCCGGTGACGTCGGGTCCCCCGGTGAGGTGCTGCGTGACCTCGGACTGCGTGGCGAGGCGGGTCCCCCGGCGCCGAGCGCCCGCGAGCTCCGACGGCGCGACCTCGTGACGGGGACGAGGGCGTGCCTCGACGCCCTCGACGCGCTCGCGGCGGCGGGCACGACGACGCTCGCCGGCCGCTGGGCCGGTGGCGGCGCCGCGACCGAGGCCCTGCGTGGCGTCCACCGGGAGCACCTCGCGCTCCTCGACCCCGCCGTCGCGGCGCCCGGGGCGGAGAGGACGTCGCCGTCGCCCGGCCCGTCGACGGCCGCCACGGGCGCGCCGACGCCGGCCGCAGGCCCCTCGACGCCGCCGGTCACCCCGACCGAGGCGCCCGACGTCCTCGCGGTGCAGGCCGCGGAGGCGACGTCCGCGGCCGTCGCGGAGCGGGCGGACGTCGACGCGGACACCGACCTCGCCGTCGTGCTCGCCCGGGTGGGAGCCGCCCGGGCCGCGCAGGCCGGCGCGGTCGGCGACGACCTGGGGCCACCGGGGTCGGGCTGGCCCACCGCAGCAGTGCCCGACAGCGCCCGCGAGCCGCTCGTCGCGACGCTGCAGCACCTGCTGGCCCAGGAGCACCGGGCGCGGTGGTCGTACGCCGTCGTGCAGTCGTGGTCGACGGACCGCGCCGACGCCGCCGCGGCGGCCCGCGGCGCGCACACGGCGGCCGTGGCGGAGCTGCTCCTCGCGGTCGAGCTGCTGGGCGCGGTGCCCGTCGCGCCGGAGGCCACGTACCCCACGGACCTCGACGGCGACCCGGTCGGCGGCCCGGCGGACGCGACGGCGCTGGCGCTGCGCCTGCAGGACGCCCTGGCGACCGCGGCGGGCGCCGTGCTCGTCGCCGCGGTCGACAGCGGCGTCGCGGACTGGGTCGCGGCCGCGGTCCGGGCGCTCGCGCTCGCCGAGCGCGGTCGCTGGTCGTGGGGCGGGGGGCCTGTCGCCTTCCCCGGCTGACGGGCTGAGCGGGGCGCCGGTCAGAGCCCGGCGACGACGTCCCACGCGAGCCGGGCCGCGAGCAGGCCCACCACCACGAGGAACACGGCCCGCACGAAGGCCGAGCCACGTGCGATGGCGGTGTGCGCACCGAGCCAGCCACCGGCGAGGTTGGCGGCGCCCATGAGCACGCCGAGGGTCCACAGGGGCGCACCCTGCAGCGTGAAGACCACGAGCGCCGCGAGGTTCGTCACGGCGTTGGCGATCCGGGCGAGACCCGTCGCGTCGAGGAACTGGTACCCCGCGAGACCGACGAGCGCGAACACGAACAACGTCCCCGTGCCGGGGCCGAAGATCCCGTCCCACACCCCGACGCCGATACCGATGCCGGCGAGGAGCGCGGCGAAGGACATCGAACGGACGCGGTGCCGCTCGACGAGGCCGAGCCGGGGCCGCGCGACCGTGACGACCCCGATGACGACGACGAGCACGAGGACGAGCGGCGTGAAGAGACCGGGCGGGACGAGGGCCGCGAGCGCGGCGCCGAGGCCCGACCCGACAGCCGCGGCGGCCGTGAGCACCCCGACGGCGCGCGGGCGCCGCGGCAGCCGGCGGGCGTACGTCACCGCGGCGGCCGTGGTCCCCCACACCCCCGACAGCTTGTTCGTCGCGAGGACCTGGACGGGGGTGGCCCCCGGCAGCGCGAGCAGCAGCGCCGGGAGCTGGACGAGCCCGCCCCCGCCGACCACGGCGTCGACCCAGCCGGCGACGAGCGCGGCGAGGACGAGCAGCGCGACGGCCTGCCAGCCGACGTCGGGCATGCCCGGCCAGCCGGCGAGGACGCCGGCCGCCGTGGCGGCGCTCACCCGAGCTCGGCGACGACGTCGTCGAGGGCGACGTCGCGGCGCTCGCCCGTCCGGCGGTCGACGACCTCGACGTAGCCGTCGGCGAAGCGCTTGCCCACCACGACGACCGTCGGGAGCCCCACGAGCTCGGCGTCGTTGAGCTTGACGCCCATGCTCGCCTTCCGGTCGTCGAGGACGACGTCGAGGCCGGCGGCGTCGAGGTCCGCGGCGAGGCGTTCGGCGCCCTCGGCGACCGCCGGGTCCTTGCCCGCGACGACGACGTGGACGTCCGCGGGCGCGACGGCCCGCGGCCACACGAGGCCCTTGTCGTCGTGGGTGGACTCGGCGATCGCCGCGACGGCGCGGCTGACGCCGATGCCGTAGGAGCCCATCGTCACGACGACGCTCTTGCCGTTCTCGTCGAGGACCGTGAGCCCGAGCGCCTCCGCGTACTTGCGGCCGAGCTGGAACACGTGGCCCATCTCGATGCCGCGGGCGGACTCCAGGGTGCCGCCCCGCTCGCCGGCGCACTGCGGGCAGGGGTCGCCGTCGCGGACCTCGGCGGCCTCGATCGTCCCGTCGCCGCCGACCTCCCCCGCGGCGGGGAAGTCGCGGCCGGCGACGAGGTCGAAGACGTGACGGCCGTCGGCGTCGGCGCCGGTGAGCCACGCGGTCCCGACGACGACGCGCGGGTCGAGGAGGTAGCGGATGCCGCTGCCGCCGCGCTCGGCGCTCGCGGTCCCGAGGACGCCGGGGCCGATGTAGCCCTTGGCGAGGACCGGGTGCTTCCGGAAGTCGTCGTCGGTGAAGGCGTCGACCGTCGCGGGCTCGACCGCGGCGGCGAGGCGCTTGGCGTCGACCTCGCGGTCGCCCGGGACGCCGATCGCGAGCGGCTCGCGCGTCCCGTCGGGGTGGACCAGGACGACGAGGACGTTCTTCAGCGTGTCGGCGCCGGTCCACGGCCGGTCGTCGCGGGGGAACGCGGCGTTCGCGTGGTCGACGAGCGTCTGGATCGTCGGCGTGCCCGGGGTGTCCTCGACGTGGGCGGCCGGCAGCGCGGCGAGCTCGTCGGGGGTCGCGGCGGGCGGGGCGACCGTCGTCACCGCCTCGACGTTGGCCGCGTAGTCGCACGCGGTGCAGCGGACGTACGTGTCCTCCCCCACCGGGCTCGGGGTGAGGAACTCCTCGCTCGCACTGCCGCCCATGGCACCCGACACCGCCTTGACGACGACGAAGTCGAGCCCGAGCCGGTCGAACGTGCGGAGGTAGGCGTCGCGGTGCGCCCGGTAGCTCGCGTCGAGGCCCTCGTCGGAGGTGTCGAAGGAGTAGCTGTCCTTCATGACGAACTCGCGGCCACGGAGGATCCCGGCGCGCGGGCGCGCCTCGTCGCGGTACTTCGTCTGGATCTGGAACAGGTAGAGCGGCAGGTCCTTGTAGCTGCTGTAGAGGTCCTTGACGAGCAGCGTGAACATCTCCTCGTGCGTCGGCCCGAGGAGGTAGTCGCCTCCCTTGCGGTCCTTGAGCCGGAAGAGGTTGTCGCCGTAGTCGTCCCAGCGGCCGCTCGCGGCGTACGGCTCCTTCGGCAGCAGCGCCGGGAAGTGGACCTCCTGCGCGCCGATGGCCTCCATCTCCTCGCGGACGATCGCCTCGACCTTGCGCAGCACCCGGTAGCCCAGCGGCAGCCAGCTGTACACGCCCGGTGCGGCCCGGCGGACGTAGCCGGCGCGCACGAGGAGCTTGTGGCTCGGGACCTCGGCGTCGGCCGGGTCGTCGCGGAGGGTGCGGAGGAAGAGGGAGGACATGCGCATGAGCACGGCGGCGAGGGTACCGGCGGGTGGCGGCAGGTCCCGGTCCGGCCACAGCGCAGGACCGGGCGGTCTGCCCGGCTGTCGACCTGCGGCTCCGCCGCCGATTTCCTGCGCCATGGCCTGTGGACGAGTGCGCAGCGCACCTTGTCCCCTTGTGGACGGACCCTCGAGTCGGCACCGGAACCCGCACGCTCGCACCGTGAGCACGCCCGTCACCGTCGTCGCCGCGCTCGGCACCGCCACGTACCCGGAGCTCATGGAGCACGTCTCACGTCGGTCGCTCCGCACCGCCCTGTCGCGGGGCGAGGTGGTGCGGGTCCGGCGAGGGCGCTACGCCCTGCCCAGCGCGACCGGCGGTGTGCGACGCGCCCTCGAGCTCGGCGGTGCCCTGTCCGGGCTGAGCGCCGCGGAGCACCACGGCTGGGGCGTGCTGCACCGGTCGAGCGGGACGGAGGTGACCGTCCCACCCACCGCCTCGCGACTCGTGCCGGGCGGGGCGACGCTCCGGTGGGGCAGGCTGTCGTCCCACGAGCGACGCGACGGCGTCACCGACCCCCTGCGCACCGTCCTCGACTGCGCCCGGACCCTCCCCGTGCCCGATGCGCTCGCTGTCGCCGACTCGGCTCTGCGCCGGGGCGACGTCCGGCGCCGCGACCTCCGCCGCGCCGTCGAGGAGCTGGCCGGCCGTCGCAGCGGGCGCGCCCGGCTGGTGCTGACGCACGCGAGCAGCCGCGCGGCCAACGCCTTCGAGTCCGGCCTGAGGGGGTGGTGCCTCGTGGCGGGGCGGAGGTCGCTGCAGCCGCAGGTCGAGATCAGGTCACGACACGGCGACGTCGCCGTCGTCGACCTCGCGGACGTCGACGCCGGCGTGGTGCTCGAGGCTGACGGCTACGACACCCACGGCACGCGTCGAGCCTTCGCCCTCGACCTCGCACGGCACGACTGGCTGCAGACCGACGGCTGGGCGACCCGCCGGTTCGCGTGGACCCACGTGATGTTCGACGGCCGCTTCGTGGTCCGTCACGTGCTCGGGGCGTACACCGAGGCAGCAGCACGGCAGCGGGGTCGTCGCCGATGACACGGCCGCGTCGGCGGCCACAGCGCAGGACCGGGCGAGCAAGTCGGCGCCTGGCCTGCGGCAGCGGCTGACGGTTCCTGTGCTGTGGCCCCTGCGGGCCCTGACATCACAGCAGGACGGTCGCGAAGCAGCCGTGCCTGACGAAGCCCACCCGCTCGTACACGCGGATCGCGCGCTGGTTGTAGTCGTTGACGTACAGCGAGGAGCGCGCCCCGAGGTCGCGGCGCACGGCTTCCACCACAGCGGCGACCGCGGGCACGGCGATGCCCTCGCCCCGCCGGTGCGGCGCCACCCACACCCCCTGGATCTGGGCCACCGCACCCGTCACCGCCCCGAGCTCGGCCTTGAACACGACCTCGGGCACGCCGTCTGCCCCTGGCTCCAGCAGGATGAACGAGCGACCGAGCGAGACCATCTCCGCGACGCCCGCCTTGTACCCGGCGCCCCCGTCGATGCCCAGCGGGGAGTAGCCGATCTCCTCGGTGAACATCGCGACGGACGCCGGGAACAGGGTGTCGAGCTCCGTCGGACGGGTCCGCCGGACCTCGGGGTGGGGCTCCACCTCGGCCCGCTCGCACACCATGAGCGGCTGCTCGCCGCGCACCTCCCGTGCAGGGCCCCACGTGCCCTCCAGCCCGGCCCACAGCCGCAGGACGTCGTCGCGCGGGCCGAACAGGGAGGAGCTGCGACGCGGTCCCTGCCGGGCCCTCGCGGCGAAGGCGTCGGCGGCCTCGCCGTGCGCCGCCACCGGCACCATGTTCGCGCCCACCCAGCAGAGCGAGACGAGGTCCCCTGCCTGGTGGTAGCCCCAGACCTCTGCCCGGCCGGCCTCCCCGAGCAGTCCCCCCACCAGCCGGGAGCTGACGAACGCGTGGGAGACGGGGTCGGTGGCGCAGAGGTCGACGGCGGCCTCGAGGTCCCGGGCCCCCAGCACGCGCACCGACGAGCGAAGCACGCCGCCATCCTCACCCACCGGCGCCCCGCAGGCGACGCCGCGGGCGCGCTCCAGGCGCGTCGCGACCGAAACGTGACCCCGTCGCCCTTTATCGCCCGGGCGTCGACCCGCGCCACGCACCGGAGGACGATCCCGCTGCGCGGAGGTGTGTCATGAGCCCGTTCGCTCACCGGACCGTCATGACTCCGACGAGGAGGTGACGGCCCACCTGGGCCCGCCGCTCCTCGACACGTCCCTCCTCGTGCTCGACCTCGCGACCCTCGCCGTGCTCGACCCGACGGCGTGAGCCTCAGGAGACGCTGACGACCGGGGAGCCCTGGGGCGCCTCGCCGCCCTCGGGGTCGACGCCCATCTCCTCTGCGATCCGCATCGCCTCCTCGATGAGGGTCTCGACGATCTGCGACTCCGGGACGGTCTTGATGACCTCGCCCTTGACGAAGATCTGCCCCTTGCCGTTGCCGGAGGCGACGCCGAGGTCGGCCTCGCGGGCCTCGCCGGGACCGTTGACGACGCACCCCATGACGGCCACACGCAGCGGCACGGTCATGCCCTCCAGGCCTGCGGTGACCTCGTCGGCGAGGGTGTACACGTCGACCTGGGCGCGCCCGCACGACGGGCACGACACGATCTCGAGCTTGCGGGGGCGCAGGTTGAGCGACTGCAGGATCTGCGTGCCCACCTTGACCTCCTCGACCGGGGGCGCGGAGAGCGAGACGCGGATGGTGTCGCCGATGCCCTTGCTCAGCAGGGCGCCGAAGGCGACGGAGGACTTGATGGTGCCCTGGAACGCGGGCCCGGCCTCGGTGACGCCGAGGTGGAGCGGCCAGTCCCCGCGCTCGGCGAGCATCTCGTAGGCACGGACCATGACGACCGGGTCGTTGTGCTTGACGGAGATCTTGAAGTCGTGGAAGTCGTGCTCCTCGAAGAGGGAGGCCTCCCACACGGCCGACTCCACGAGCGCCTCCGCCGTCGGCTTGCCGTACCTCTCCAGGAGGCGCTTGTCGAGGGAGCCGGCGTTGACGCCGATGCGCAGCGAGACGCCGGCGTCCTTCGCGGCCGCGGCGATCTCCTTCACCTGGTCGTCGAACTTGCGGATGTTGCCGGGGTTCACCCGCACCGCGGCGCAGCCGGCGTCGATCGCCGCGAAGACGTACTTCGGCTGGAAGTGGATGTCGGCGATGACGGGGATCTGCGACTTCCTCGCGATGACCGGCAGCGCCTCGGCGTCGTCCTGGGACGGGCACGCGACCCGGACGATGTCGCAGCCGCTCGCGGTGAGCTCGGCGATCTGCTGCAGGGTGGCGTTGATGTCGGTCGTGGGCGTCGTCGTCATCGACTGCACGCTGACGGGGGCGTCGCCGCCGACGAGGACGCTGCCGACCTTGATCTGGCGCGACTTCCGGCGGGGGGCGAGGACGGGTGCGGGGGCTTCGGGCATGCCGAGGCTGACGGTCACGCCCCCATTGTGGCCCCGGCTCAGCCCGTGAGCCTGATCGGGTTGACGACGTCGGCGTAGATGAGGACGACGGCCATGCCGAGGAGGACCACCGCGACGCCGTAGGCGACCGGCAGGGCCTTCGCGACGTCGACCGGTCCCGGGTCGGGCAGGTTGCGGGCGCGGGCCCACGTCTTCTTCGTGCCCTCCCACAGCGCCCCCGCGACGTGGCCGCCGTCGAGGGGCAGCAGCGGGATGAGGTTGAAGACGAAGAGCGCGACGTTGAGGCCGGCGAGGATGGCGAGGATCTGGGCGACCCGCTCACGAAGGCCGAACTCGCCCGCCGGGTCCTCCAGCGCCGCGACCTCGCCGGCGAAGCGACCGACACCGACGACGCTCACGGGTCCGTCCGGGTCCCGCTCCCCGCCGCCGAAGGCGGCCTGCCCGACGCCGACCATGTACTGCGGGAGCCGCGCCACGACCCCGACGGTCCCGACGACGGCGTCGGCGACCTGGCCGGGCACGCTCGTGAGGGGCTGCCGCACGGTCGCCTGCACCGGGGAGACGCCGAGGAAGCCCGCGCGGACGGTCGCGAAGGACCCGTCGGCCTCCTCGACCGGGAGCCCGTCCTCGTCGCGCGCGATTACGTCGGCGACGATGGGGGTCGCCTGCAGGGTGAGCTCGCGGCCGTCGCGCTCGACGCGCACGTCGACACGCCGGCCCCCGGACAGCCGGATCTGCTCGCTGACCGCGTCCCACGTCGGCGTCGGGACCCCGCCGATGGCGAGGAGGGTGTCCCCCGGGCGGAGCCCCGCCGCCGCGGCCGGGGCCGCGGGGTCCGACGGCGAGCACTCGGCGTCCGCCGGGGCGTCGACCGGCAGGACGCACCGCGACACCGTCTGCACCTGCGTCGTGAGCGTCGGCACCCCGAAGCCGCTCACGACGACGGTGAGGAGGACGACGGCGATGAGGAGGTTCATGACGGGGCCGCCGAGCATGATGACGAGCTTCTTCGGCACGCTGAGGCCGTAGAACGTCCGCTTCTCGTCGCCGGGGCGCAGTTCCTCGAGGGACTCCGCACGGGCCTGCTCGACCATGGAGGCGATGGGGTTGCTCGACGCCGAGCCGACCATGCCGGCGGGCGTGCCGGGCCTCGGGGGGAACATCCCGATCATCCGGATGTAGCCGCCGAGGGGGATCGCCTTGACGCCGTACTCGGTCTCGCCGCGGCGCCGTGACCACAGCGTCGGGCCGAAGCCCACCATGTACTGGGTGACGCGCACCCCGAAGCGCTTGGCGGGGACGAGGTGGCCGACCTCGTGCAGGGCGATGGACACGGCGATGCCCACCACCATGGCGAGCACCCCTGCCGTGTAGGCGAGCGCATGGTCCACGAGCGTCTCCCTGCTCTGCTGCCGCCCTCCGTTCACACGGGCGGGCGGACCCCCAGTGTCTCAGCCGCGCGGGCCCGTGCCCACGTGTCGGCCGCGACGACGTCGTCGACGTCGCGCGGCTCCCCGAAGCCCTGGTCGGCGGCCACGGAGAGAACCTCGGCCACCGTGTCGACGATCTGGAGGAACCCGCAGTTCCCGGCGAGGAACTGCTCCACCGCCACCTCGTTGGCGCCGTTGTAGACGGCGGGCGCGACACCCCCCGCCGCACCGGCCTCGCGCGCCAGACGGACGGCGGGGAACGTGTCGTGGTCGACCGGCTCGAAGGTCCACGCCGTCGCCGTCGTCCAGTCCAGTCCCGGCGCGGCGTCCGGCACCCGGTCCGGCCAGCCGATGCCGAGCGCGATGGGCAGGCGCATGTCGGGAGGGCTGCACTGCGCGAGCGTCGAGCCGTCGGTGAACTCCACCATCGAGTGGACGACCGACTGGGGGTGGACGACGACGTCGACGCGCTCCATTGGCACGTCGAAGAGCAGGTGCGCCTCGATCACCTCGAGACCCTTGTTGACGAGGGTCGCGGAGTTCGTCGTCACGAGCGGGCCCATGGCCCACGTCGGGTGGGCGAGGGCGGCCTCCGGCGTCACGTCGGCGAGGGAGGCGCGGTCCCGGCCGCGGAACGGACCGCCGGAGGCGGTGAGGACGAGCCGGCGCACCTCCTCGGCGCGCCCGCCGCGCAGGCACTGGGCGAGCGCGGAGTGCTCGGAGTCGACGGGGACCACCTGGTCGGGTCGTGCGAGGCGTCGCACGAGCGGGCCGCCGATGATGAGCGACTCCTTGTTCGCCAGGGCGAGGACGTGCCCGGCCCCGAGAGCCGCGAGGGTCGGCCGCAGGCCCACGGCGCCGGCGAGCCCGTTGAGCACGACGTCGGTCGGGCGCGCCGCCAGCTCCGTCGCCGCGTCCGGCCCGACGAGCACCTCGGTGCCCCGCCCCTCGGTCCGCAGCCGCGTCGCGACCGCCTCGCCGGCCTCCGGGTCCGTGACCGCCACGACGGGCACGTCGTGCGCGAGCACCTGCTCGACGAGCAGGGCGGGGTCGCCGCCCCAGGCGGCGAGCCCGGCGACAGCGAAGGCGTCGCGGTTGCGGCCGACGACGTCGAGCGCCTGGGTGCCGATGGACCCGGTGGACCCGAGGACGGTGACGCGACGCATGGCCGCGAGTGTCGCAGCCGGCTTACGCGGCACGGATCGCAGGCGGTGTCAAGACCCTTGTCAGGCTCGGACACGGCACCTACGGTCTCCCGACCGGGCGAGGGTCGCCCGGCCCCCGGAGGTCCCTCGTGCCCGCACCCCGTCCCGCCCGACGTCTCCTCGCCCTCGCCGCCGGGGCGGTGCTCGCCGCCGGGCTCGCCGCCCCCGCCGGTGCCGCCCCGTCCGACCGGGCGCCGGAGGGCGCCCACGCCCGCGCCGCCACCACCGCCGCCGAGCGCGCCGCCGTCGCCGCGTACTGGACGCCGGCGCGGATGCGGGCCGCCCTGCCCGGCGAGCGCCTGGCCCCGGTGGTGTCCCCGACCGAGGCCGCGGCCGCCGCGCCGGTCGCGCGGGGCACGACGGCGAAGGTGAAGCCGGTGCCCAAGCCCGACAAGCCGGGTGGCGGGAAGCCGGGCGGCGGCGGTGGCGGCAGCACCGACCCCGTCGTCACGGGCGCCCTGTGGACCGGTGGCACGGCGGTCGTCGCGACCACCGGCAAGGTGTTCTTCACCCTCGGTGGCAGCAACTACGTCTGCTCCGGCTCCGCGGTCACGAGCGCGAACGAGAGCACCGTGCTGACGGCCGGGCACTGCCTGCACGAGGGTCCCGGCGACTTCGCGACGAACTGGGCGTTCGTCCCCGCCTACGCCGACGGCGCCCGTCCGTACGGCACGTTCGTCGCGACGGACCTCCACACGACGACGCAGTGGGAGTCCTCCGGCGACTTCTCCTACGACGTCGGGTTCGCCGTGGTCGCCCCGGTGGGCGGCGCGACGCTCACCGACACCGTCGGCGCGCAGGGCATCACGTTCTCCGCGCCCCGCTCGGAGTCCCGCTACGCCTTCGGCTACCCGGCCGCCCGGCCGTACGACGGCAGCGACCTCGTGCACTGCGCCGGGCCCCTGAAGTCCGACCCCTACGGCGCGGACACGCTCGGCATGACGTGCGACATGACCGGGGGCTCCTCCGGTGGGCCGTGGCTGTCCGGCTTCAGCACGAGCACGGGGCTCGGGCAGCTCAGCTCCGTCAACTCGTACAAGTACTCGACGGACAAGACGTCGATGTACGGGCCCTACCTCGGCACCGACGCGCAGCAGCTGTACGACACCGCCTCACGCTGACCGTCGGCAGGGCGGATTCCGTCGCCTGGGCCCTGCCCCGGCGCGGAATCCGCCCCTATGCTGCGCCCATGACGACGGTTCCCACGGTCGCAGCACCCGCCGCACCCGCCCCCCTCGTGGCCGGTGTCGAGCAGCGCCGCCACCTGCGGACGGCGGTCCCCGGCCCCGCCTCGCTCGCGTTGGGGGAGCGGCGCGCCGCCGTCGTCCCGACGGGTGTCGGCATGGTCCTCCCGGCCTTCGTCGAGCGCGCCGGCGGGGCGGTCCTCGTCGACGTCGACGGCAACCGCCTCGTCGACCTCGGCGCCGGCATCGCGGTCGTCAACGCGGGCCACGCGCACCCCCGCGTCGTCGAGGCCGTCCGGCGGCAGGCGGAGGCGTTCCTCCACACGTGCTTCATGGTGACGCCGTACGAGGGCTACGTCACCGTCGCCGAGCGCCTCGCCGGGCTCGCACCGGTCGCGGGGCCCGCGAAGACGGTGCTCCTCAACTCCGGCGCCGAGGCGGTGGAGAACGCGGTCAAGATCGCGCGGGCCGCGACCGGGCGCGATGCGGTCGTCGTCTTCGACCACGCCTACCACGGGCGCACGAACCTCACGATGGCGATGACGGCGAAGGCGATGCCGTACAAGCGCGGCTTCGGGCCCTTCGCCGGCGAGGTGTACCGCGCTCCCATGTCGTACCCGTTCCGCGACCCGGCGGGGATGACGGGCGAGGAGGCCGCGGCGCGGGCGATCGGCAGCATCCGGACACAGGTGGGCGCGGACCAGGTCGCGTGCCTCGTCATCGAGCCGGTCCAGGGGGAGGGCGGCTTCGTCGACCCGGCTCCCGGGTTCCTGCCCGCGCTCGCGGCGTGGTGCCGCGAGAACGGCGTGCTCCTCGTCGCCGACGAGATCCAGACGGGGTTCGGCCGCACCGGCGACGTCTTCGCCCTCGACCACGAGGGGGTGCAGGCCGACCTCGTCACCGTCGCGAAGGGCCTCGCGGACGGCATGCCGCTGGCGGGCGTCGTCGGCCGGGCCGACGTCATGGACGCCGTCCACGCCGGCGGCCTGGGAGGCACCTACGGCGGCAACCCGGTCGCGTGCGCCGCCGCCCTCGCCGCGATGGACGTGCTCGTCGACGAGGACCTGTCCGCCCGCGCCCGTGGCATCGAGTCGCTCGTGCGCACGGCCCTCGAGGCGGCTCGCGCCGACGCACCGGCCATCGGGGACGTCCGGGGCCGCGGCGCCATGCTCGCCGTCGAGCTCGTCCGGCCGGGGACCACGGAGCCGGACCCGGCGGAGGCCGCCCGGGTCGCGCGCACCTGCCACCAGGCCGGCGTCGTCGTCCTCACGTGCGGCACGTACGGCAACGTCATCCGGCTGCTGCCGCCGCTCGTCATCGACGACGACCTGCTGCGGGACGGGCTCGGCGTCCTCGTCGAGGCGCTCACCGGGCGCCCGGCGTGACCGGGGTCGACCCCGCGCGCGTCGCCGCCCTCCACGCCGAGGCCACCCGCCGGTTCGAGGCGCAGCGGCCACGGTCACGGGAGCTGTTCGAGCGCGGCCGACGCGTCATGCCCGGCGGGGTGCCGATGTCGTGGATGGTGAAGTGGCCCGGTTCGTGGCCGACCTTCGTCGCCCGGGCGTCCGGCGCCCACTTCACGTGCGTCGACGGCATCGACCACGTCGACCTGTGCCTGGGGGACACGGGCGCGATGACCGGCCACTCCCCCGCGGCGACCGTCGCCGCGGTGCGGGCGCAGCTCGACCGCGGCATCACGACCATGCTGCCCGGCGAGGACGCGGTGGTCGCCGCCGAGGACCTCGCCGCCCGCTTCGGGCTGCCGCAGTGGCAGTTCACGCTCACCGCGACCGACGCGAACCGGCACCTCGTCCGCTACGCCCGTCACGTCACCGGGCGACCGAGGGTGGCGGTGATCGACTGGTGCTACCACGGCAGCGTCGACGAGACCTTCGCGACGCTCGACGCCGACGGCCGGGTCGTCGCGCGACGCGGCAACATCGGCCCGCCGGTACCACCGGAGGTCACGACGGCCGTCGTGCCGTTCAACGACCTCGACGCGATGGAGCGTGCCCTCGCCCCGGGCGACGTCGCGTGCGTCCTCCTCGAACCCGCCATGACGAACATCGGCATCGTGCTGCCCGACGACGGCTACCTCGCGGCGCTCCGCGACATGTGCGACCGCACCGGCACCCTGCTGTACGTCGACGAGACGCACACGCTGTGCGCCGGTCCGGGCGGGTGCACGCGCGCGTGGGGGCTGCGTCCCGACGCCGTCGTCGTCGGCAAGACGATCGGGGGCGGGGTCCCGGCGGCGGCCTTCGGGATGACGGCCGAGCTCGCCGACCGTGTGCAGCGTTCCGTCGAGCTGGAGGACGTCGACGTCGGCGGGGTCGGCGGCACCCTGGCCGGCAACGCGCTGTCGATGGCCGCCGTGCGCGCGACGCTCACCGAGGTCCTCACCCCCGAGGCGTTCGCGACCATGACCGCCCGCGCGGTGCGGTGGACCGAGGGCGTCCAGGCCGGCATCGACGCCGCCGGCCTGCCGTGGCAGGTCACGCGGCTCGGCTGCCGCGCGGAGTACACGTTCCGACCGACGCCGCCGCACGACGGCGCCGAGGCCGCAGCGGCCGACGACTTCGCGCTCCAGCAGCTGCTCCACCTGTGGGCGCTCGTCGACGGGATCCTCCTCACGCCCTTCCACAACATGGCGCTCATGAGTCCCGACACGACCGACGACGACGTCGACCGGCACAGCCGCTCCTTCGCGACGGTCACGCAGCGTCTCCTCGCGTGACCGCAGGGGTCGCGGACGGGTGAGGCGGCGGGGTCGGCGAGCCGACCGGCCCGGCGGGGGACGAGGCTTGCTCCCGTGACGACGCCCGTCCCCACCGCCGCCCCCGGGTGGTACCCGGACCCGTCCTCCCACAAGATGCTGCGCTGGTACGACGGCCGGCAGTGGACGGGTCAGCGCATGCCGTCGACCCCCGCGGGCCCGGGCGCGACCCCGACGGACCCGGTGCACTGGCTGCTCCCGCTCGGCCGGTCCGGGCTCGCCGTGGCCGCCGGGTACGTCGGCCTCGTCGCCCTCGTCGCGTGGGTCGTCGGGCCGTTCGCCGTGCTCCTCGGCGTCCTCGCGCTCCGCGACATCGCCCGCCGCGAGACGCACGGACGCGGGCGGGCGTGGTTCGCCGTCGTCGTCGGGTGCCTCGCGACGCCGGCGGCGGCCGTCGTCGCCGTCCACCTGCTCGCAGGCTGACCCGGCTCGGTCGGCCTCCACTCGCTCACCACGGTCACGACGGCGCTCACGGGCTGGTCGTCGCGTACCCCACGCGGGGTACGGAGGATGCCCCCGCAGGGGGACGTCCGGCGACGCCCGGCGTCCTTACCGTCCGGGCGACGGACCGGACGACCCGCGGAGGCGACCATGAGCACCACAGCCGCACCACCACCCCCGCTCCCGGCGGCGGTGCCGCAGCACCCGCGGCGCCGCGGCCTGCGCGACCTCCTGACGAGGGTGTGGCACGAGGTACGGCCCACGAGCGGCGCGGGGCTGCTCGTCTGCGCCACCGGCCTGGTGCTGGCGGGAGCGGGCGTCGCCCACCTCGGCGTGCAGGCGGTCGACGGCGGCGCGTGGTCGGGTCCGGTCTCGTGGCGCAAGCCCGTGGTGTTCGGGCTCTCGCTCGGCATCCTGCTGGTGACGGTCGGCGTCGTGCTCCGCTGGGTGTCGGGAAGCGTGCGGCGGTGGGTGGCCGGCCTCCTCGCCGTCGGCTCGGTCGTGGAGTACGTCGGCATCGCGTCCCAACGCTGGCGCGGGGTGCCGTCGCACTTCAACGAGGCCACGGCCTACGACAGCGCCGTGTTCGGGGTCATGGCGTGGGCCGTGGGCGTCATCGTGCTGGCGGTCGCGCTGCTGCTCGTCGTCACCGCCCTGCCGCGGCGCTTCACGGGCGGCGGGGCGCTGCGCGCGGCCGTCCTGGCCGGCCTGGGCGCGGTGCTCGTGAGCAGCTGGGTGGGCGGGCGGATGATCGCCGAGGGCACCGAGGTCGTGGCGGCGACCGGAGCGGTGCCCGACAGCGTGGTGTTCGGCGCGCAGGGCAGCGCCAAGCTGTTCCACGCCGTGGGGCAGCACGGGCTGCAGCTGCTGCTCGCGGTGGCCGTGCTGCTGCGCCTCAGCGGCGCCCCGGCGCGTCGCTCGCTCACGGTCACGCTCCTCGCCGCAGCGGGCTACGCCGGCGTGCTCGCCGGCGTGGGCGCGTCCGCTCTGCGGGGCGAGAGCTGGCTCGCGCTCCCCCGCTCGCTCCTGCTGCCGGGGCTGCCCGGCGCGCTCCTGCTCGCCGTCGCCGGCACCGTCACCGCGGTGCACGTGGTGCGCTGGTCGAGGGGGCTCGCCGACGAGCCCGCCGCTGTGGTGGGCTGAGCGGGTGGACGGGTCCGCGGCGGCCGGGCGGTGGACCCGCGCGCTCCGCGGGCTCGCAGAGGGCCGCCCCCTCGACGTCGCCCCGGCGGTGGTGGCGGTCCTCGCGACCGCGGCCGAGCGCCTGGCCACCGTCGCGGTGCCCGGCGAGGCCGGCGGCTCGACCGCCCGGCTGGTGGCCGCGCTCCTGCTGGCCGTGGTCGTGGGGGGCTCGCTCGCGTGGCGGCGGACGGCACCGCTCGGCTCGTACGCCGTCGGCACCGGCGCGCTCGTCGTCGAGTCGCTCGCCATCGCCCCGAGCGGCGTGTCCCCCTACGTCAACCTCGTCGCCCTCGTCTCGCTCGGCTGGTACGGGACCGCCCGACGCGCCCTCTGGGGGCCGCTCGTCGCGCTGGTCGGGATCGGCGGCTGGTTCGCGCGGCCCGAGCTGCCCGCGGTGGTGCCCATCACCGTCGTGCTCGTGTGGTTCGCGAGCTGGGGCTTCGCCTACCAGGCCGCGCGCGGCCGGGAGGCGGGAGCGCAGGAGCGGCAGCGACGCCAGCGGGAGGCCGTCCAGGACGAGCGCACCCGCATCGCCCGCGAGCTCCACGACGTGGTCGGCCACGCCCTCAGCCTCATGCTGGTCCAGGTCGGCGCCGCCCGCACGGTCCTGGACGAGCGGCCCGCCACCGCGCGGGACATGCTGCTGGCGACCGAGCGCACGGGGCGGGACGCGATGGTCGAGCTCGACCGCGTGCTCGGCCTGCTGCGCGACTCCGACGCCGTCGGCGACCCGGGGCCGGCCGACCTCGACCGGCTGGTGGCGGGGCTCGCGGACGCCGGGCTGCACGTGCGGCTCGAGCGTGGCGACGGCGTCGCGGACCGGCAGTCGCCCACCACCGACCTCGCCCTGTACCGCGTGGTCCAGGAGTCGCTCACGAACGCGCTGCGCCACGGCGGCGCCCGGCACGCCCGCGTCCGGCTGCAGCTGGACGGTGACGACCTGCTCGTCGAGGTCGTCGACGACGGCTCCGGCCCCGCGCCGGGCTGGGAGCCGGGCCGCGGCCTCCTGGGCGTGGCCGAACGGGTCGCGGTGCTCGGCGGCGACGTCGAGCACGGCGCCGGCCCGACCGGCGGGTTCCGGGTGGCCGTCCGCCTGCCGTCCCGGGCGCCCCGGTGAGCGGCACCGCGGGCGACGGGCCGGCACCCGTCCGCGTGCTCCTCGTCGACGACGACGCCCTGCTCCGCGCGGGCGTGCAGGTCGTGCTGGAGGCGGCCGGGATGCAGGTCGTGGGCACGGCCGGTGACGGGCTCGCGGTCGTGCGCCAGGTGGAGCTCACCGATCCCGACGTCGTGCTCATGGACGTGCGCATGCCGGGCGTCGACGGGGTCGAGGCCACACGACGCGTGGTCGCCGCGGGGGCCCGAGCACGCGTGCTGGTGCTGACGACCTTCCAGCACGACGACTACGTGTGGGGGGCGCTGCAGGCCGGGGCCAGCGGCTTCCTCCTCAAGCGGTCGAGCCCCGAGCGCCTCGTCGACGCCGTCCGCACGGTGGCGACGGGCGAGGCCCTGCTGGACCCGGCCGTCACACGCGACCTCGTCGCGCGATTCGTCACGTCCGGCGCTCGGGACGGCGGCGCCGCCCACGCCGACCGTGACCCCACGGCGGTCGCGCGCGTGGCGGCGTTGACCGCACGCGAGCAGGAGGTGCTCGCCCTGGTCGCCGAGGGGCTGTCGAACGCCGAGCTGGCCGGCCGTCTCGTCATCGCGGAGTCGACCGCCAAGACCCACGTGAAGCGCATCCTCGCGAAGGTCGGCGCACGCGACCGCGCGCAGGCTGTGGTGCTCGCGTTCCGTTCGGGACTGGCGGGTCGCTGACCGTCAGTCGGTCTCGGCGCGCTGCTCCGTCCCGGTCGGGTCGTCGCCCCGGGACGGCGTGCGCTCGTCCAGCCCCCACGGGGAGCCGTAGCCGTCGCGCAGCAGCTCGAGGAAGGGCACCGCGTCGAACGCCTCGGGACCGAGCACGCCCGAGCCCGTCCACGTCCCGGCGGCCAGGAGCTCGAGGGCGACGGCGGGGTTGACGGCCGTCTGCCACACCACGCACTGCGCGCCGTACTCCGCCATCGACCACTCGTTGTCGACGACGTGGTGGAGGTACACCTCCCGCGGCGCCCCGTCGGTGCCCGTTCCCGTCACCCACAGCCCGGCGCACGTGGCGCCGCGCATCCGGTCCCCCAGCGTCGCCGGGTCCGGCAGGCACGCCGCGACCACGTCCCGCGGCGACACCTCGACGCCACCGACGCGGACCTTGTCGGTGCGGTCGAGGCCGAGTGTGTGCAGCGTCTTCAGCACGCCGATGAACTCCGCGCCCAGGCCGTACTTGAACGTCACGCGTCGCGCGTCGAGCCAGCGCGGCATGAGGAGGACCTCCTCGTGCTCGACGTTGACGCACTCGACGGGGCCGATCCCGCCGGGGAAGTCGAAGACCTCGGGCTCGCTGAACGGCGCGGTGGTGAACCAGCCCCGCCCCTTCTCCCACACGACCGGCGGGTTGAGGCACTCCTCGATGGTCGTCCAGATGGAGAACGACGGGGCGAAGTCGTAGCCGTCGACGGTGAGGTTCGAGCCGTCGCGCGTCCCGAGCTCGTCGACCTCGGCGAAGAGGTGGTCGACGGCGTAGCGGGCGAACACGTCCGACAGCCCGGGCTCCACGCCCATCCCGACGAGGGCGAGCCGGCCGTCGGCCTCCCAGTGCGGTGCGGCCGCGAACTGCTCCTCGCCCAGCACGACGCCGGTCCGCTCGTACGGGCGCTCGGGGTGGGGCCGCGACAGCGACATCGCCATGTCGAGGTAGTCGGCCCCCGCGGCGAGCGTGCCGTCGAAGACCGGCATGACGAAGCGCGGGTCGACGGCGTTGAGGACGTGGGTGGCACGGTGCTCCCGGAGCAGCGCCGTGACCGAGGCCCGGTCGGAGGCGTCGACCCGCGCCGCGACGAACCGGGACTCGCCAGGGTGGCGCTCCCGGACGGCGGCGACGGTCCGCTCGGCCCGAGCGGGGTCGTGGTCGGCCATGACGACGAGCTCGGCGAAGTCGCGACGCGCGGCGATGCGGGCGAAGGCGTCGCCGACACCGCCCGACCCGATGACGCACAACCGCACGGTGACCTCCGGTCAGGGACGCCCGCGGCGCAGCGTGAGGAGCCGGCCGGCGAGGACGACGAGCAAGGACAGGGCGAACATCGCCGACCCGATGACGTAGGCCTGCGCGGGGATGCCGCGCGCGGCGGCGACGTACACGAACTTCGGAAAGGTGTCGGTGTTGCCGGAGTTGAAGTTCGTGATGATGAAGTCGTCGAAGCTGAGGGAGAACGCGAGCAGAGCCGCCGCGGCGATGCCCGGCAGCAGCAGCGGCAGCGTCACCCGCAGGAACGTCTGCGCCGACGACGCGTAGAGGTCGGCCGCCGCCTCCTCCAGACGCGGGTCGAGCGTGGCGACCCGTGCCTTCACCGTCACGACGACGAAGGAGAGGGTGAACATGATGTGGGCGGCGACGATCGTCCAGTACCCGAGCGAGGCACCGACGTTGAGGAACTGCGCGAGCAGTGACGCGCCGAGCACGACCTCCGGCGTCGCCATCGGGAGGAAGATGAGGAGGTTGATCGCCCCCCGTGCCCGGAAGCGGTAGCGCACGAGCGCGTAGGCGAGCAGCGTCCCCAGGGCGGTGGCGACGAGGGTCGCGAGCAGCCCGATCCGGATGGAGTTGCCGAGCGCCTCGCACACCCCCGGCGCGCCGCAGGGGTTGAGCCAGTTGTCCCACGTGAAGCCGCGCCACACGAGGTTGGAGCGGCGGCCGTCGTTGAAGGAGAACGCGACGACGTAGCCGATCGGGACGAACAGGTAGGTGAAGGCGAGGACGGCGAAGAGCGTGAGGAGCGCGTCCCCCGGCCGCCGGCGCACGGTCTGCAGGAGCCCGCTCATACGAGGTCGTCCGTCCCCGCGCGGCGGACGTAGACGAAGACGAGGACGAGGATCGTCGCCATGAGGATGAACGACAGGGCGGCCGCCGTCGGGTAGTCGACGATCCGGAAGAAGCGGGACTCGATGACGTTGCCGATCATCTGCGTGCGGGAGTTGCCGAGCAGGGCGGCGTTCACGTAGTCGCCGGAGGCGGGGATGAACGTCAGCAGGGTGCCCGCCACCACCCCCGGGAGGGACAGCGGCCACGTCACGGTGCGGAACGTCGTCCACGGCCCGGCGTACAGGTCCTGACCCGCCTCGACGTAGCGCAGGTCGAGCCGCTCGAGGGAGGCGTAGATCGGCAGCGTCATGAACGGGACGAAGTTGTACGTGAGGCCGGCGACGACGGCGAAGGACGTCGCGGTGAGCCGCCCGTCCCCGGGCAGCAGCGCGAGCGCCTGCAGCGTCCCGACGACGGCCCCCTCGTCGGCGAGGATCTGCCGCCACGCGATCGTGCGGAGGATGAAGCTGGTGAAGAACGGCGCGATGATGAGGACGAGCAGCAGCGCCTGCACGGTGGGGAACCGGCGGCACTTGACCGCGACCACGTAGGCGAGCGGGTAGCCGATGAGGAGCGCGAGCACGGTCGCGGCGAGCCCGTAGGCGAAGGAGCGGACGAACGTCGGCCAGTACTCCGCCAGCGCCTCCGTGTAGTTCGCGACCCGGAACGCCGGCATGAACTGCCCGATGTCACCGCCCGGCACCGGGACCATGAGCGAGGTCGAGAACAGCAGCGCGATGGGGAGGGCGAAGAACAGCGCGAGCCACCCGAGGCCCGGCAGGGTGAGGAGCCAGCCGAGGTGCCGGCGCTGCTTCGTGGCGGCGGGCTCGGGCGGGGTCGGCGAGACGGCGCCGCGCTCCTCGTCCGTGCCGGAGCCGCCGGGGGCGTGCGCGAGGGCCACGGCTCAGCCCTCGTCGTCGACGGACGTCACCGGGACCTCGTGCCCGGCGAGCACGAAGCCGTGCTCCGCCGCCCAGCAGAGGTCGACCTGCTCGCCGACGTGCGGGTCCGCGGAGCCACCGAGGTTCTGGTGGAAGACCGACAGTCGTCCGACGCCGGGCAGCTCGACGAGGTACTGGGTGCTGACGCCGGTGTAGCTGCGGTCGACGACGCGGGCGTGGCCCAGGACGTTCCCGCCCGGTGTCCCCGTGCCCGCCGCGGTGAGCACCGCCTTCTCCGGCCGCACCCCCAGCAGCACCTGCTGCCCCTCGGCGGCGTCGGCCGGGGCCCGGTCCCGGGGTGCCACGAGCCGCGCGCCACCGGCGTCGAGGACGACCTCGACGCGGTCGGCGCCGACGGTGGCGAGCGTGCCCGGCAGGAGGTTGCACTGACCGAGGAACGTGGCGGCGAACGGCGTGGCGGGGCTGTCGTAGAGGTCCTCCGGACGGCCGAGCTGCTCGATGCGCCCGGCGTTCATGACCGCGACCGTGTCGGCCATCGTCATGGCCTCCTCCTGGTCGTGCGTCACGTGGACGAACGTGATCCCGACCTCGGTCTGGATCCGCTTGAGCTCGACCTGCATCTGGCGGCGCAGCTTGAGGTCGAGGGCACCGAGCGGCTCGTCGAGGAGGAGCACGTCCGGGCGGTTGACGACGGCGCGGGCCAGCGCCACCCGCTGCTGCATGCCGCCGGAGAGCTGGCTCGGGCGCTTCGCCGAGACGTGCGCGAGCTCGACGAGCTCGAGCGCCTCCATGGCCTGGCGCCGCGCGTCGCCCACCCGGCGGCGGCGGAGGCCGAACGCGACGTTGTCGACGACGCTGAGGTGCGGGAACAGCGCGTAGGACTGGAAGACGGTGTTGACGGGCCGCTGGTACGGCTTGGTGTGGGTGATGTCCCGGTCGCCGAGGCTGATGGTGCCGCTCGTCGGGTGCTCGAGACCGGCCACCATGCGCAGCGTCGTCGTCTTGCCGCACCCGGACGGGCCGAGCAGGGCGAAGAAGGACCCCGCGGGGACGTCGAGGTCGATCCCGTCGACGGCGACGGCCTCGCCGAACTCCTTCCGCACCGACCGCAGCCGCAGGCCGCCGCCTGCGGTCGGTGCGGACGCCGCCGCCGGGTCGGCGGCCGTCTGCGTCACCGCCCGATCACCTGCTGGAAGCGGGTCGTGAAGTCGGTCTCCTCCTCGGCGGCGAGCGTCCGGAAGATCGAGACGTTCTGGAGGAACTCCTCGGTCGGGAAGATCAGCGGGTCCTCCGCGAGCTCGGGGTCGATCTCGAGCATCGCCTCGCGGGCCCCCTGGACGGGGGTGATGTAGTTGACCCACGCCGCGACCTCCGCGGCGACGGCGGGGTCGTAGTAGTAGTTCATCAGCGTCTCGGCGTTGGTCTTCCGCGGGCTGCCGATGGGGACGAGCATGTTGTCGCTCCACAGCGTCCCGCCGGCGTCGGGGATGGCGAACTCCCACCGGTCGCCGGACTCGAAGTTGATCTGCGTGATGTCGCCCGACCAGCCGATCACGGCGAGCGCGTCGCCGGACACGAGGTCCTCCTTGTAGGAGTTGCCGACGACCTGACGGATCTGACCGCTCTCGACCTGCCGCTCCAGCTCCTCCAGCGCCGCGCCGAACTCCGCGTCGCCCCAGTCGCCGGCGATGTCGACGCCCTGGTCGAGCATGATGAGGCCGATCGTGTCGCGCATCTCGTCGAGGACCTCGACGCGGCCGCGCAGCTCCGGCTTCCACAGGTCGGCGACGCTCGAGAGACCGCCGGGGACCGCGTCGCGGTTCCACGCGATGCCGGCGAAGCCGGACTGCCACGTGAGGGAGCTCTGCCGACCGGGGTCGAAGTCGACGTCGGCGAGGTTCGGCAGGATGTTCTGCTTGTTCGGGATGTTCGCCTCGTCGAGCTGCTGGGCGTAGCCGAGGCGGATCATGCGCGCGGCCATCCAGTCGGTGAAGACGACGATGTCCTGCCCGATGTCGTCGCCGTTGGCGAGCTGCCCCTGGATGCGGCCGTAGTAGGAGTCGTTGCCGTCGATGTCCTCCGAGTAGTTGACCGTGATCCCGGTCTCCTCCTCGAAGGCGTCGAGGGTGGGGTACGTGCTGCCGTCGTCGGACACGTCGAGGTAGAGGGTCCAGTTCGCCCAGTTGAGCGTGGGGTCGTCGGCGCTCACGTCCTCCGGCGGCGTGAGCGCGCCGGCCGAGGCGCCGCTCCCGGCCCCCGTGGCGGTCCCACCGGTGCCGCAGGCCGCGAGCCCCAGCCCGAGGCCGGCCACCCCCATCCCCCGCAGGACGTCACGGCGGGACGCACGGCGCCCGCCGAGCTGCGCGGCGATGACCGCGCGGGCGGCCGGGGACAGGGTGTGCAGGTCGGGACGACGACGCAGGGGACGAGCGGTCACGGGGGTATCTCCTCCGGGTGGGGGGCTGGGCCTGGCGGGTGCGTGGGCGGCCGTGGGACCTATCGGCAGGGACCGGGCGTCACGTGATGCTCGCCATCACGTGCTTGATGCGGGTGTAGTCGTCGAAACCGTAGGCGGACAGGTCCTTGCCGTAGCCGGACTGCTTGAAGCCGCCGTGGGGCATCTCGGCGACGAGCGGGATGTGGGTGTTGATCCACACGCACCCGAAGTCGAGCGCCTTCGACGCGCGCATGCCCCGCCCGAGGTCCTTCGTCCACACGCTGCTCGCCAGGCCGTAGCGCGTCGCGTTCGCGAGCGCCAGCGCCTCGGCCTCCTCGGTGAACGTCTGGACGGTGATGACGGGACCGAAGACCTCGTCCACCGTCACCTCGTCGCCCTGCCGGACCCCGGACACGACCGTCGGCGTCACGAAGAAGCCGTCCCCGAGGTCGCTCGCGCGCCCGCCGCCCGCGTCGACCCGGGCGTGGTCGGGCAGCCGGTCGAGGAAGCCGAGGACGCGCTGGAGCTGGTCGGGGTTGTTGACGGGCCCGACGTCGACGCCGGGGTCCTTCGGCATCCCGACGGTCGTGCCGCGCGCGGCCTCCGCGAGCGCGGCGGTGAAGTCCGCGGCCACCGACTCGTGGACGAGGACCCGGGTGGCCGCGGTGCAGTCCTGGCCGGCGTTGAAGTACCCGGCCCCGGCGATGCCCTCGGCCGCCGCGGCGAGGTCGGCGTCGTCGAACACGACGACGGGCGCCTTGCCGCCCAGCTCGAGGTGGACCCGCTTGAGCGAGCGGGACGCGGCCTCGGCCACCTGCTGGCCGGCCCGGATGCTCCCGGTGACCGCCACCATGTCGGCGCGGTCGTGCGACACGACGGCGCGGCCGGTGTCGCGGTCGCCGACGACGACGTTGAAGACCCCGGGCGGCAGGAACTCGGCCGCGATCTCGGCGAGCAGGAGGGTCGACTGCGGCGTCGTGTCGCTCGGCTTCAGCACGATCGTGTTGCCCGCGGCGATCGCGGGCGCGAACTTCCACGTCGCCATGTTGAGCGGGTAGTTCCACGGGGTGACCTGGCCGATCACGCCGACCGGCTCCCGGCGCACGTAGCTGGTGTGCCCCGCCATGTACTCCCCGGCGGCCCTGCCCTCGAGCATCCGCGCGGCGCCGGCGAAGAAGCGGATCTGGTCGACCGTCGGGGGGATCTCCTCGCTCGTCGTGAGGTCGAAGGGCTTGCCCGTGTCCTGCACCTCGAGCTCGACGAGCTCGGCGGCGCGCGCCTCGACGGCGTCGGCGATCCGCAGCAGGGCGAGCTGGCGCTCCGCCGGGGTGGAGTCGCGCCACCCGGGGAACGCGTCGGACGCGGCGGCGTAGGCGGCGTCGACGTCGGCCGCGCTGCTGCGCGGCGCCCGGGCCACGACCCGGGCCGTAGCGGGGTCGACGAGGTCGTCGTGCGCCTCCGCTCGCGCCTCGACGGCCTGACCGCCGATGAAGTTGCGGAGGACCGGCAGCCCGGTCGCGGTGGACGACGGGGCGTCGGTGGCAGTCGTCATGTCGCCGGACGATAACCGCTGCTGCGCGGAATCGGTAGGACCAGGCGGGTCACGAACGTGTTTCCGTCGCGTGAACGGCCCCAGACCACGGCTTCCGTCGTCCGTCTGCGTGTCGGGGGTTGCACGGTCCGACACGCCGCGGCCACCATGACCCGCGTGACGAACCGGTCGGCGGGCAACGGGACCCCCGTGCTCGACGACGTCTCCAAGCGGATCGTCGAGCTCCTCCAGGAGGACGGCCGGCGCGCGTACGCGAGCATCGGCAAGGCCGTCGGCCTCTCCGAGGCCGCGGTGCGGCAGAGGGTCCAGCGGCTCCTCGACCACGGCGTCATGCAGATCGTCGCCGTGACGGACCCCCTGCAGCTGGGCTTCGCCCGCCAGGCGATGATCGGGATCCGCTGCACGGGCGACATGCGCCCGGTGGCGGAGGCCCTGGCCGCGATGCCGGAGGTGGACTACGTGGTCCTCACCGCCGGCTCCTTCGACCTCCTCGTGGAGGTCGTGTGCGCCGACGAGGACCACCTCGTCCGCGTCCTTAACGAGCACATCCGCACCCTCGACGGCGTCGCGACGACCGAGACGTTCGTCTACCTCAAGCTGCACGGGCAGCGCTACGACTGGGGCACCAGATGACGACCACTCCGCAGGACCTCACCTCGCCGTCGGCGGGCTCGACGACGCAGGGATCGACGACGCGCGCCGGGACGCCGCGGCAGCAGGCCGCCCGCGACCACCTGTGGCAGCACTTCGCCCGGCACTCGACGTACGAGGCCGGCGGCGAGGTGCCCGTCATCGTCCGCGGTGAGGGCGCCCGGATCTGGGACGACCGCGGGCGGCAGTACCTCGACGGGCTCTCGGGGCTGTTCGTCGTCCAGGTCGGGCACGGGCGGCGCGTCCTCGCGGAGACGGCGGCGAAGCAGGCCGCCGACCTCGCCTTCTTCCCCCTGTGGTCCTACGCCCACCCGGCCGCCATCGACCTCGCCGAGCGACTGGCGTCCTTCGCGCCCGGCGACCTCGACCGGGTCTTCTTCACCACCGGTGGCGGGGAGGCCGTCGAGACCGCGTGGAAGCTCGCCAAGCAGTACTGGAAGCTGCAGGGCCGGCCCACCAAGCACAAGGTCATCAGCCGCGCCGTCGCCTACCACGGCACCCCGCAGGGGGCGCTGTCGATCACGGGCATCCCCGCCGCGAAGGAGATGTTCGAGCCGCTCGTGCCGGGCACGTTCAAGGTGCCGAACACCAACGCCTACCGCGGCCCCGAGCACGTGCGGGACGACCCGAAGGCGTTCGGGCGCTGGGCCGCGGACCGCATCGAGGAGGCCATCGAGTTCGAGGGCCCGGAGACCGTCGCGGCGGTGTTCCTCGAGCCCGTGCAGAACTCCGGCGGCTGCTTCCCGCCGCCGCCGGGCTACTTCGAGCGCGTCCGCGAGATCTGCGACCGCCACGACGTCCTGCTCGTGTCCGACGAGGTCATCTGCGCGTTCGGTCGCATCGGGTCGATGTTCGCGTGCGACGACTTCGGCTACGTCCCGGACATCATCACGTGCGCGAAGGGCATGACGTCCGGCTACTCCCCCATCGGCGCGATGATCGCCAGCGACCGGCTGTTCGAGCCCTTCAGGCACGGCACGACGAGCTTCGCCCACGGCTACACCTTCGGCGGGCACCCGGTGTCGGCGGCCGTCGCGATGCGCAACCTCGACATCTTCGAGGAGGAGGGCCTCAACTCCCACGTCAAGGAGAACGCCCCCGCGTTCCGGTCGACGCTCGAGAGGCTCCTCGACCTGCCGATCGTCGGCGACGTCCGGGGCGAGGGCTACTTCTACGGGATCGAGATGGTGAAGGACAAGGACACCCGCGAGACGTTCGACGACGACGAGGCGGAGCGCCTCCTGCGCGGGTACCTGTCGAAGGCGCTGTTCGAGGCGGGGCTGTACTGCCGCGCCGACGACCGCGGCGACCCCGTCATCCAGCTCGCGCCGCCGCTGACGATCGGGCAGGCGGAGTTCGACGAGATCGAGCAGATCCTGCGCGGGGTGCTCACCGAGGCGTGGGCGCGGCTGTAGGCGTGGGCGGGCACCGCACGCTGTCGCTGTGGCACGAGCAGGTCGCCGACGCCGGTGACCCGCTCGTCCCCGTCGACGTCCTCGACGGGGACACCGACGCGGACGTCTGCGTCGTCGGGGCCGGCTACACCGGGCTGTGGACGGCGTACTACCTCCTGAGGGCCCGCCCGGACCTGCGGGTCGTCGTCCTCGAGCAGGACGTCGCCGGCTTCGGCGCGAGCGGCCGCAACGGCGGCTGGTGCTCGGCGCTGTTCCCCCGCTCGACGAGCAGCCTCGCCGCCCGCTACGGCCGGGAGCGGGCGCTCGCCCTCCGCCGGGCGATGGTGGCGACCGTCGGGGAGGTCGGCCGGGTGGTGGCCGAGGAGGGCATCGAGTGCGGCTGGACCCGCGGGGGCACCGTCGTCGTCGCGCGCGGCGCCGCGCAGGAGCGGCGCGCCGCCGCCGAGCACGCGGAGGACACCGCCTTCGACGGCGTGGACGGGGTCGAGCTGCTCGACGCGACCGCGGCCCGGTCGCGTCTCGCCGCTGACGGGGTCACCGGCGGCACGTACACCCCGCACTGCGCCCGGGTGCAGCCGGCCGCCCTCGTCCGCGGCCTCGCACGTCGCGTCCGGGCCCGCGGCGCCCGGGTCCACGAGGGCACCCGTGTGACGTCGCTGGCACCGGGCCTCGTCCGGACGGTCCACGGGGCCGTCCGCGCCCCGCTCGTCGTCCGCGCGACCGAGGCGTGGACGGCGCGGCTGCCCGGCAGCCGCCGCGACGTCGTGCCGGTGTACTCCCTCATGGTCGCGACGGAGCCGCTGCCCGCGGAGGTGTGGGACCGCGTCGGGCTCGCGGCGCGGGAGACGTTCAGCGAGCACCGGCACCTCGTGGTGTACGGCCAGCGGACGGCCGACGACCGGCTCGTCTTCGGCGGCCGTGGAGCGCCCTACCACTTCGGGTCGGGCATCCGGCCGGCCTTCGACCGCGACGAGCGCGTCTTCACCCGGCTGCGGGAGACCCTCCACGCGCTCCTGCCGCAGGTCGCCGGGCACGCGGTGACGCACGCCTGGGGCGGCCCGCTCGGGGTGCCGCGCGACTGGCACGCCGCGGTGGGCCACGACCCGTCGACGGGCCTCGCCTGGGCGGGTGGCTACGTCGGCGACGGCGTCGGGACCGCCAACCTCGCGGGCCGCACCCTCGCCGACCTGCTGCTCGGGGTCGACAGCGACCTCACGCGACTGCCGTGGGTGCAGCACCGCTCCCGGCGCTGGGAACCGGAACCGCTGCGCTGGGCCGGGGTGAACGCCGGCCTGGCGGCCGCGACCCTCGCCGACGCCGAGGAGCGGCGCACCGGGCGCCGCGCGGTCGCCGCACCCCTGCTGGGACGCCTGACCGGGGGGTGACTCCCGCCCGGTCAGGCGATCCGCGGGCTCACAGCGGCGCGCGCTCCACGACCGGGCCCCAGCCGTAGGGGCTGCTCGTGCGGGCGAGCTCCGCCATCTTCAGGCTGCCGAAGGTGTCACGGCCGTCGCCGTCCCAGTCCCCCGCGACCGGCAGACCGTTCGTCCAGCCGAAGCGCACCTGCCGGAACAGGCGGGAGGCCGAGGCGTCGGCGGCGAGGTACCACGTGCTGGAGCGGACGAGGCCGAGGTCGTCGGCGCCGTCACGGTCCCAGTCGCCCGCGACCGCCCGGTCGCCGGCCTGGCCCCACACGACCGTGCGGGTGACGGCGGTCGGCCGCGTCGACACGCGGACGAACCACGTGCCCGAGCGGAAGACGGCCACCTCGTCGGTGCCGTTGCCGTCCCAGTCGCCGACGACGGGCCGGTCCCCGGCGCGGCCGGAGGTGAAGCTGACCTGCGGCTGCCCGCTCGTCAGCGTCTGCCGCAGGTACCACGTGCCGCCGCGGAAGACGCCGATGCCCGCGCGGCCGTCGCCGTCCCAGTCGCCCGCCACGGGCAGGTCACCGGGCTGACCGAACGGCACCGAGACCAGGCCCGAGGCGGTCCGGACCACGAAGCGGCCGCTGTGGTAGGTGCCCACCTCGTCCCGGCCGTCACCGTCGAAGTCCGCGGCGAACGTGCCTGCGACCCGCGGGATGGGGTCCGGGCACGGGGAGTAGTTCGGCGCCGAGTACGGCCGGGCGGGCTCGCCGACGAAGAACTGGCAGGGGCCCTGGTCGAACCGGGTGACGACGGTGCCGTCCCACCACGAGGTGCGCTTCCACGCGCCGTCCCACGACAGGGACACGTGGACGTGGTCGGTGTGGGGGCTGCTCCCGGTGTAGGCCTTCCACCCGCTGCGCGCGTTCCAGATCCGCTTGTTCCAGATGAGGTACTGCACGCCCATGCGGTGGGCGTTCCCGCCGGCAACCCCCCGCGGGTCCGGGCCCGTCGCCCACGCCACGAACGCGTCGGCCATCGCCTTCTGCTCGGGGACCGCGACGTCGCGCATCCAGTCGTAGGCGCGCCCCTCCTTGTGCTCGCTCTGCCCGCCCTGGCTGCACGAGCGCACGCTCCCGCCGCTGTTCGCGTAGCCGTACGTCGCCTTCAGCACCGCCCGCAGCGCGGTGACGCCCGGCTTCTCGCGGGGGTCGCACGACACCTGCCCCTGGTAGCGCGACGGCGCCTCCGGCAGCGTCGAGAAGGTGAATGCCGGCCGCGGCTCGGCGGGGGCGGCGCTCGCGGGCGCGGCACCGACGGCGAGCACGGCGACCGCCGCGACGGCACATGCCACGAGCGCGCGCAGGCGGGGTCGGGTCGAGGTCATCGGTGTCCTCCGGCGTGGTCGGGGGCGAACGGACCCCTGGTGACTCGGCACGTCACGGGCGTCACTCAAGCCCCGCTGCCGACGCGTCGGTCAGAGCGCGAGCCCGACGTACTTCGTGTCGAGGTACTCCTCGATGCCCTCGGCACCGCCCTCGCGCCCGAACCCGGACGCCTTGACCCCTCCGAACGGCGCGGCAGGGTTCGACACGACGCCCTGGTTGAGCCCGACCATCCCGAACTGCAGTCCCTCCGCGACGCGGACGGCGCGGGAGACGTCGCGCGTGTACACGTACGCGACGAGGCCGTACTCGGTCGCGTTGGCGGTGGCGACCGCGTCGTCGTCGTCGGTGAAGGTGCCGACGGGCGCGACCGGCCCGAAGATCTCCTCCGTGCGGATCCGGGCCTGCCGAGGCACCTCGGTGAGGACGGTCGGCGGGTAGAAGGCGCCGGGTCCGTCGAGCGGCTCCCCGCCGGTGAGCACCCGGGCACCGCCCTCGACGGCCTCGGCGACCAGTGCGTGGACGTCGGCCCTGGCCTCGCGGGTGATCAGGGGTCCCACCTTGCTGTCGGGCTCGGTGCCGCGCCCGACGGGCATGGCGGCCAGCCGCTCGGCCAGCCCGCGTGAGAAGTCCTCCGCCACGTCGGCGTGGACGAGGAAGCGGTTGGCCGCGGTGCACGCCTCCCCGATGTTCCGCATCTTCGCGAGGACGGCGCCCTCCACGGCCGCCTCGACGTCGGCGTCGCGGAAGACGAGGAACGGCGCGTTGCCCCCCAGCTCCATGGAGACCCGCTGGAGGTTGTCGGCCGCCTGCGCGACGAGGCGCTTGCCGACCGGCGTCGACCCGGTGAAGGTGAGCTTGCGCAGGCGGGCGTCGGCGAGCAGCGGCGCCGTGAGGTCCCCCGCGCTCCGGGTCGTGAGGACCTGCACGACACCGTCGGGCAGCCCGGCGTCGAGGAGGACCTGGGCGAAGGCGAGGGCGGTGAGCGGGGTCTGCGCCGCCGGCTTGAGGATCATCGTGCAGCCGGCCGCGAGGGCGGGACCGATCTTGCGGGTCGCCATGGCGAGGGGGAAGTTCCACGGCGTGATCGCGAAGCAGGGCCCGACAGGCTGCTTCATCGTGAGGAGCCGGCTCGCGCCGTTGGGTGCCGTGGACCAGCGGCCGTAGGCGCGCACGGCCTCCTCGGAGAACCACCGGAGGAACTCCGCGCCGTACGCCACCTCGCCCCGGGACTCCGCCAGCGGCTTGCCCATCTCCAGGGTCATGAGGAGGGCGAGGTCCTCGGCGCGCTCGGTCGTGAGCTCGAAGGCGCGCCGCAGCAGCTCCCCGCGCTCGCGCGGCGCGGTGGCGGCCCAGTCGGCCTGCGCGGCGACGGCGGCGTCGAGCGCTGCCCGGGCGTCGTCGGCGGTCGCGTCGGCGACCTCGGTGAGCGTGCGGCCCGTCGCCGGGTCGTCGACCGCGAGGGTCCCCCCGCCGGAGGCGTCGCGCCACGCGCCGGCGACCAGGAGCCCCGTGGGGACGGCGGCGACGACGTCGCGCTCGCGCTCGGGGGTGACGGCGGCGGGGGTGGCGTCGGTGCTCACGTCGCGGACAGTACTGCGACCGCCGGACGCTGTCGCGAGCCCCCCGCGCCGAGGCGTGCCACCCTGGGCGCCGTGGCCCTCGACCCGCGTGCCCTGCCACCGGCCGCCCTCGACTTCCTCGCCGAGCGTCACCTCGCCACCCTGTCCGGGCTGCGCGCCGACGGCACGATCCACACGGTCCCCGTCGGCTTCACGTGGGACGACGACGCGGGCCTCGCCCGCGTCATCACGAGCCCCGGTACGCAGAAGGTCCGCAACGTCCAGCGCGGCTCCCGGCTCACCCTCTGCCAGGTCGAGGGGTGGAGGTGGCTGACCCTCGAGGGCACCGGCGTGGTGACCGACGACCCGGACCGGGTCGCCGAGGCCGTGCGGCGGTACACCGAGCGGTACCGGCCGCCGCGCGAGCGCCCTTCGCGCGTCGCCGTCGAGATCAGCGTGGACCGGGTCCTCGGTCTGCTCGAGCTGCCCGGACGGTGACCGGCCGTTCCGCGGCACGCGCGCGCAGGTCAGCCGGAGCCGCGCCTGCGCATGACGTCGACCACCCGGTCGAGGTAGGCGTCGACCGGCGCCTCGCGGTAACCGCGGGAGCCGCGGGACCCCCGGAACACGGACGCACGGACGTCGTCGACGTGGAGGGACTCCCCCAGCACGAGGTGGCCGCGCACCCGCTCGCACAGGGCGTCGACCTCGTCGACGCGGTAGCCGAGGCGCAGGCCCCGCCCGCGGGGGAACCGGTGCCCGTCCTGCCGCTCGAGCCGCGCGAGGACCGCCTCCTCGGTCTCGCGCCACGACGTCGGCCCGGCGCGCTCCTCCCGCTGGACGAAGGCGTCCTCGATGCGGTCGAGGGCCTCGTCGACGGCGGCGACGTCGTACCCGCGCCTCCGCAGGTCGAAGCCGACGGTCCGCACGTGCCAAGAGGTCACGGAACCGGGCGGGCCGCCGTCGTCCCACACCTGCTTCGCGCGGTCGAGGAAGTCCTCGACCTGGGAGCGGTCGTAGCCCTTGCGGAGGGCCCCGGCTCGGTGGAACAGCTCGCCGCTCACGCGCCGCCGCCCTCTGCCCCGGCGTCCTCGCGCGGCTGGACGAGGTCCTGGGCGGCGAGCTGCCCGCACGCCCCGTCGATGTCGCGGCCGCGGGTGTCCCGGACAGTGGTGGGGATGCCCGCCGCGCGCAGCCGCCGCACGAACTCGTGCTCGACGCGGGGGTCGGAGGCCGTCCAGCGCGACCCCGGCGTGGGGTTGAGGGGGATGGGGTTGACGTGGACCCAGCCACGACCGCGGCGGTTGAGCTCCTTCGCGAGCAGGTCGGCGCGCCACGCGTGGTCGTTGACGTCGCGGATGAGGGCGTACTCGATGCTGACGCGCCGCCCGGTCACCTCGAAGTAGTGCCGGGCCGCGTCGAGCAGCTCCCCGACCTTGTGGCGGGTGTTGATGGGGACGAGCTCGTCGCGGAGGTCGTCGTCCGGGGTGTGGAGGCTGACGGCCAGCGTGACGGGGAGGCCCTCGGCGGCGAGGCGCTCGACCGCCGGGACGAGGCCGACGGTCGACACCGTGACGTGGCGGGCGGAGATCCCGAGCCCCTCCGGTGCGGGGTCGGTCATGCGGCGCAGGGCCGTCACGACGGAGCCGTAGTTCGCGAGCGGCTCCCCCATGCCCATGAACACGACGTTGCTCACACGACGGCCGGTCGCCGCGGATGCGCGGACCACCTGGTCGACGATCTCGGCGGCCGACAGGTTGCGGGTGAGACCCTGCTGGCCGGTGGCGCAGAAGGGGCACGCCATCCCGCAGCCCGCCTGGCTCGACAGGCACAGCGTCGTGCGGTCGGAGTAGTGCATGAGGACGCTCTCGACGAGGGAGCCGTCGAAGAGCCGCCACAGCGTCTTGACGGTCGCGCCGTGGTCCGCCTCCAGGCGGCGCACCTGCGTGAGCAGCGACGGGAGGACAGCGGCGACCACCGCGTCGCGCTCGGCCGCCGGGAGGTCGGTCATCGCGGCGGCGTCGGAGGTGAAGCGCGCGAAGTAGTGGCGGGACAGCTGCTGGGCGCGGTACCGGGGCAGCCCCGCCGCGACGACGGCGGCGGCGCGCTCCTCGCCCGTGAGGTCGGCGAGGTGCTGCGGGGGCTTGCCGCGACGCGGTGGGGCCATGACGAGCTCGACGGGCACGGGCCCAGTGTGCCGTGCCCGGGCGCCTGCCCGGACCTACGTCCTGTTGTCGCGGGGGCGTGCCCGGGGTTCGCTGGTCACCGTGAGCCAGACGAGCGAGACGAGCGAGACCACCGCCACCGTCGACCTGCGCGAGCCGTACCTGCCACCCGAGGAGCTCGAGGCGCTCCAGGCGTGGTGGCGCGCGACCAACTACCTGTCCGTCGGGCAGATCTACCTCATGGGGAACCCGCTGCTGCGGGAGCCGCTCGCGCCGGAGCACACCAAGCCGCGGCTGCTGGGGCACTGGGGCACCACGCCGGGACTCAACTTCATCCAGGCGCACTGCAACCGCGTCATCCTGCAGCGCGACCTCGAGATGATGTACGTCATGGGGCCCGGCCACGGCGGACCGGGACCCGTCGCCGCCGCGTGGGTCGACGGCACGTACAGCGAGGTCTACCCCGACGTGCCGCAGGACGAGGCGGGCATGCGGCGGCTGTTCACGCAGTTCTCCTTCCCCGGCGGCATCCCGAGCCACGTCGCCCCCGAGACGCCCGGGTCGATCCACGAGGGCGGTGAGCTCGGGTACGCGCTCTCGCACGCGTTCGGGGCGGCCTTCGACAACCCCGACCTCGTCGTGACGTGCGTCGTCGGCGACGGGGAGGCCGAGACCGGGGCGCTCGCGACGAGCTGGCACTCCAACAAGTTCCTCGACCCCGTGCACGACGGGGCGGTCCTCCCGGTGCTCCACCTCAACGGCTACAAGATCGCCGGACCGACCGTGCTCGCGCGGATCCCCGCCGAGGAGCTGCACGCGATGCTGCGCGGCAACGGCTGGGAGCCGTACGAGGTCGCCGGCAGCGACCCCGACGCCATGCACCACGCGATGGCCCGGACGATGGACCGCTGCCTCGACGAGATCGCCGACATCCAGTCCCGCGCCCGCACCTCCGGTCGGGACGGTCGCCCGCGCTGGCCGATGATCGTCCTGCGCAGCCCGAAGGGCTGGACCGGACCGAAGTCCGTCGACGGGAAACCGATCGAGGACCACTGGCGCTCCCACCAGGTGCCCTTCTCCGACGCGCGCTCGGACGACGGCCACCGCCGCGTCCTCGAGGAGTGGCTGCGCTCGTACCGCCCCGAGGAGCTCTTCGACGACGACGGGGCACCGGTCGAGCTGGTCCGGCGCCTGTCGCCCGCCGGGGAGCGGCGCATGAGCGCGACGCCGCACGCGAACGGCGGCATCCTCCGTCGCTCGCTGCGCCTACCGGACTGGCGGGACTACTGCGTCGACGTGCCGTCCCCCGGCCGCAGCACCGCCGGCGCGACCGCCGTCCTCGGCGAGTTCCTCCGCGACGTCATGGCGAAGGACCTCGAGAAGGCCCCGCCGGAGCGCGCCTTCCGGGTCTTCGCACCGGACGAGAACAACTCCAACCGCCTCCAGGCGATCCTCGAGGTGACCGGGCGCGCGTGGCAGGAGGAGGTCCTCGACACCGACACGGGGCTCGCCCCCGACGGCCGGGTCATGGAGATCCTGTCCGAGCACACGTGCCAGGGCTGGCTCGAGGGCTACCTGCTCACCGGACGGCACGGCTTCTTCAGCTGCTACGAGGCGTTCATCCACATCGTCGACTCGATGGTCAACCAGCACGCCAAGTGGCTGAAGACGACGAACGAGATCGAGTGGCGCCGGCCCATTGCGAGCCTCAACTACCTCCTGACCTCCCACGTGTGGCGGCAGGACCACAACGGGTTCAGCCACCAGGACCCGGGGTTCATCGACCACGTCGTCAACAAGAAGGCCGAGGTCGTGCGGGTCTACCTGCCGCCGGACGCCAACACGCTCCTGAGCGTCGCCGACCACTGCCTCCGCAGCCGCCAGTACATCAACGTGATCGTGGCGGGCAAGCAGCCGTCGCCGCAGTACCTCGACCGGGAGGCGGCCGAGGTCCACGCGACGAACGGCATCGGGATCTGGCGGTGGGCGAGCACCGACGAGGGCGTCGAGCCCGACGTCGTCCTCGCGTGCGCGGGTGACGTGCCGACGATGGAGGCGCTCGCCGCCGCCGACCTGCTGCGCGGCTGGTTCCCCGACCTCCGCCTGCGCTTCGTCAACGTCGTCGACCTCATGCGGCTGCAGTCCGACCGGGAGCACCCGCACGGGCTCTCCGACGCCGGCTTCGACTCCCTGTTCACCACCGACAAGCCGGTGATCTTCAACTACCACGGCTACCCGTGGCTCATCCACCGGCTGACGTACCGGCGGGCCAACCACGACAACATCCACGTGCGCGGCTACATCGAGGAGGGCACGACGACGACGCCGTTCGACATGGCGGTGGTGAACCACATCGACCGCTTCCACGTCGCGATGGACGTCATCGAGCGGGTCCCGCGCCTGCAGGCGGTCGGCGCCCACGCCCGCGAGGAGCTGTACGCGAGGCTCGTCGAGCACAAGCGGTACACCCGCACGCACGGGGAGGACATGCCGGAGGTGCGGGGCTGGGTGTGGGGCGGCGAGGAGCCCTGAGCACGCGTCGTCACGTGTACGTGACGGCGCGGTGGCCCCGAGCAGCAGGGCGAGGAGCAGCGCGTCGAGCGGCCAGGGTGCGGGCGACGGGTGCGGCCAGGGGGTTCATGGCTCCTCCACGAGCTCGGTCCGACTACGTGGAGAAGCCGAGCGCGCGTGGTGGGCGAGGTCCGTCGGCCGGAGGACGGACCGGATGCCGGCTCGCCGACACCGGCCCGGTCGGGCTCGTCGCGGTCAGGGCAGGGGCACGAGGAGCGTCAGCAGCACGTAGGCGACCGGCGCGGCCGGCAGCAGGGAGTCGAGGCGGTCCATGATCCCGCCGTGACCGGGCAGGAGGCTGCCCATGTCCTTGATGCCGAGGTCCCGCTTGAGCAGCGACTCCGACAGGTCCCCGACCGTCGCGGTGACGACGACGACGAGGCCGAGCAGCGCCCCGACCCACCAGGGACCACCGAGGCCGAGGACCACTCCCAGGACGCCGAGGACGACGGCGAACACCGCCGAGCCGAGCAGCCCCTCCCACGACTTCTTCGGGCTCACGTTCGGAGCCAGGGGGTGCTTGCCCCACACCGAGCCGAAGGCGTAGCCACCGACGTCGCTGCCGATGGCCACCATGAGGAACGCGAGCACCCGGTAGGCGCCGTCCGGCGCGGCGAGCATGAGCATGGCGAAGCCGGCGAGGAACGGCACGTACGCGGCGGTGAAGACGCCCGCCGTGACGTCGCGGACCGGGTTGGGCCCGTCGAGCACCCGCCACAGCAGGACCGCGAAAGCCGTGAGGGCGAACGACACGAAGAGCGCCTCGGCGCCGGCGAGGAAGGCGGAGGCGAGCATGCCGACCGCCCCGACGACGACGGGGACCACGGGGATGCGGATGCGCCGCGCGCGGAACGCGTTGGCGAGCTCCCACAGCGCGAGCACGATGGCCGCCGCGGTGAGGACGACGAACGCCTCCTTGCGGACGAACAGCGCGAGGGCGACGAGCGCGCCCAGTCCGGTGCCGACGGCGACGGCGGCCGGGAGGTTCCGCCCCGCCCGCGAGGCGCGGGGCCGGGTCGTCGCCGAGGTCGGTGCCGGTTCGGGGGTGTCGGGGACGACCGCGACGCGCCGTGGCCCGGCGCCGCCCGGGCTCGTCGGGACGCTCACCTCACACCTCCAGCAGCTCGGCTTCCTTGCCCTTGAGCAGCTCGTCGACGAGCTCGACGTGACGCTTCGTCACGGCCTCGAGCTCCTTCTCCGCGCGGGTGCCCTCGTCCTCGCCCGCCTCGCCGTCGCGGACGGTCCGGTCGATCTCCTCCTTGGCGCGGCGGCGGATGTTGCGCACCGACACCCTCGCCTCCTCCGCCTTGGAGCGTGCGAGCTTGATGTAGTCGCGGCGCCGCTCCTCGGTGAGCTGCGGCAGGACGAGGCGGATGATGTTCCCGTCGTTGGAGGGGTTGACGCCGAGGTCGCTGTCGCGCAGCGCCCGCTCGACCGCGCCCATCGCGCTGCGGTCGTACGGCGAGACCAGGACGATGCGCGCCTCGGGGATCTGGAAGGACGCGAGCTGCTGCAGGGGCGTGGGGGCGCCGTAGTAGTCGACCATGATCTTGGAGAACATGCCGGGGTTCGCCCGGCCCGTCCGGATTCCCGCGAAGTCCTCCTTCACGACCTGGACGGCCTTGTCCATCTTGTCCTCGGCCTCGAGCAGGGCCTCGTCGATCACGTCGGGTTCCTTCCGTCCTGGGCAGGCGTCATCGGCGGGTCAGCCGGTGACGAGCGTCCCGATCCTCTCACCCACCAGCGCGCGCGTGACATCGCCCGCGCCCTCCATGCCGAAGACGACCATCGGCAGGCGGTTGTCCATGAGGAGGCTGAAGGCGGTCGCGTCGACGACCTTGAGGCCCTCGCGAAGCGCGTCCCCGTACGTGAGGTGCTCCAGCCGGGTCGCCGTCGGGTCCGTCCGCGGGTCCGCGGTGTAGACGGCGTCGACGCCGTTCTTGCCCATGAGGACGGCATCGGCCTTGACCTCGAGCGCCCGCTGCGCCGCCACGGTGTCGGTCGAGAAGTACGGCAGACCCGCACCGGCGCCGAAGATGACGACCCGGCCCTTCTCGAGGTGGCGGATCGCCCGGCGGGGGATGTACGGCTCGGCGACCTGCCCCATGGTGATGGCCGTCTGGACGCGCGTGTCCCGGCCGGCCTGCTCGAGGAAGTCCTGCAGCGCCAGGCAGTTCATCACCGTGCCGAGCATGCCCATGTAGTCCGCGCGGGAGCGCTCCATGCCGCGCTGCGACAGCTCGGCGCCGCGGAAGAAGTTGCCGCCACCGACGACGATCGCGATCTGGACACCGCGCGCGGCGGCGTCGGCGATCTCGCGCGCGACGCGGGCGACGACGTCCGGGTCGACCCCGACCGCTCCCCCGCCGAAGGCCTCGCCCGACAGCTTGAGGAGCACGCGGCGGCCCTCCGGTCGGACGCGCAGCGCCTGCTCCTGCGTGGCGGGCGCCGTGGTCGGCCCCGTCGTCGTCGTGGTGGTCACGTCGGCCCCGTCCTGCTCGGTGTGCTGCCCGTTGTACCAGCAGCGGCGCGACCCGAGGAGCCGGGGCGCGCCGCCGCTGGGTGGTGCCGGGTGCTGCTCGTCAGGCGCCGACGCGGAAGCGCGCGAAGGCGGAGACGCTGAGGCCGGCCTCGGAGAGGACCTGGCCGACGCTCTTCTTGTTGTCCTTGGAGAAGGCCTGCTCGAGCAGGACGTTCTCCTTGAGGTAGCCCTTGAGCCGGCCCTCGACGATCTTCGGCAGCGCCTGCTCGGGCTTGCCCTCGTTGACGGCGGTCTCGTGGGCGATGCGCCGCTCGGCCTCGAGCTGCTCCTCGGGGACCTCGTCGGTCGTGAGGTAGCGGGGGGACATGGCGGCGGTGTGGAGCGCGACGTCGCGGGCCGTGGCGGCGTCGTCGCCGGAGAAGGCGACGAGGACGCCGATCTGCGGGGGCAGGTCGGGGCTCGTGCGGTGCAGGTAGCTCGCGACCTGGTCGCCCTCGACGCGGGCGACCCGGCGCAGGACGAGCTTCTCCCCGATGGTGGCGTTGCCGTCGTCGAGCAGCTGCTGGACGGTACGGCCGTCGCCCGCGTCGACCGAGGCGAGCGCCTCGGCGTCGGCGGCGCCGCTGCTGACGGCGGCGTCGAGGACCTGCTGGGCGAGCGCCTGGAACGTCTCGCCCTTCGCGACGAAGTCGGTCTCGCAGTTGACCTCGACGAGGACGCCCGTGCCGCCCTCGACGTGCGCGGCGACGAGGCCGTTGCTCGCGCTGCGGCCCTCGCGCTTCGTCACGCCCTTGAGGCCCTTGACGCGCAGGATGTCGACGGCCTTGGCGGTGTCGCCCTCGGCCTCGTCGAGCGCCTTCTTGACGTCGAGCATGCCGGCACCCGTGCGCTCGCGCAGGGCCTTGATGTCGGCGGCGGTGTAGCTGGGCACGGACTCTCCTCCGGTGGTGTCTGCGGTGGGGGTGGCCTCCCGGGGCTGGGCGCCGTCGTGCGGTGCGTCGCCCCGGGAGGATCAGGTCAGGACTGCGAGGGCTGCGCCGCCGTGGTGCCGTCGGCGGCCGCGGTCTCCGCGGTCGGGGTCTCCGAGACCGGCGACTGGGTCGCGGGGGTCTCGTCGGCGGGGGTCTGGGCGACCTCCTCGGCGGCCTCGCTCGCGTCGGGCTGCGCGACGGGGGCCGCGGCCGCCTCGATGCCGCCGGCCGTGGCGGGCTCGCTCGCGGCGGCCTGGGCGTCGCCCGTGGCGAGGAGCTCGCGCTCCCACTCGGCGAGCGGCTCCTCCGCGGTCGCGGTGTCGCCGCCGCCGGAGCGGGCGACGAGACCGTCGGCGACGGCGTCGGCGACCACGCGGGTGAGCAGCGCGACGGAGCGGATCGCGTCGTCGTTGCCCGGGATCTTGTAGTCGACCTCGTCGGGGTCGCAGTTGGTGTCGAGGATCGCGATGACGGGGATGCCGAGCTTCTTCGCCTCGCTGACGGCGAGGTGCTCCTTCTTCGTGTCGACGACCCACACCGCGCTCGGGATCTTGCTCATGTCGCGGAGACCGCCGAGGGTCTTCTCGAGCTTCTCCTTCTCACGGCGGAGCACGAGGAGCTCCTTCTTCGTGAGGCCGGAGGCGGCGACGTCGTCGAAGTCGATCGTCTCGAGCTCGCGGAGGCGCTGGAGGCGCTTCGACACGGTCTGGAAGTTCGTCAGCATGCCGCCGAGCCAGCGCTGGTTGACGTAGGGCATACCGACCCGGGCGGCCTGCGTGGCCACCGGCTCCTGGGCCTGCTTCTTCGTGCCGACGAACATCACCGTGCCGCCGTGGGCGACGGTCTGCTTGATGAAGTCGTACGCGACGTTGATGAACTCCAGCGACTGCTGGAGGTCGATGATGTAGATGCCGTTGCGCTCGGTGAAGATGAAGCGCTTCATCTTGGGGTTCCAGCGACGGGTCTGGTGCCCGAAGTGGACGCCGCTCTCGAGGAGCTGGCGCATGGTGACGACGGCCATGCCGACGCACTCCTTCCGGCGCCCGCGGGCGCCCGGTCCGGTTGTCCCGCGACGCCGGTCGGCGTCGCGCCTGGCGCCCTGGGTGGTCCTCCCGCTCCCCTGGCGGGGGGCGGACCGGGGACCTCCCCCGACCGGGCGACTCAGCGTGTGGGCTGCGGGCACGGTGCGGACGAGGGCGCGCGAGCTCACCGGGCGGACCCGGTGGCAGGTGCGATGGTACGGCCCCGCCGACGGCGCTCCAAACCGTCGTCGTGACGTCCCCACAGGCCGGCGCAGCGGGGACCCGTCCACAGCGGCCGCGGAGCGCACGACGGGCGGCGAGCCCCTCCGCGCAGGCTGGGGCGATGTCCTGGTCGCTCCTGCCCGCCCTCGTGGTCGCCGCGCTCGCCCTCGGGTCCGCGCCCGCGGCCCCGGTCGGTCCCGCCCACGCTCGGCTCGTCCCGGTCGGCGCCGCCACCGCCGTCACCGGCGCGCGGGTGCCGCCGGTGGCGGGTGAACGGGTGCGGCCGTTCGTCGCGCCACCGCACGAGTACGGCCCCGGGCACCGCGGCGTCGACCTGCCGGCGGCCGGGGGCGCGGAGGTCGTCTCCCCCGCGGCGGGGGTCGTGACGTTCGCAGGCGCCGTCGCGGGTCGTGGCGTGGTCGTCGTCGCCTCCGCGGGCCCGGGTGGCCTCGTCCAGCACTCGCTCGAGCCGGTGAGCGCGGTGGTGCCGGTGGGGGCTGTCGTGGCGGCGGGCGAGGTCGTGGCGACCCGTTCGCCGGGGACGGTGCACCCGGGGTGCGGGTCCGCCTGCCTGCACTGGGGGGTGCGGGTCGCCGGTCGCTACGTCGACCCGTGGTGGTGGCTGGGTCGGACCGGACCGGTCCGGCTGCTGCCGCGGGGCCCGGACACCCGGGACGGTGCGACCGCCGCCGGCCGGTCGCTCAGCGTCCGGTGACGGCGTACCTGGTGGTGGTACCGGACACCTCGTTGCCGACGACGCCGTTCGCCGCCAGGTCGCCGGCAAGGTCCTTGGCAGTGACGTCGTCGACGACGGTGGCGGGTGTCGACGGAGCCGTTCTCCGCGTTGTCCGCGTCGAACGCGTCCCGCGGCAGCTCACCGGCCTCGACCAGGTCGTCGATGATGCGCTGGACGTCGTCGCCGGAGTCGGACACCGCGCGTCCGGCGGCGTCGCGGACGGAGAAGGACCGGGCACCGAAGACGTCGATGCGGGTCACGAGGCCCTGCTCGTCGGCGTCCGCCCCGCCGAACACGGTCGGTCGAGGTCGAGGTCGAGGTCCTCGATGCGGACCTCCCCCGGTGACGTCACCCGACGCGCGACGTGGGTGACGCGACCCGGGTTGACGCGGAGGCGCGTCAGCCGTCCCCGGCCGCGCTCAGCTTGGCGCGCAGCTGCATGACGGCCTTCGTGTGCATCTGGCAGATCCGCGACTCGGTCACCCCGAGGACCCGGCCGATCTCCGCGAGCGTGAGGCCCTCGTAGTAGTAGAGCGTCACGACGATCTTCTCGCGCTCGGGCAGGAGGTTGACCGCCCGGGACAGCAGGAACTTCGTCTCCTGCGTCTCGAACGCCGCGACGGGGTCCTCCGCCTTCGCGTCCTTGAGCGTGTCGCCGAGCGTGAGGGAGTCCCCGCGCTCGCTGCCGGCGTGCATGAGCTCGTCGAGCGCGACGACGTTGGCGTACGAGACCTTCGAGAAGATCTGGTGCAGGTCGGTGATGGCGATCCCGAGCCGGTCCGCGACCTCCTGCTCGGTGGGGCTGCGGTGCAGCTCGGCCTCGAGGGCGGCGTAGGCGCGCTCGACCTCGCGGGACTTGCTGCGGACCGACCGGGGGATCCAGTCGATCGACCGCAGCTCGTCGATGATGGCGCCGCGGATGCGGGAGATCGCGTACGTCTCGAACTTGATGGCCCGCTCGGGGTCGTACTTGTCGATGGCGTCGATGAGCCCGAAGACGCCGTAGGAGACGAGGTCGGCGTGCTCGACGTTCGCCGGCAGCCCCACCCCGACGCGACCCGCGACGTACTTGACGAGCGGCGAGTAGTGGAGGATCAGACGGTCCCGGACGGCGCGGTCGCCGGTGGTCTTGTAGTCCTGCCACATCGCACGGACGACGGCCTCGGCGTCGGCCTTCGCGTCGGCGGCTGCTTGCGCCGGGTCCTCGGTCGCGTCGAGGTCCGCCTCGAGGTCCGCGTCCAGCTCCTCGCTCGACTCCCCGTCCGGGTCCCCGTGGGCGTCCGGGTCGTCCTCCGTCCCCGCGAGGTCGATGACCTCCGGCGACGTCGACATGGAGGGTGTCGTGGTCCCTGCCCGCGTCCGCGACCCCCCGGGCCCTCGGTCGCCCGAGGTGGACGTCGCTCGAGCCATGCAGTCCCTCCCCGTCCTCACGCCCGCGGGTGAGCGCGGTGGTACGCCGCCAGGAGCCGGGCCTGCGACACGTGGGTGTAGATCTCGGTCGTCGTGAGCGTAGCGTGACCGAGCAACTCCTGTACGGAGGTCAGGTCAGCACCACCGTCGAGGACGTGGGTGGCGGCGCTGTGCCGGAGCGCGTGCGGGTGCACGTCGTCGAGGCCGGCCGCCCGCGCCACCCTCGTCACCGCGCTACGGGCCTGTCTCTGGTCGAGCCGGCCTCCGCGGGCGCCGAGGAAGAGCGCGTCCGGCGACCGTGGTCCGGCCACAGCGGGGCGACCCCTGGTGAGCCACGCGTCGAGCGCCCGCAGCGCCGGGAGACCGAGAGGCACCACGCGCTGCTTGTCTCCCTTGCCCGTCACGAGGAGGGACCGCCGGCCCCGGTCGACGTCCGCGAGGTCGGCTCCCACGACCTCGCCGACCCGGGCCCCGGTGGCGTAGAGCAGCTCGACGAGGGCGTGGTCCCGCAGGCCGAGGGGGCCGGCGTCCGCGCGGGCCTCGGCGGCCTCGCACAGACGGCGGGCCTCGGCGGCCTCGAGCACGCGGGGCAGGTGCCGGGCCCGGCGCGCCGACGCCAGTCGTCCGCCCGGGTCGCGCGGCAGCAGGCCCTGCCGCGCCGACCAGGCGGTGAACGAGCGCGCCGCGGCCGACCGCCGGGCGGTCGTCGACCGCGACCAGCCGGCGCGCTGGCCCTCGGCGAGCCACGTCCTGAGGTGCGCGGTGGAGAGGTCCCTCAACCCGGCGCACCCCTGCGCGGCGGCGTGCCCGAGCAAGGACGAGACGTCGGAGCGGTAGGCCCGGACCGTGGCCCTCGAGCGTCCCCGCTCCCACTGGAGCCAGCGGAGGAAGGCCTCGAGGGCCGCGTCGCCGCCCGCGGGGACGTCGACCCCCGCCCCGGCGTGCCGCCCGTCGTCACCGCCACGCGGCCCGTGCCCGCCCACCCGGTCATGGGACCACGCCGTCACCGGCCCCTACCGCAGCGCCACGCCGCCACCGTCCCTGCGACCGCTCCACCAGCCCGGCGAGCTCCAGCCGCCCGAGGGCCACCGCGACGTCACGAGCCGGGAGCCCGGTCGCGACGACGAGCGCGCCGACGTCCCGCCAGGCGGTGCGGCGAAGCGCCTGGAGCACCCGCTCGCTGCCCTCCCTCGCGTCCTCGTCCCGGCGGGACTGCACGGGGACGCCGTCCGCGGGCGGGACCGCGACGACGTGCTCGGCGAGGTCGAGGGACTGCTGCGACCACGGCTCGACGAGGCCCACGACGTCGGCGGCGTCCCGGATGCACGGGACCGACTCGCGGAGGAGCGCGTTGCAGCCCGCGGACAGCCCCGAGGTCACCGGACCCGGGACCGCCCCGACGTCCCGGCCAAGCGCCACGGCGGAGCGCACCGTGGACAGGGCGCCTGACCGGTGGCCCGCCTCCACCACGACCGTGGCTCTCGACCAGGCCGCGATGAGGCGGTTGCGGAGGAGGAAGCGGTGCGGGGCCGGTCGGGTGCCGGGCGGCACCTCGGCGACCACGGCCCCGCCGGCGTCGAGCACGGCCCCCAGCAGCCGCTCGTGACCCGCGGGTGACGCGCGGTCGACGCCGCCCGCGAGCACGGCGACCGTCGGGAGCCCGGAGGCGGGGTCCCCACCGCCGGACGCCGCGGCGACGGCACCCCGGTGCGCGGCGGCGTCGATGCCGTAGGCCGCCCCCGACACCACCGTCCACCCGTGCTCGACGAGCCCGGCCGCGATGTCCTCGGCGACGTGCTGGCCGTACGCGGTGCACGCGCGCGCCCCCACGAGGGCGACGGCGACCGGGGCGCGGTCGGCGCCCGGCAGCTCCCCGCGGACCCACAGGCACGCGGGCGCGGCGGACCACTCGTCGAGGTCGTAGAGCCCGGCCGGCCACGATGGGTCGCCCGGGACCACGACCCGGATCCCCTGCCGTGAGGCGGTCGCGAGCAGGTCGGACGTGGCGACGTCGAGCCGGTCGTGCCGTTCCTGCCACACCTCCGGCGCCCTGCCGTCGACGAGCCGGCGCACGCAACCGCGCCACCCGTGCTCTCCCAGCAGCCGTGGCAGCGTGACGTCGCCGGGCTCGACGACACGCGACAGGTGGGCACGGGCGGACCGCTCGTCGTCGGCGAGGGAGGCGCCGCCGGCGCGGCCGGAGCCGCTCACGCCGCACCGGCGGTCGTGCGCAGCGTCAGCGCCTCCGCCACCTCGTCCTCGCCCGGGCGGTCCCGGCCGGCGAGGTCGGTGAGGGTCCACGCGACGCGGAGCAGCCGGTCGAAGCCCCGGGCGGTGAGGCTCCCCCGCTCCACCCCCGCCAGCAGGGGCGCGAGCACGGCGCGCGAGGGCCGGTAGCGGGCACTGCGCAGCACCGGGGACGGGATCTGCGAGTTCGAGCGGACGGCCCCTCCCCAGCGGCCGACCGCCGCCGCACGGGCACCGCGGACGCGACGGGCGACGACGTCGCTCCCCTCGCCGTCAGCCGCGGCCGCCCAGCGACCGACCGCCACCGGGGGGACGTCGACCTGCACGTCGATCCGGTCCAGCAGCGGCCCCGACAGCCGCGACAGGTACCCGCGTCGCGTCTGCGGGGTGCACGTGCACCGCAGGTCGCGGACCGTCGAGCCGGCGTGGCCGCAGGGGCAGGGGTTGGCGGCGAGCACGAGCTGGAAGCGGGCGGGCAGCCGGGCCGACCCCCTGGCCCGCTGCACCTCGACCACGCCCTGCTCGAGCGGCTGCCGCAGTGCGTCGAGCACGCCCTTGCGGAACTCGGGGCTCTCGTCGAGGAACAGGACGCCGGCGTGGGCGCGGCTCGCGGCCCCGGGCCGGGGCAGCCCGGACCCGCCACCGACGACCGCCGCGACGCTGGCGGTGTGGTGGGGGTCCTCGAACGGCGGGCGGCGCAGCAGCACGGGCCCCGGCAGCGTGCCTGCGAGGCTGTGGACGGCCGTGGCGGTGAGGGCGTCCTCGTCGTCGAGGTCCGGCAGGATCCCCGGCAGCCGGGAGGCGAGCATCGTCTTGCCCGAGCCCGGGGGCCCGAGGAGGAACAGGTGGTGCCCCCCGGCCGCGCACACCTCGAGCGCCCGTCGCCCCACCGGCTGGCCGACGACGTCGCGGAGGTCGGGCTGCGAGGCGCTCGGCGCGGTGACGGGCTCCGGCGCTCGTCGGGCCGGGAGCCCGCCGCGGTGCAGCAGCGCCGCCTCGCGGAGAGTCGCGACACCGTGGACGCGCACCCCCGGGACGAGGGCGGCCTCTCCTGCGGCGGCGGCGGGCACGACGACGTCACGGACACCGGCCCGGCGCAGGCCGAGGACGGCCGGCAGCACCCCCGGCGCGGCGCGGACGCTGCCGTCGAGACCGAGCTCGCCGACGTGCCCCACGCGGGCGACGCCCTCCGGCACCTCACCCATCGCCGCGAGGACGGCGACGGCGACCGCCAGGTCGAAGGTCGTGCCGGACTTGGGGAGCCCGGCCGGGGACAGGTTGACCGTCAGCCGGGCCTGCGGCGGCGTCCAGCCGCTCGCGACGAGGGCGGAGCGGACCCGGTCGCGCGCCTCGAGCACCCCCGCGTCGGGCAGACCGACGACGACCCAGTGGACGAGACCGGGGCTGACGTGGGCCTCGACGCTCACGAGGTGCCCCTCGAGACCGACGAGGGCGGCACACACGGTGCGCCCGAGGCGGGTCACCCTACACCCCGCACGTGCTCCAGCTGCGGCACGGCGCCGGGGGCGAGCTGGACGGCCACCACGTCGATCCGGGCACCGGCCCCGCGGGGACCACGGTCGTCCGGCGGCAGGGAGGACCACCACGCCGCGAACAGCCGCCGCAGCCGGCGGACCTTGCCGGGGGTCACCGACTCCAGCGCCGTCCCGCAGGCACTGCCGCGACGCGTGCGCACCTCGACGACGACGACCGCGCCGTCCGGGTCCACGGCCACGACGTCGAGCTCGCCGGGGCACTCCCGCACGGGGCTGCGCCAGTTGCGCCGCAGCACCCGCCAGCCCTGCGAGGTGAGGAGCTCGACCGCGAGATCCTCACCCAGGCGTCCCACGGCCGCCTTCTCCGCCTGCGTCGTCATGGCAGGACGGTGCCGAACGGGGCCGCACCGGGGGGGCCGCACGGACGCTTGCCTGTGGACGACGGCGGGCCTACGGGGTCTGTGGGAACGACCTCCGCCGGCGAGGACCTGGCGTCAGCGGCCGAACCCGGCCTTGGGCACCTGCAGGTCCGACTTCGCCATCTCCTCGACGTTGACGTCGCGGAACGTCACGACGCGGACGTCCTTGACGAAGCGCGCCGGCCGGTAGAGGTCCCACACCCACGCGTCGGTGAGGTGCACCTCGAACCACACCTCCCCGTCGGCGCCGTGCGGGGTGACCTCGACGCCGTTCGCGAGGTAGAACCGGCGCTCGGTCTCCACGACGTAGGAGAACAGCCCGACGACGTCGCGGTACTCGCGGTACAGCTGCAGCTCGAGCTCGGCCTCGTACTTCTCCAGGTCCTCCGCGCTCACGGGTCCATCGTGGCACCGGAGGAGCCGGTCGTCCGTCCCGCGGTCGACCACGCCGCGCGCTCGCGTGCGACGAAGTGGCGCAGGTCCCTCGGCGACCGACCCGTGAGGCGCCGGACGTCGTCGGTCAGCCCGCCGGCCCGACCGAGCCGGGCGACCGTGTAGATGCCGGACGTCACCGCCACCATGCCCCACGGCATGCCGGAGGCCCGCGCGTGCCGGGCGTAGCGGAGCAGGCCGGGCCGCGCGTACCGGATCTCGCGCCCCAGCTCCGCCGACAGGACCGCGGCGACCTCGTCGTACGTCAGCGCCTCCGGCCCGGTCGGCGTCCACGCCCGTCCGGCGTGCTCCGTCGGGTCGAGGAGCGCCGCCGCCGCGACGTCCGCGACGTCGAGCGCGTCGACGAGGGCCGTGCGACCCGAGCCGGCGGGAACCACGAGCGTGCTCAGGTCCCGGATCTCGTCCCGGTGGGTGCCGGTGAGGTTCTGCATGAAGAAGGACGGCCTCACGAAGGTCCACGGGACCCCGCTGCCGCGCATCCACCGCTCGAGCGTCGCGTGGGGGACGACCCGGTTGCCCTCCGCCCCCTGCAGGGACAGCAGGACGAGGTGGCGCACGCCGGCCTCCCGGGCCGCTGCCAGGGCCGGCAGCATGTGCGTGCGCGGGCGGCCCAGCTGCGGCGGGCGCACGACGAAGACGGAGTGCGCACCGGCGAACGCCGGCCTCCACGTCGCCTCGTCCTGCCAGTCGAAGGGCACCTCCTCGGCAGGACCCGGCGGGACCGCCGGCCCGCCCGGTCGCACCGCCGCCCGGACGTCCGCGCCCGCGGCCACGAGCGCCCGCACCACCGGGGCTCCCACGGTCCCCGTGGCGCCGGTGACGACGAGCGGGCCGTCGGCGCGGCGCGGGCTCAGGTGCCGGCTCCCTCGTGCTCCTCGAGCCAGTCGCTCTCGGCGTCGGTGAGGAGCCGCGAGCGGATGAGGAAGCGGACCCCGCGAGGGGCCTCGACGCTGAAGCCGGCCCCGCGGCCCGGGACGACGTCGATCGTGAGGTGGGTGTGCTTCCAGTAGCCGAACTGCGAGCGCGACATCCACACGTCGACGGGCCGCTCGGCGCCGATGTCGAGCGTGCCGAGGTGGACGTCGGACGGCCCGGTGAGGAAGTCGCCGTCCGGGTAGCACATCGGGGAGCTGCCGTCGCAGCAGCCACCGGACTGGTGGAACATCAGCGGCCCGTGCTCCTCGGTGAGGTCGCGCAGCAGCGCCGCGGCGGCCTCGCTCACGTCGACGCGCCGGACGCCGTCCACCTGCCCGTCGACCTGACCGGTCCGTTCCGTCACGGTGTACCTCCCCTCCGGTCGGTGGTGCCCCCCGGCGCCGGTGACCGTCACCGGCGCCGGGGGCGTGGGTCGTCGGCTCAGAAGAAGCCGAGCTTGTTCGGGCGGTAGCTGACGAGGAGGTTCTTCGTCTGCTGGTAGTGGTCGAGCATCATCTGGTGGTTCTCGCGGCCGATGCCCGACTGCTTGTACCCGCCGAACGCCGCGTGCGCCGGGTAGTCGTGGTAGCAGTTCGTCCACACGCGCCCGGCCTTGATCTCCCGACCGGCGCGGTAGGCCGTGGTGATGTCGCGCGTCCACACGCCCGCGCCGAGGCCGTACAGCGTGTCGTTGGCGATCTCCATCGCGTGGTCGTAGTCGCGGAACGACGTGACGGACACGACGGGGCCGAAGATCTCCTCCTGGAAGATCCTCATGTCGTTGCGGCCCTCGAAGATCGTCGGGGTGACGTAGTAGCCGTCGGACAGGTCGCCGCCGAGGTCGGCGCGCTCCCCGCCGGTGACGACCCGGGCGCCTTCCTGCTTGCCGATCTCGATGTACGACAGGATCTTCTCCAGCTGGTCGTTGCTGGCCTGCGCGCCCATCATCGTGTCGGTGTCGAGCGGATTGCCCTGCGTGACGTGCTTGGTCCGCTCCGTCGCGTCGGCGAGGAACTTGTCGTAGATCGACTCCTGGATCAGGCCGCGCGAGGGGCACGTGCAGACCTCGCCCTGGTTGAGGGCGAACATCGTGAACCCCTCGAGGCACTTGTCGTAGAACTCGTCGTCGGCGCGGGCGACGTCCTCGAAGAAGACGTTGGGGCTCTTGCCCCCGAGCTCGAGCGTGACGGGGATGAGGTTCTGGCTCGCGTACTGCATGATCAGCCGCCCGGTCGTCGTCTCACCGGTGAAGGCGACCTTGGCGACCCGGTTGCTGCTGGCCAGCGGCTTGCCGGCCTCGACGCCGAAGCCGTTGACGATGTTGAGGACGCCGTCGGGCAGCAGGTCGCCGATCAGCTTGACGAGCTCCATGATCGACGCCGGGGTCTGCTCGGCGGGCTTGATGACGACCGCGTTGCCCGCCGCGAGCGCGGGGGCGAGCTTCCACGTCGCCATGAGGATGGGGAAGTTCCACGGGATGATCTGCCCGACGACGCCCAGCGGCTCCTTGAAGTGGTACGCCACGGTGTCGTCGTCCAGCTGCGACAGGTGCCCCTCCTGCGCGCGCAGGGCACCGGCGAAGTAGCGGAAGTGGTCGATCGCCAACGGCATGTCCGCCGCGAGGGTCTCGCGGACCGCCTTGCCGTTGTCCCACGTCTCGAGGACGGCGAGCCTCTCGAGGTTCTCCTCCATGCGGTCGGCGATCCTGTTGAGGATCACCGCCCGCTCCGCCGGCGAGGTCCTCCCCCAGGCGGGCGCCGCCTTGTGGGCGGCGTCGAGGGCGAGGTCGACGTCCTCGGCGGTGCTCTGGGCGATCTCGGTGAACGGCCTGCCCGTGACGGGGCTCGGGTTCTCGAAGTACCGGCCCCTGACCGGGGCGACCCACTCGCCCCCGATCCAGTTGTCGTACCGGCTGTCGTAGCTCGCGACGCTGCCCTCGGTGCCGGGCGCGCTGTAGACGGTCACGTCGGTGCCTCCCATCCGGGCCGGCGCCCTCGCCGGCCTCGCGTCGCCGACGCTAGGTGGACGTCGTTGCACAGGGGTTGCACGCCCGGCGGCAGGAGCGGCTACGGCTCGCGGCGCAGCGCCTCCAGCCGCGCGCGGGCCTGCGCCCGCCGCGGTGAGGCGTACGGCAGCTCGCGGACGAGCCGCTGCCACGCCTCGACGTCGTCGTCACCGGGCCCGCTCGCCCAGCGCCACACGGTCTCCGTCGACCCGGACGTCAGCACCGTCGCGCGGAGCGTGCCCTCGAGCTCGTGGCGTGCGCTCAGGGCCACCGGTGCCTCGCTCCCGGGCAGCAGCGGCCCGTCGTAGAGCTCGAGCGCCCGCCGGTGGGCACCGCGGGCCACGGCCGCCGCGACGTCGTCGGCGTCGCTGCGCAGGGGGACGAGCAGCCGGTAGGGCCGCGTGCCGACCGCGTCGGCACCGAGCGCCCGGCGCAGGACGACCCGCAGGCGCGAGACCTCGGCGCGCACCGTCACCGGCGACAGCAGCTGCTCGCTCAACGACGCCGCGAGGACGTCGCCGCTGACCCCCGACCGCTGCCGCGACAGCAGGAGGAGGATCTCCGCATGCCGCGGCGTGAGGGCGACGGCCCGCTCCCCCACGTGCAGCCGGGGCCGGTCGGTCCCCAGCAGCTGCAGCCACGGGGCCCGGTCCCCGGCGGCCGTGCCGCCGGGCGGGGCGGGGGGACGCTGCACGAGCCGCTCCTCGACCGCGGTCACGGCGGCGCGGACGAGCGCGAGGGCGTAGCGGGAGGCGACCTCCCGACCACCGGTGAGGTCGACGGCGCCGACGACACGGCCCTCGGCGTCGTGCACCGGAGCCGCCGAGCACGACCACGGGTGCACCGGCGTCGCCCAGTGCTCCCCGGACACGATCTGGACGGGCGCGTCGACGGCCAGCGCGGTGCCGGGCGCGTTGGTGCCGGCGTGCCGCTCGTCCCACACCGCGCCCGGCGTGAACCCGAGCGCCGCCATGCGGCGCCGGACGCCGGCGTCGCCGACGACGTGGAGGAGGCGGCCGTCGGCGTCGGAGACCGCGAGCACGTGCCCCGCGTCGGCGTCGTCGGCGAGCAGCCGCGTGAGCAGGGGCATCGCCCGGGACAACGGGTGCTCCCGGCGCAGCTCGGCGAGCGTGCCGTCGTCGATGTCGACGTCGAGGTCGGGGTGGTCGGGGTCGACGCCCAGCGCGCGGCAGCGCTGCCACGACTCCTCGACCACGGGGCGCGCGGGACCGTCGAGCGGTTCGCGGGCGGCGTCGGGCACCGGGCCTCCGGCGGAGGGGACGGGACGGGCGGCGTCGGCGCCGACCGTCGTCAGTCTCGCACGGGGTCCCCCGCCTGCGCAGGGGCGTCGGTGGCGCGCTCCGCGAGGACGCGCAGGTTCCACGAGCGCCGGTGCCGCTCGCACGGCCCGTGCACGCGCAGGGCCGCGAGGTGCTCCGGCGCGCTGTAGCCCTTGTTGGCGCCCCAGCCCCAGCGGGTGTCCTCCTCCCCCCACGAGGCCATGAGACGGTCGCGCTCGACCTTCGCCAGCACCGAGGCCGCGGCGACGGCGGCGCAGCGACGGTCCGCCTTCGGCAGCAGGTCGACGTGGGGGGCGCGGGACGCGAGGCGCTCGAGCTCCCACGGCACGTCGGGCACGTGCGGGGCGGGGATGCGCCGCGGTCCGACCGGCGCCTGGGCCGCCGCCTCGCCGAGCAGGCCGTCGAGCAGGTCGCCCTGCTCGTCGAGGGGCTGCGGCCGGTGCAGCCAGTCGTAGGTGCCGTCGAGGAGGAGCCGCTCCGGCGGCACGGGGAGGGCGGCCAGCGCGCGCAGCCCCGCCACCCGCAGCGCGAGCAGGATGCCCCAGGCGTCGATCTCCTCGTTGTCGGCGTGCCCGACGGCCCACATGGGCGCCCATCGCTGCAGGTGCGGGACAAGCCGTTCGCGCTGCAGCGCGGTGAGCCGCTTCGAGTCGTCGAGGCCCGGGGGCGCCGAGCGGGTGGCGGCGTCGACGACGACGACGCCCACCGTCACCGGACCCGCGAGAGCACCGCGACCGACCTCGTCCATCCCGCCGACCCACGTGAGGGCGTGCTCGCGCAGGCTCGCGCGCGCCAGCCGCAGGGACGGCCGGGAGCCGGGTGCCGGCGGGCGGGACGTCACGAGACGCCGTCGAGCCCGCCGACCTCGTCGAAGACGTCCGCGGGCGTCGGCAGGGTCGTGAAGCGGTCGAAGGGCCACATGACGAGGACGGCGCGTCCCACGACGTTCTGCAGCGGCACCATCCCGCCGCCGGGCTGGCCGAGCTGGTAGCGGGAGTCCTCGGAGACCGAGCGGTGGTCGCCCTGCACCCACAGGCGCCCCTCGGGGACCTCGACGGCGAACTCCAGCGACGACGGGTCGTCGCCGGGGTACAGGTACGGCTCGTCGAGCGGCTCCCCGTTCACGAGGACACGACCCTCGTCGTCGCAGCACTCGACGGTGTCGCCGGGCAGCCCGATGACGCGCTTGATGAGGTGCTCGCCGGAGTTCGCCGGGAGCAGCCCCACGAACGTGAGCAGCCGCACGTGGAGCGCGGGCTCGGACGCCTGGGGCGGCAGCCAGCCGCCCGGGTCGACGAAGACGACGACGTCGCCGCGCTCGAGCGTGCCGGGGCCCGGCTCGAGCTTGGAGACGAGGACCCGGTCGCCGACGAGCAGCGTCTCCTCCATCGACTCCGACGGGATGAAGAACGGCTGGACGAGGAAGGTCTTGACGACGACGGCGATCGCGAGGGCGACGAGGACCGTGGCGCCCACCTCGGCGAGGTCGCGGCGCACACGCGCCCCGAGACCGCGGGGCGGCTCTGCGGCGGAGCGGCGCCGGGGCCGCTCGCGCGGCGCCGACGGGTCGGGGACCGTTCCCACCGGCGCGTCCTCCCTGCCTGGCTGGTCGCCCAGCGCTCGACTGCCCCCCTCGGCGTGGCCCGTCACGCCTGCGTCCCCCCGACCGGGCCCGCCCGCCTCAGGACGTGCTGTCGCGACGCTCGCGGATGCGCGCGGCCTTGCCGCGGCGCTCGCGCAGGTAGTACAGCTTCGCGCGGCGGACGATGCCGCGGCTGGCGACCTCGATGTGGTCGATGACCGGGGAGTGCAGCGGGAACGTCCGCTCGACGCCGACACCGAAGCTCACCTTGCGGACCGTGAAGGTCTCGCGCACGCCCCCGCCCTGGCGGCGGATGACGACGCCGGCGAAGACCTGGATGCGGGAGCGGTTGCCCTCGACGACCTTCACGTGCACCTTGACGGTGTCGCCGGCGCGGAACTCGGGGACGTCGGTGCGCAGCTGGGCGCTGTCCAGGGCGTCGAGGGTGTGCATGGCTGCCTTCCCGGTCGGTGCCGCAGGCCACCGGCCTCACCGGGCGGGGCCCGGCTCAGGGTGCTGACGTGGTGTGGGTGCGGGCCACGCGGGCCCGGGTGGTGGCCGGCTCCCCCTGCGGCAGGCGGACCGGCGACCACGGAAGGATGCCACAGCCGCACCCCCTGTCGTGAATCCGCAGGTCGGCGGGGCCGCGCGCTCAGCGCGCGCGCGCGAGGACCCCGTCGACGACGTCCCAGCCCAGCTCCGCGAGCACCGCCAGGTCGTGCCGGTCGAGGTCGGCTGCGGAGCGGCCGCCGAGCAGGTCGGGGCGACGGGCGGCGGTGCGGCGCAGCGACTCGTCGCGGCGCCAGCGGGCGACGCGGGCGTGGTCCCCGCTCGTGAGGACGTCCGGGACGTCGAGGCCCCGCCACGACGCCGGTCGGGTGTAGGCGGGCGCCTCGAGGAGCCCCTCGCTGTGGCTCTCCTCCACGACGCTCGCGCTGTTGCCGAGGACCCCGGGCAGCAGCCGCCCGACGGCCTCGACGACGACGAGCGCGGCGGCCTCCCCGCCGGCGAGCACGTAGTCGCCGATGCTGACGGGCGTGACGCGGTGGTGCCGGGCGGCGTCGGTGAGGACGCGGTCGTCGATGCCCTCGTAGCGCCCGCACGCGAGGACGAGCCACGGCTCCCGGGCGAGGTCCTCGGCCATCGCCTGGTCGAAGCGGACCCCGGCGGGGGACATGACGAGCAGGTGCGGCTCGACGTGCTCGCCGAGCTGGGCGCGCCCCTCCGCGCGGACGTGGTCGAGCGCCTCACCCCACGGCGGCGGTGTCATGAGCATGCCGGCGCCACCGCCGAAGGGGGCGTCGTCGACGGTGCGGTGGACGTCGTGGGTGAAGGCCCGCAGGTCGTGGACGCCCAGACGCAGCCGCCCGCGGGCCACCGCCCGGCCGATGAGGGACAGCCGCAGCGGCTCCAGGTAGTCGGGGAAGACGGAGACGACGTCGACGCGCACGTCAGGCGTCCCCGGGTCCGTCGAACAGCCCGCCCGGCGGGTCGAGGGTGACGGTGCCCGCGTCGACGTCGACGGCGGGGACGAGCGCGGCGACGAACGGCACCCGGACCGGGGGTCCCCCGGCGACGGGCCGCACGACGAGGAGGTCCTGGGCGGGGCCGTGCTCGAGGTCGCGCACGACCCCGAGGTCGTGGCCGTCGACGTGGACGGCGCGCAGCCCCACGAGCCGCGCGACGGGCCAGGCGTCGGCCTCGGGCTCCTCGCCGGCGACGTCGACGAGGAGCGTGACGTCGCGCAGCGCCTCCGCCGCGTCCCGGTCCGTCACGCCGTCGAGGGTGAGGAGCCAGCGCCCCTGGTGGGTGCGGGCCCGCACGAGCGCGACGCGCCCCACGTCGGGGTCCGTGGCGAACTCTGCCCCGGGTGCGAAGCGGCCCTGGGGGTCGTCGGTGCGGACGAGCACCGTGAGCTCGCCCCGCAGGCCGTGGGGACGACCGAGGCGGCCGACGACGAGCCACTCGGGCTCGTGGTCGGCCGCCTCGGGCGTACCGGTGGTGCTCAGCGTCCCAGCGGCTCAGCGGCCGTCGAGGTCGACGATGTCGACGCGCACGGGACCCTCGTCCGACAGCGCGTTGACGACGGTGCGGATCGCCGTGGCGGTCCGCCCGGCCCGGCCGATGACGCGGCCGATGTCGTCCGGGTGCACCCGCACCTGGACGAGCGGACCGCGGCGGGTGCTCCGCTCGACGACGGTGACGTCCTCGGGGTGGGACACGATGCCCGTCACGAGGTGCTCGACGGCGTCGGCCAGCACGTCAGGCGTCCTCGGCCTTCGCCTGCTCCTCGGTGGCCGGGGCCTCGGCGGTCGCCTCGGCCGGCGTCTCGGCCGGCGTCTCGGCCGGCGTCGCGGCCGGCGTCTCGGCGGACGCCTCGGCGGGCTTCCGGTCCTTCGACCGCTGGGTGGTCGCCTCGGGCGCCGGCGGCTCGGCCTTGGCGTCGCGCATGGCGGCCTCGTAGGCGGCCTTCTTGTCGGCCTTCGGCGCCGCGACCCGCAGGGTGCCCTCGGCACCGGGCTCGCCGCGGAACTTCTGCCAGTCGCCCGTGATCTTCAGCAGCGCGGTGACCTGCTCGGTCGGCTGCGCGCCGACACCGAGCCAGTACTGCGCGCGCTCGCTGTCGATCTCGATGCGCGACGGCTCCTCGGTCGGGTGGTACTTGCCGATCTCCTCGATCGCGCGGCCGTCACGGCGGGTGCGCGAGTCGGCGACGACGACGCGGTAGTAGGGCGCGCGGATCTTGCCCAGGCGCTTGAGTCGGATCTTGACTGCCACGTGCGGAAGGTCTCCTGAGTCTGGTCTGGTCGCGCACCTGGTCCGCGGGTGGGGGCCGGGCCGGGTGGGCAGGTGGACTCGCACCCCCGCGGAGAGAGGGGCCGCGGGCGGGCGGGTACAGCCGACCAGTGTGCCACGCCCGGGGCCCTCACCCGGACGCGTGCCGGGTCAGCCGCGGACGACCCGGCCGCGCAGCACGACCGCGACGGGTGCGTGGAGGGTCGCCGGCTCGAGGACCGGGTCGGCGCCGAGGACGAGGAGGTCGGCCGGGGCGCCCTCGCCGAGGCCGTCCCGGCCGAGCCAGCGGCGGGCGTCCCACGCGCCGGCGCCGACCGCGACGACCGGGGGCAGCCCGGCCCCGACGAGCTCGGCGACCTCGTGGGCCACGAGACCGTGCGGCAGGCTGCCGCCCGCGTCGGTGCCGACGTAGAGGGGGACGCCGGCGTCGTGGAGGTCCCGCACGTTCTGCAGCCGGCGGGCGTGCAGCGCCCGCATGTGGGCCGCCCAGCGGGGGAACTTCTCCTCGCCGCGCTCGGCGAGGCGCGGGAAGGTCGCGATGTTGACGAGCGTCGGGACGACGGCCACCTGCTGGTCGGCGGCCGCCGTCACGGTGTCCGGGCCGAACCCGGTTCCGTGCTCGATGCCGTCGATGCCGGCGGCGAGGAGGTCGGGCAGCGCGTCCTCGGAGAAGCAGTGCGCGGTGACGCGGGCACCCTCCTCGTGGGCGGCGTCGATCGCGGCGGCGACGACGTCGCCCGGCCACAGCGGGGCGAGGTCGCCGAGGTCCCGGTCGATCCAGTCCCCGACGAGCTTGACCCACCCGTCACCGCGGCGGGCCTGCCGGCGGACCTCGGCGACGAGGTCGGCGGGCTCCACCTCGGCGGCGTAGTTGCGGATGTAGCGTCGGGGCCGCGCGACGTGCCGGCCGGCGCGCACGACCCGCGGCAGGTCGTCGCGGTCGTCGAGCCAGCGGGTGTCCGCGGGAGAGCCCGCGTCCCGGGCCAGGAGGGTGCCGGCGTCCCGGTCGGTGAGCGCCTGCTGCTCCGTCGTCGCCTCGTCGACGGCGCCGTGCGCGTCGAGACCGATGTGGCAGTGGGCGTCGACCAGCCCCGGCACCGCCCAGCCGTCGAGCACGCGTGCCTCGCGCCCCGAGGCCAGGGCGGCCGAGGGCCGCTCGAACGTCACCCGCCCGTCGACGACCCACGCCTGCCCGCGGACGTCGTCGGCATCCACCCGGACGGGACCGGTGAGGTGGAGGACGGGTGAGGCCACCCTCAGCGCCCGCGGAAGGCGTCGGGCAGCTGTGCCGGGTCGAACGCCTGGTCCTCGCCGCCGCCGAGACCGAACGCCGCACCGGAGCCGGCCGCGGGGGCGCGGGTGGCGACGCCCGCCTCCTCGGCGGCGCGACGGGCGGGGTTGCCCGACTTCGAGCCCTTGCGCTGGTTCTTCGCCTTCTTGCCCTTGCCGCGCTTGCCGGGGCCGATGCCCCCGGGCATCCCGCCGGGCATGCCGCCCATCCCCGGCATCCCCGGCATCCCACCGCCGGAGCGCATCTGGCGCATCATCTTCTGGGCCTGGGTGAACCGCTCGACGAGCCCGTTGACGTCGCTCACCTGCGTTCCGGAGCCGCGGGCGATGCGGGCGCGGCGGGAGCCGTTGAGGATCTTGAGGTCGTCCCGCTCGGCCGGCGTCATCGAGCGGACGATCGCCTCGACGCGGTCGAGCTCGCGCTCGTCGAACTGCTCGAGCTGCTCCTTCATGTCACCCATGCCGGGGAGCATCTTCAGCATGTTCTTCAGCGGGCCCATGCGGCGCACGGCCTGCATCTGCTCGAGGAAGTCCGACAGCGTGAAGTCCTCGCCGCGCTCGACCTTGCCGGCGAGCTTCGCCGTCTGCTCGGCGTCGAAGGCCTTCTCGGCCTGCTCGATGAGCGTGAGGACGTCGCCCATGTCGAGGATCCGCCCGGCCATGCGGTCGGGGTGGAACACCTCGAAGTCGGTGAGCTTCTCGCCGGTGGAGGCGAAGAGGATCGGCGAGCCGGTGACGGTGACGACCGACAGGGCCGCCCCGCCGCGGGCGTCGCCGTCGAGCTTCGTCATGACGACGCCGGTGAGGGAGACACCCTCGTCGAACTGCTTCGCGGTCTCGACCGCGGACTGCCCGATCATCGCGTCGAGGACGAAGAGGACCTCGTCGGGCTGCACGGCGTCGCGGATGTCCGCGGCCTGCCGCATGAGGTCCTCGTCGATGCCGAGCCGGCCGGCGGTGTCGACGACCACGACGTCGTGACCGCGGGCGCGGGCGTGCTCGACGCCGCGCCGGGCGACCGACACGGGGTCCCCGACCCCGTTGCCCGGCTCGGGCGCGAACACCTGGACGCCGGCCCGCTCCCCCGTGACCTGCAGCTGAGTGACGGCGTTGGGGCGCTGGAGGTCGGCGGCGACGAGCACCGGCGAGTGGCCCTGCTCCTTGAGCCAGTGCCCGAGCTTGCCGGCGAGGGTCGTCTTCCCCGCCCCCTGGAGGCCCGCGAGCATGATGACCGTCGGGGGGTTCTTCGCCAGGTGCAGGCGCCGGGACTCCCCGCCGAGGACCCGGACGAGCTCCTCGTGGACGATCTTCACGACCTGCTGGCCGGGGTTGAGGGCCTTGCTCACCTCCTCGCCGAGGGCACGCTCCCGGATCGCGGCGGTGAACTGCCGGACGACGGGCAGCGAGACGTCGGCGTCGAGGAGGGCGAGCCGGATCTGCCGGACGGTCGCGTCGACGTCGGCCGGCGAGAGCCGGCCCTTGCCGCGCAGGGTCTTGAACGTCGAGGTCAGGCGGTCGGAGAGGGAGGCGAACAAGCGGCGGTCCTCACGGCTGGGACGGTCGTGGCGTGCCCGCCAGGGTAGCCGTCGGCTACGTGCTGGCGGCCAGGTCGGGGTCGGCGGCCTCGACGAGCGCGGCGACGACCTCCCCGACCCGGGGCGGTGCGAGTGCGCCCGACCCGTCGGCCTCGGCGACGTAGAGGACGTCGACGGCCTGGCCCGCGTGGGTGGCGACGTGCGCCGAGCGGATGTCGACGCCGCACCGCACGAGCGCGCGCCCGAGGGAGTGCAGGAGCCCGGGCCGGTCCGCGGAGCGCACCTCGAGCACGGTGGCGGCCTCGCTTGCGCCGGGTGCCACCACGACGACGGGGCGGTCGTGCCCGGGCCGGCCGGTCGAGGGCCGCCGCAGGAGCGCGGAGGCGTCGCGGCGCTCGAGGCGCTGCAGGAGGGCGGTGTCGCCGTCGGCGAGGCGGTGCAGGTCGGTGCGGAGCACCGCGGTGTCCGGCACCGCGCCGGACGCCTCCACCCACCACGTGTCGACGGCCGTCCCGTCGACGGTGCGGACGAGCGCGGACCGGACGCCGAGCCGGTGCACTGCGAGCACCCCGGCGATGTCGGCGAACAGCCCCGGACGGTCCGGCGCGACGACCGTGACGGTCGTGAGGCCGTCGACGGCCTGCACGGACAGCCGGCTGCTGCCGTCGGCGGCCGTCCGCTCGACGAGGGCGCTCTCCGCCTCCGCGAGCGGCGCGGGCCCGCGGGGCGGCTCCCCGCGCATCGAGGCGAGGGCCCGGCGGACGAGGTCGTCGACGAGCCGGGCCCGCCACGGGCTCCACGCGGCCGGGCCGGCCGCCCGGGCGTCGGCCTCCGTGAGGGCCCGCAGGAGCTGGAGGACGTCGGGCCGCCCGTCGACCGCGGCGACGAGCTCCTCGACGGTGCGGGGGTCGTCGGGGTCGCGCCGGGTGGCGAGGTCGACGAGGGCGAGGTGCTGCTCGACCAGCCGCACGACCGTGTCGCGGTCGGCGGGGACCAGCCCGAGCCGCTCGACGACGCGGCGGGCGAGCGGCCCCCCGGCGCGCGCGTGGTCCTGCTCCCCCGGTCGCTTGCCGAGGTCGTGGAGCAGCGCGGCGAGCAGGAGGAGGTCGGGACGGGACACGTCGCGCAGGAAGCGCTGGGCGGCCACGCACGTCTGGACCTGGTGCCGGTCGACGGTCCAGCGGTGGACGGCGTTGCGCTGGGGGCGGTTGCGGACGGCGTCCCAGCCCGGCAGCCAGCGGACGACGAGCCCCTCGAGGTCGAGCGACTCCCACACCCCCGGCAGGTGCTCCCCGGCCCCCAGCAGCTCGACGAACGCCTCGCGGGCGGCCGCGGGCCACGGCTCGGGCAGCGGCGCGCCGTCGACGGCGAGGTGGTGCGCCGTGACCGGGCTCAGGGGCAGCCCGGCGCGGGCGGCCGTCGCGGCGGCGCGCAGCGCGAGGGAGGGGTCGTCACCGGGGTGGGTGCCGACGCCGAGCACGACCTCGCCGTCGTGCTCGACGAGCCCGTGGCCGAGCGGGCGCAGCCGCGGCCGCCGCGGCCCCGGACGCCAGCGGCGCTGCGGCAGGGACTGCCGGGCCCGGCGGACGGTGACGTCGACGGCGTAGGCCACCGTCCGCCCCGCGTCGGCCACGCGGGCGAGCAGCCGGTCGGCGTCGTCCTCCCCCACGACGGCGGCGACGGCGTCCTGCTCGGCGAGCGCGAGCCGGTCGCCGGGCCGCCCCGTGACGACGTGGAGGGCGTCGCGCACGTCGAGCAGCCACGCGTGGCTGTCGTCGATCGCGGGCCCGTGCGGGCGGTCGGTGAGCCAGCTCGCGGCGAGCGCGCGCAGCGTCGTGACGTCGCGGAGGCCCCCGCGGGCCTCCTTGAGGTCCGGCTCGAGGAGGTGGGCGAGGTCCCCGTGGCGCTGCTGCCGCTCGGCGAGCCCGTCGAGGACCTGGGGCAGTCGGCGCCGCGCCCCCTGCCGCCAGTCCTGCAGCAGGACCGTCCGGGCGTGGGAGACGAGCTGCTCGTCGCCCGCGACGAGGCCGAGGTCGAGGAGCCCGACCGCGGCGGCGAGGTCGCCCGCGGCGACCTCGCGGCACTGGGCGATGGTGCGGACGGAGTGGTCGAGGCGCAGGCCCGCGTCCCACAGCGGGTACCAGAGGGCGTCGGCGAGGGCCGCGAGGCGCTCGGTCGGCAGGCGACGGCCCTCGTGGAGCAGCAGGAGGTCGACGTCGCTGGCGGGACCGAAGTCCCCGCGGGCGAGGCTGCCCACCATCGCGAGGGCGACGCCCGGCGGGCCCTCGGGCGGGAGGTCGGTGGCGGCGAGGGCGTCGGCCCACACCTCACCGAGCCGCTCGACGACGAGCTCGGCGTGCTGCCGGCGTCGCTGCGGGCCCGGCAGGTCGGGTCGGACCGCGCGGCGCATGATGTCGCGGCCGAGGCCCCGGGCGGACGTGCCGTCCGGTCCGGGACCGGGTCGAGAAGGCGGGTCGGTGGTCGGTCTCGCGGTGGCGTCCACGTCGTCGTCCCCCGGTGGGCGGGCAGGTGCCCCCGGACGCGGGGTCCGGGGGCACCTGCTGCTGGCGGTGCGGTCGGGTGGTGCGTCTCGGTGCGCGGGTCCGGACGCCTCAGACGGCGTCCGCGCCCCGCTCCCCGGTGCGGACCCGGACGACCTCGTCGACCGGGCTCGCCCACACCTTGCCGTCGCCGATGCGTCCGGTCTGGGACGCCTTGACGATGACGTCGACGACGTCCGCCGCGCCCGCGTCGTCCACGAGCACCTCGACGCGGACCTTCGGCACGAGGTCCGAGGTGTACTCCGCACCCCGGTAGACCTCGGTGTGACCGCGCTGCCGGCCGTAGCCGGACGCCTCGGACACCGTCATGCCCTGGATCCCGAACGCCTCGAGGGCGTTCTTCACGTCGTCGAGCTTGTGCGGCTTGATCACTGCGGTGACGAGCTTCATGCGGAGACCTCCGTCTTCGACGAGGTGGCGGACTTCGGGGCGAAGCCGCCGGTGCCGATGCCGCTGAAGGTGTACGCGGCCTCGGCGTGCTCCGTCGAGTCGATGCCCTCGGCCTCGGCCTCCTCGCTGATGCGGAAACCGATCGTCTTCTCGATGAGGAGACCGATGAGGTAGGCGAGGACGAAGGAGTACGCGAGGACCGCGAAGGCACCGCCGGCCTGGCGCGGCAGGAGCTCGAGCCCGCCGCCGTAGAAGAGCCCGGCGGGGTAGCCGTCGTACGCGGCAGCGGCGGACGGCGCGGCGAACAGGACGATGAGCAGGGTGCCGACGAGGCCGCCGACGAGGTGGACGCCGACGACGTCGAGCGAGTCGTCGAAGCCGAGCTTGTACTTCAGCCCGACGGCGAAGGCGCAGACGACACCGGCGATGAGGCCGATGAAGATCGCGCCGACCGGCGTCACCGCGCCGCAGGCGGGGGTGATGGCGACGAGGCCCGCGACGACGCCGGAGGCGGCGCCCAGCGACGTGGACGCGCCGTCGCGCAGCTTCTCCACGACCAGCCAGCCGAGGACCGCGGCGCCGGTCGCGACGAACGTGTTGACCCACACGTAGGCCGCGATGCCGTCGGAGGTGAGGAAGCTCGCGCCGTTGAAGCCGAACCAGCCGAACCACAGCAGGCCGGCGCCGAGCATGACGAGGGGGAGGTTGTTGGGCCGCATGGGCTCCTTGCCGAAGCCCTTGCGCTTGCCGAGGACGAGCGCGAGCGCGAGTGCCGCCGCGCCGGCGTTGATGTGGACCGCGGTGCCGCCGGCGAGGTCGATCGCCTCGATGCCGTCGGCGATCCAGCCGCCCTCGCCGTCCTGGAACGCGAACACCCAGTGCGCGACCGGGAAGTACACGACCGTCGCCCAGATGCCGGCGAAGATCATCCAGGAGCCGAACTTCGCGCGGTCGGCGATCGCGCCCGAGATGAGGGCGACCGTGATGACGGCGAAGACGCCCTGGAACGCCGCGAAGGCGATGTCGGGGTAGGAGCCGGACGCGACGTCGCCGATGGCCTCGGCCTGCAGCTGCTCGGCGCCCGGCATGAGCCCTGCGAAGCCCCAGTACTCGGTGAAGTTCCCGATGAAGCCGGAGTTGCTCGTGCCGAACGCGACGGAGTAGCCGTAGAGCACCCACAGGACGCTGATGAGCCCGAGGGCGCCGAAGCTCATCATCATCATGTTGAGGACGCCGCGGTGGCGGTTCATGCCGCCGTAGAACATCGCGAGGCCCGGGGTCATGAGCAGCACGAGCGTCGCGCTGATCAGGATCCAGGCAGTGGTGCCTGTGTCCACCATGTGGTTGTCACCTTCCGAGTCGCGGGACGGCGGGAGGACCGCCCCGTGCCGATCAGTGGCTCCACCGTGGGGTGACGGTGTTTCCTCACCGCGCGCCGTCCGTTACAGGCACGTGACGAGCGGCCCCGTCGTGTGAAAGGTGTGTGTCGGACCGCGCGGTCGGGAACTCCGCGGCGCGGAGGGGGCGCGACGGAGCGTCTCAGCGCGGCGCGTGCTGCTCGAGGAACTCGTACACCTCGGTGTCGTCGACGCCCGGGAACGTGCCCGGCGGCAGGGTCGCGAGCAGGTGGGAGTGCGCGCGTGCGCTCGGCCACGCGTTGCCCGCCCACCGCTCCGCGAGGGCCGCGGGCGGCTGCCGGCAGCACGTGGGGTCCGGGCAGCGGGAGCGGGAGCGCTCCGTCGTCTCCCGGCCGCGGAACCACCTGACGTGCGCGTACGGCACGCCGACGGCGACGGAGAAGTCGCCGTCGGCGCCGTCGGCCCCGGGACGGCGGTCGAGGTGCGCCGTGCACCAGTACGTGCCGGTCGGGGTGTCGGTGTACTGCCGGTACGGGGCGGAGCCGTCGCTCGCGCCGAACACGACCCGGACCGTCCAGTGCCGGCAGACCGTCTGGCCCTCGATCGCGCCCGTGGCGTCCGTGGGGAAGCGGACGCCGTCGTTCTCGTACGCCTTGTGGACGACGCCGCTGCGGTGCACCCGCATGAAGTGGACGGGCAGGCCGAGGTGGCGGGTCGCGAGGTTGGTGAATCGGTGCGCGGCGGTCTCCTGCGACACCGCGAAGTGGTCGCGGAGGTCCTCGACGTCGAGCTCGCGGTGGGCCTTCGCCCCCTGCAGGAGCGGGACGGCCGTCCGCTCCGGCACGAGGAGCGCGGCGGCGAAGTAGTTGACCTCGACGCGCTGGCGGAGGAAGTCCGCGTAGCTCGTCGGCTCGGCGTGCCCGAGGACCTGGTGCCCGACGGTCTGCAGCACGACGGTGCGGGCGTCGTGCCCGGCGAGGCTGCCCTCGAGCGGCACGTAGAGCCGGCGGTGGCGCATGTCGGTGACCGAGCGCACCGACCGCGGCAGGTCCTCCACCCGGTGGACCGTGAACCCGAGGTGCGCCGCCAGCTCGCCGATCACCCGCTGGCTCAGCGGCCCGGCGCCGTGCCCGACAGCGCGCAGCAGGTCGTCGGCGGCGGCCTCGATGTCGGGGTAGTAGTTGTCGCGCCGGCGCATCTCCTCCCGCAGCTCGCGGTTGGCCCGGCGGGCCTCCTCCGGGGTGGCGGCGGTCTCGGTCGCGCGGCGGACGAGCTCGCCGTGGAGGCCGAGCAGCGCCTCGAGGACCTCGGTCGGCGTCCGCGGCCCCACCCGCACCTCCGGCAGGCGCAGCGCCGCGTACGACGGGCTGCGCTGCACGCGCTCCCACGCGATCTCCAGCGCCGCACGCCGGCTCGGCGGTTCGGCGCCCACGAGCTCCTGCACCTGCACACCGAGGGCGTCGGCGAGCGCGCGCAGGAGCGACAGCTTCGGCTCCCGGCGGCCGTTCTCCACCAGCGACAGCTGTGACCCCGCGCGCCCGACCCGGGCGCCGAGCTCGTCGAGCGTGAGGCCGCGCTCGCGCCGCAGGTACCGGATGCGTCGACCGACGGCGATGGCGTCGGCTGTGTCGGGCGTCACGTCGAGGTCGGCCACGAACCTCACATTAGCGAAAGAACCGCGATTCCTTCGAGGAAAGTCCTCTGGATCCTCCGTTCCGTCGGCCGTCACCGTCGTCCTCACAGCGGGCACGGCGCCCGTGTCGACACCGAAGGAGCCCTCCGATGACGCAGACCCTCCCCTCCCCGACCGACGAGCGCACCGCGGCCGACGTCGCGGTGGGCCGGGTCCCCCGTCCCGCGGCACCGGGCAGCGAGCTGCCCGACGCCGCGGCGCTCGCGCACGAGTGGGCGACCGACCCGCGCTGGGCCGGCGTCGAGCGCACGTACTCCGCGGAGGACGTCGTCCGCCTCCGGGGCCGTGTCGTCGAGGAGCACACGCTCGCCCGGCGGGGCGCCGAGCGGCTGTGGGACCTGCTGCGCACCCGCACGCACGTGCCCGCCCTCGGCGCCCTCACCGGCAACCAGGCCACCCAGATGGTGAAGGCGGGGCTCGAGGCGATCTACCTGTCGGGCTGGCAGGTCGCGGCCGACGCGAACCTGTCCGGGCACACGTACCCCGACCAGTCGCTGTACCCGGCGAACTCGGTGCCGGCCGTCGTCCGCCGCATCAACAACGCCCTGCTGCGCGCGGACCAGATCGCGCACGCCGACGGCGAGACGGACGGCCCGCAGGAGTGGCTCGTGCCGATCGTCGCCGACGCCGAGGCCGGCTTCGGCGGCCCGCTCAACGCCTTCGAGCTCATGAAGCAGATGATCGCGGCGGGCGCCGCGGGCGTGCACTGGGAGGACCAGCTCGCCAGCGAGAAGAAGTGCGGGCACCTCGGCGGCAAGGTGCTCGTGCCCACCCAGCAGCACGTGCGGACCCTCAACGCGGCGCGGCTGGCCGCGGACGTCTCCGGCACGCGGACCCTCGTCGTCGCGCGGACCGACGCCCTCGCCGCCGACCTGCTGACGAGCGACGTCGACGAGCGCGACCGCCGCTTCTGCACCGGCGAGCGCACCGCCGAGGGCTTCTTCCGGGTGCAGAACGGGCCGGAGCCGGTCATCAGCCGGCTCCTCGCCTACGCGCCGTACGCCGACCTGTTCTGGGTCGAGACGGGCACCCCGGACCTCGAGCAGGCCCGCGTGTTCGCCGAGGCGCTCACGGCCGAGCACCCGGACAAGATGCTCGCCTACAACTGCTCGCCGAGCTTCAACTGGCGGGCCCACCTCGACGACGACGAGATCGCGCGCTTCCAGCGCGAGCTCGCCGCGATGGGCTACCGCTTCCAGTTCATCACCCTCGCCGGCTTCCACGCCCTCAACCACTCGATGTTCGACCTCGCACACGGCTACGCCCGGCGCGGCATGAGCGCGTACGTCGAGCTGCAGCAGGCGGAGTTCGCCGCGGCCGACCGCGGCTACACGGCGGTCCGGCACCAGGCGGAGGTCGGCACCGGCTACTTCGACGCCGTCGCGACGGCCCTCAACCCCGGGGGCTCGACGCTCGCGCTCGCGGGGTCCACCGAGTCCGAGCAGTTCCACTGAGCCCGCGCAGCGCTGCGCGGGACGACGAGACGACACGACGACCAGACCACGAGGAGACGACCATGACACCCGTCAGCACCCAGCGAGCGAGCACCCGCGTCACCCTCACCTCCTCCGGTGCGGAGGTGCAGGTCCTCGGTCCCGTCCGCGAGGGCTACGAGCGCGTCCTCACCCCGGAGGCGCTCGCCTTCGTCGGGCGGCTCGACCAGGCGTTCGCCGAGCGACGCTGCGAGCTGCTCGAGGCGCGCGCGGCCCGCCGTGCCGAGGTCGCGTCGGGCGCCGACCTCGGCTTCCGCTCCGACACCCGGTGGATCCGCACGGACCCCAGCTGGAAGGTCGCCCCGCCCGCGCCCGGCCTGGAGGACCGCCGAGTCGAGATCACCGGCCCCACGGACCGGAAGATGGCGATCAACGCGCTCAACTCCGGCGCGAAGGTGTGGCTCGCGGACCAGGAGGACGCGACGAGCCCGACGTGGGACAACGTCGTCGGCGGTCAGCTCACGCTGCTCGACGCGAGTCTCGGGACGCTCGAGTGGACGTCGCCGGACGGCCGGCACTACCGGGTGACGGGGGACGCCGACGGTGCGACGCCGACGGTCGTCGTCCGGCCCCGCGGCTGGCACCTGCCGGAGAAGCACCTCCGGGTCGACGGGCGGCCGATGTCGGGCAGCATCGTCGACTTCGGGCTCTACCTCTTCCACTGCGCGCGGCTGCAGCTCGACGCCGGACGCGGGCCGTACTTCTACCTGCCGAAGCTCGAGAGCCACCTCGAGGCTCGGCTGTGGAACGACGTGTTCGTCCGCGCCCAGCAGATGCTCGGCCTGCCGCGCGGCACGATCCGCGCGACGGTCCTCGTCGAGACGCTGCCCGCCGCCTTCGAGATGGAGGAGATCCTCTACGAGCTCCGCGAGCACGCCGCGGGGCTCAACGCGGGCCGCTGGGACTACATCTTCAGCGCCATCAAGACGTACGGCACGCGGGGGCACGACTACCTGCTGCCGGACCGCGCGGACGTCACCATGACGGCGCCCTTCATGCGCGCCTACACCGAGCTCCTCGTCGCGACGTGCCACCGGCGCGGCGCCCACGCCGTCGGCGGCATGGCGGCCGCGATCCCCGACCGCGGCGACCCCGAGCGCACCGCCGCGGCGGTCGCGAAGGTCCGCGCCGACAAGGAGCGGGAGGCCCGGGACGGCTTCGACGGGTCGTGGGTCGCCCACCCCGGCCTCGTCGGGACGTGCCGCGAGGTCTTCGACGCCGTCCTCGGGAGCCGTCCCAACCAGGTGCACCGCCACCGCCCCGAGGTCGCCGTGACGGCGGCGGACCTCCTCGACCTCGGCGCGACACCGGGCGAGGTGAGCGCCGAGGGGCTCCGCACGAACGTCTCCGTCGCGCTGCACTACCTCGAGGCGTGGCTCGGCGGGCGGGGTGCGGTCGCGCTCCACGGCCTCATGGAGGACGCCGCCACCGCGGAGATCTCCCGCTCGCAGGTGTGGCAGTGGCTGCGCGAGGAGGTGCGGCTCACCGACGGCCGGGCCGTGAGCCGGGACCTCGTCGAGCAGGTCCTCGCCGAGGAGCTGGCCGCAGCGCGGGAGCCGGTCGCCGGCGACGACGCCCGCACCGCGCGGTTCGTCGACGCCGCCGAGCTGCTGCGGGAGGCGCTCCTCGCCGAGCGGCTCCCGTCCTTCCTCACGACGACGGCGTACGCCCGGCACCTCGTCACGCTCGCGGAGCCGCCGAGCAGCGTCGGTCGCGACGAGGCCGTCGACGTCCGCGACCTCAGCGGCTGCGCTGCGGCGCGCGTGGACCCGGCCGCCTGACGCGGGACGCCCGCCGCGGGGGCGCGGCTACGGCAGCCGGCCCCCGCGGTGACGCACCCGCAGGACGCGCCAGCCGACGGTGAACGCGACGACGGCGACCCCGACCCCGGCACGGGCGACGGCCCAGCCCGGGCCGTCGGCGAGGGCGACGAGCAGGACCGCCGCCACGAGGCCGAGCACCGCGCAGCCGGCCACGAGCCGGAGCATCTGCCCGCGGGGGGCGCCGCCGAGCAGGGGCTCGCTCTCCCGGCGGGAGCCGAGGACCTCACCCGGCACCGGCGGTCGCTCGGGCCGACGGTCCGGCTCGCCCTCGCCCACGCCGGGCCGCGCTCAGCCGGCGGGCTCGAGGATCGCGTCGACGAACGCGTCCGGCTCGAACGGGGCGAGGTCGTCGGCGCCCTCGCCGAGACCCACGAGCTTGACGGGCACCCCGAGCTCCCGCTGGACGGCGACGACGATGCCGCCCTTGGCGGTCCCGTCGAGCTTCGTGAGGACGATGCCGGTGATGTCGACGGCCTCGGCGAACACGCGGGCCTGGTTGAGCCCGTTCTGCCCGGTGGTGGCGTCGAGGACGAGGAGGACCTCGTCGACGGGGCCGTGCCGCTCCACGACCCGCTTCACCTTGCCCAGCTCGTCCATGAGGTCGCGCTTGTTCTGCAACCGGCCGGCGGTGTCGACGAGGACGACGTCCGCGCCGAGGTCCGCGCCCGCCTTGACGGCGTCGAAGGCGACGGACGCGGGGTCGGCGCCCTCCACGTCCGAGCGGACCGTCGGGACCCCCACCCGCTCCCCCCACGTCGACAGCTGCTCGGCGGCCGCGGCGCGGAAGGTGTCGGCGGCACCGAGGACGACGTCCTTGTCCTCCGCGACGAGCACCCGTGCGAGCTTGCCGACGGTCGTCGTCTTGCCGACGCCGTTGACGCCGACGACGAGGACGACGGCGGGGCGGTGCACGCCCGCCTCGGTCGCGGTCGGCGCCACGGCCAGGGAGCGGTCGAGCGTGGGGTCGACCGCGCGGAGGAGCTCGTCGCGCAGGACGGCGCGGGGGTCCCCGCCGCCGTCGACGCCGATCCGGGTGCGCAGCCGCTCGACGATCTCGAGGCTCGGCCCGGTGCCGAGGTCAGCGGCGATGAGGGTCTCCTCGATCTCCTCCCACGTCGCCTCGTCGACGGTGTCGCGGCTCAGCAGCTGGAGCAGACCGCGCCCGAGGGCGGTGTTGGACCGGGCGAGGCGGGCACGCAGCCGCGCGAGGCGCCCGGCGGCCGGGGCCGGGCGCTCGACCTCCGGGGCGACCGGCACGTCCTCGACGGCCGGGGGCTCGGTGACGGAGTCCGGCAGCCGGACGGTCTCGACGTCGCGGACGAGGGTGTCCCGCGGCTCCTCGGCGTCGTCGCCGACACCCGGCCGGTAGTCGACGCCGGGCTCCGGGCGCCGCTGCTCCGGCGGTGCCGCCGTGTCGGGACCCCGCCGGCCGCGCCGCAGGAGACCGACGACAAGACCGACGAGGATCGGGACCCCGAGGGCACCGCCGACGACGACCCACGTCGTCTCGTCCGGGCTGAGCGCGGACAGGGCGAGGACGGCCTCGGCGGTGCTCGGGTCGGCGAAGGGGGTCGCTGTCACCCGCCCAGTCTGTCGTGCCCCGGCGGGTGGGCACGAACCCCCGGGCGACGCGGCGACGGCCCGGCGCCCTCGGGGGCGCCGGGCCGGGCCGGTGGGAGGTGGGCTCAGGCGTCCCGGGCGCCCGTGAGGTGGGGGGCGCGGAGCAGGACGAGACCGAGGACGACGTAGCCGACGAGGACGTGACCCCCGGCGACGAGGTCGGCGACCGGTGCGCCGCCGGTGGCGCCGAACACCGGGATGCACACCGGCGCCCAGCTCTCGGCGACGGCCGGCCACGCCCGGGCGGTGCCGCGCCAGCGGCCGGCGACAGCGATCTTGATGCCGATGACGGCCATGCCGAGCATGGACACGGGCCAGAACACGTCGAGGACCGCCAGCCAGAAGTCGTCGCGGAAGGACGGGACGAGGCCGTGGAGCACCGTCCACGCCATCGCGAGGGCGAGGAACCCGAGCTCGACCCGCATGAAGCCGACCGTCCCGCGACCGAGGCCCGCGGCGCGCGTCCGCAGCTGGTGGACGACGAGCGCGACGAGCGACAGCTGGAACGGCAGGGCCATGAGGTCGCCGACCGTGACGCCGAGGGACGTGTCCGGCGTCGCGCCGACGAGGAAGAAGCTGCCGGCGAACGACAGCGACCCGACGGCGACGGCCGCGCCGGTGAGCCGGGCGTGCCGCAGCGGGACCGGCGGCAGCGCCGCAGCCCGCTCCGCCGTGACGCGGGCCCGCTCGGCGCGGCGGGCCTGCCGCGGGGTGACGGGTGCCGGGGCGGTCGTGCGGACGTCGTCGCGGGCGGTGCCCGTCGACGTGCCCGTCGACGTGCCCGTCGACGTGACGGTGGTGACGAAGCCGGTCGTGCTGCTCACGGGGAGCCTCCTGGGGTGTGGTGGGTCCGTCGCGGGCACCGGTCGGTGCCGACGAGCAGGACGGTGCCGTGGCCGCGTCCCGGGCCGGCAGGGGCGCAGGTCCCGTCCGGTGTCACGACCTCGAGGCGGCGCGCCCGGGACACGAGCCGGGACACGGGTCGGGACACGACCAGGGACACGTGTCCCTGCCCCCGCGGAGCCCCCAGCCGTCACACTGCCTGCGTGCCGGACGACGATCGCCCCGCGGGCCCACGACCCCGGGCGGGAACCCTCTCGCGGTGGCTGCCGTCCCCAGGGGTGGCCGCCGCCGTCGCCGCCACGGTCGCGAGCGCCGGTCTCGACGCCGGCAACGACCCCGCGCTCGCCGCCGCGCTCACCGACGGCCCCGCGTGGCCCGCCGGCGTGTCCGGCAGCCTCCTGGCCGTCGCCGGGCTGCTCGTCCTGCGCCGGGCGCCCCGGCACCTGCTTGGGTGGGTGCTCGTCGTCGCCGGCGTGCACTGGGCCGGGGACGCCCTCGCCGCGGCGTGGCTCGTGCGGGCCGTCGAGCCGGTCCTCGCCGGTGGCGACCCGCTGCCCGGGGCGGCGCCGGCGTTCTGGGTGTTCCAGCGGCTCGGCGCGTGGCTCCTGCTGACGCTGCCGCTCCTGCTGCTCCTGTTCCCCGACGGCAGGCTGCCGGCAGGACGGGCGTGGCGGGTGGGCGCGCTCGCGAGCCTCGCCGCGACGTGCCTGCTGCCGCTGCTGCTGCTCGTCGTCCCGGCGGCGGTCGCCGACCGCGCCGCGGGCGGCGCGGAGGGGATCGGCGCGACGGCCCTCGGCCCGGTCGACCGCGACCTCACGAGCCTCGTCGGGGTGCCGGAGCCGGTGTGGTCGGCGGCGCTCGGCGTCGCGTACGCGGCGGTGCCCCTCAGCCTCGTCGTGCCGTTCGCGGCGCTCGTGCAGCGCTACCGGCGGGGCGGCGCGGAGGAGCGCCGCACGCTGCGGTGGCTGCTGTGGGCGGGTCTGGTCGCGACGCTCGTCATGCTCGCGACGCTCGTCCTGCCCGACGCCCTCACGTCCGCTGCGCTCGTGGTCGCCGTCGGGGTGTGCGCCCTCGCGGTCGCGGCCGGCATCGTCCGGCCGCGGGTGCTCGACATCGACGCGCTGCTGTCGGGCACCGTCGTCTACGCCGCCCTCGCCGTGGCGCTCGTCGCCGTCGACCTCGGGGTCCTCACCGCCGCCGGGGCGCTGCTGTCCGGCGGGCTGGGCGAGCGGGAGGCGGCGGTGCTCGCGCTCGCCGTCGTCGCCGCGGCCTACCTGCCGCTGCGCGACCGGGTGTTCCGGCTCGCCCGGCGCCTCGTCCTCGGCGAGCGGGAGGACCCGTACCGGGTGGTGTCGCGGCTGGCGGAGCGCCTCGAGGCGGCCCCGGACGTGGGCCAGGAGCTGCGGGCACTCGTGGCCGCGGTCGCGGACGCCTTCCGCCTGCCGTACGTCGGGGTCGTCCTCGACGCCCCCGACGGCACGTCGGTCGAGGCCCACCACGGGGAGCGGGCGCCGGGCGCGCTCGCCGAGCAGCCGCTGGTGTACCGCGGCGAGCCCATCGGACGGCTCCTGCTCCCGGCCGGCACCGGCGGGCCGAGGCCGGGCAGCCGGGACGCGCGGCTGCTCGCGGACGTCGTCCGGCAGGGCGCGGCCGCAGCGCGCGCCGCGCTGCTCGCCGGGCAGCTGCAGCGGCACCGCGAGCTGCTCGTGGGCGCGCGCGAGGAGGAGCGCCGCCGGCTGCGCCGAGACCTCCACGACGGTCTGGGACCGCTGCTCGGCGCCGTCGTCCTGCGGGTCGACACCGCACGGCGGCTCGCGGCGGCCGGGCGCACCCAGGAGGCGGACGCGACCCTGCGGGAGGCGCGGGACGAGGTCTCCGGCGGTCTCGCGGAGGTCCGGCGACTCGTGCACGACCTGCGCCCGCCCGCGCTCGACGACGTCGGTCTCGTGGGGGCGCTGCGGCAGCAGGCGAGCCGCCTCTCGGCGGCGCCCGGCGGTCCCGAGGCCGCAGTCGTCGTCGAGGGGGCACCGGAGGAGCTGCCCGGGCTGCCCGCGGCCGTCGAGGTCGCGGCCCTGCGGGTCGCGGGCGAGGCGCTCGTCAACGTGGCCCGGCACGCCGACGCGCAGCACGTGCGCGTCACGCTCCGCCGCCTGCCGGACGCCCTCCACGTCCTCGTGGTCGACGACGGGCGGGGCATCCGGCCCGACGCGCCCGCCGGCGTCGGGCTGCTGTCGCTGCGGGAGCGGGCGGCGGAGCTCGGCGGCACCGCGCACGTCGCGTGCCCGTCCTCCGGCGGCACCACGGTGCACGTCGTCCTCCCCACCGGCCCTGCCCCCACCACGAGCCCCGAGCCGGGCCCGGAGCCCGCTGCCGAGGCCAACCTGTCCCGCGAGACCCGCGAGGTGCCCTCGTGACCGACACGCGGCTGCGGGTCCTCGTCGTCGACGACCACCCCGTCTACCGGGACGGCCTGGCCGCCCTCCTCGCGACCGTCGAGGAGGTGGTCGTCGTCGGGACGGCCGCGGACGGCGCCGCAGCCCTCGACCGGGCCCGGGAGCTCGCACCCGACGTCGTCGTCATGGACGTCCAGATGCCCGTCCTCGACGGCGTGGAGGCGACCCGGCGGCTGACGGCGGAGTCGCCGTCGACCGGGGTGGTCGTCCTCACGATGTCCGAGGACGACGACACCGTCTTCGCGGCCCTGCGGGCCGGGGCCCGCGGCTACCTGCTCAAGGGCGCCGACGCCGACGAGGTCGTGCAGGCCCTGCGCACCGTCGCGGCGGGCGGGGCGGTGTTCGGCGCGTCGCTCGCGGTGCGGATCGCGGAGTACTTCGCCGGGCGCGCCGCCCCGGCGCCGGACGCCGGGACCGGCGACCCGTTCCCGCACCTCACGGCGCGGGAGCGGGAGGTGCTCGACCTCGTCGCCGCCGGCCGCTCGAACCCCCAGATCGCCGAGCTGCTGTTCCTCAGCCCGAAGACCGTGCGCAACTGCGTGTCGAACGTCTTCGCCAAGCTCCACGTCGCCGACCGGGCCGAGGCCATCGTGCGGGCGCGGGACGCGGGCCTCGGCCGGGGGTAGCGCCCACCGGTCACGGGTCGAGCAGCGCGGCCTGCCGTTCGACGTCCGCGGGCAGCCGGCGCCTGGCACGCAGCGCGGCCGGGAGACGGGGCAGCGTCGCCGCCACGCCGCGCCGGCGCGGCCCGCCCGCGCGCCACGCCCGCACCGCCCGTCGCACGACCACCCGCCACGGCCGGCGCATCACGGCGGTGAGGACGTCGTTGCGGGCCTCCTCCGCGAGCGCCGCCGGGCGGGGAGCGCGACTGGACGACGGGTGGTGGTGGGCGACGACGTCGTCGACGTACGCGCACGCCCAGCCGGCCGCGGCGAGGTCGAGGGCGACCCGCTCCTCCTCGCCCCGGAAGAAGACGACGGGGTCGAAGCCGCCGACGGAGAGGAACGCCTCCCGCCGTACCACCGCCCCGCACGCGAGGAAGCCGAGGACCGCGGGACCGGGCAGCACGTCGCCGGCGCGCGTACGGCCCAGCGGGGAGGCGGCCATGACCGCGTTCACGGGGTCGGGTCGCTCCTCGGGTCCGACGAGGACCCGGGCGGCGAGCAGCCCGAGCCGCGGGTGCGCGGCGAAGTGCTCGGCGGCCCGGGCGAGGGCACCGGGCGCCCACCACGAGTCGTCGTCGGCGAAGGCGACGAGCTCGGTGCCGGCCGCCCGCGCACCGACCGTCCGCGCGGTCGCCCCCCGGTTCTCGCCGAGCGCGAGCACCCTGACGCCCTCGCGGCCCGCGAGCGCCTCCACCGTGCCGTCGCGGGAGCCGTTGTCCACGACCACGACGGGACCCTCGTGGTGCGGCAGGGACCCCTCGAGGCCGGGCAGCCTGTCGCGCGTCATGACGACGACCGTCCACGGCGGCGGGCCGTCCCCGCTCGACCGCGTCGCCGTCGCCGGTCCGTAGCTCCGGTGCGTCACACGAGACCCCTACCCAGGGTCACCGGACCCGACACGTGGGCCGCCCGGGCGGGGGGCCCCGGGCGAGAAGCGCTACTCAGAGAAGCGACTCGGCACGTTTGGTCGACCGCTGCCGGGGCAGGAGCACCCGGAGAGACGGGCGTGACGTGCGCCCGGGAGGAGGAGCACGGGTGCGGGTTCTCGGTGTCAACGCGGTCTTCCACGACCCGGCCGCCGCCCTCGTCGTCGACGGCGAGATCGTCGCCGCCGCCGAGGAGGAGCGCTTCAACCGGCGCAAGCACGGCAAGGAGAACGTCGCGTTCTCCGGCTGGGAGATGCCGTCGGCCGCCGCCCGGTGGTGCCTCGAGCGGGCCGGGCTCACCCCCTCCGACGTCGACGCCGTCGCCTTCTCCTTCGACCCGGCCCTGTGCGAGCCGGCGGTGCAGCTCGGGCTCGACGACCCGTGGGACCACCTGCGGCAGGAGTACGCCCGGCGCGCGCCGTACCTGCTCGCGACCGCGCTGCCGGGTCTCGACCCCGACCGGGCGCACATGGTCGCCCACCACGTCGCCCACGCCGCCTCGGCGGCCCTGGCCGGGCCGTACCGGACGAGCGCGTGCCTCGTGCTCGACGGGCGCGGCGAGCGGGCGAGCCACCTGTCGGCGCACTACGTCGACGGGGAGCTGACGCCCCTGGCGGCCCAGCGCCTGCCGTCGTCGCTCGGGCTGCTGTACGAGGACCTCACCGCGCACCTCGGCTTCCACCGCTCCAGCGACGAGTACAAGGTGATGGCGCTGGCCTCGTACGGCCGGCCCGCGCACCTCGACGCCTTCCGCGAGCTGGTGCGCACCACCCCGGACGGCGGGTTCGTCGTCGAGCCCGTCGACTGGTCGTCGTTCGCGCCCGCCCGGTCACGCCGGGAGTCCCAGGAGGGGCGGCAGGTGAGCCGGGCGCACGCCGACCTCGCCGCGACCGTCCAGCGCCGGCTCGAGGAGGTGCTCCTCGACCTCGCCCGCTGGCTCCACGAGCGCACGGGCGAGCGCCACCTCACGATGGCGGGCGGCACCGCGCTCAACTGCGTCGCCAACGCCGTCGTGCTGCGGGACGGTCCGTTCGAGGACCTGTGGGTGCAGCCGGCCGCCGGCGACGCCGGGACGGCGCTCGGCGCCGCGCTCCACGTCGCCCGAGCGCACGGCGAGCTCGGCGCCCCCATGACGAGCGCCGCACTGGGGCGCTCGTTCTCCGACGACGACGTCGAGGCCGCGCTCACCACGGCCCGCCTCCCGTTCGAGCGACCGGCGTCGCTGGCCGCCACCGTGGGCGCCGAGCTCGCCGCCGACCGCGTCGTCGCGTGGTTCCAGGGACGCGCCGAGTACGGGCCGAGGGCCCTCGGGCAGCGCTCGTTGCTCGCCCACCCCGGGCGGGCGGAGAACCTCGAGCGGCTCAACGACATCAAGGGCCGCGAGCAGTTCCGTCCCGTCGCCCCCCTCGTGCTGCTCGAGCGGGCCGAGGACGTGATGACGGGGCAGGTGCCGAGCCCGTTCATGCTGTTCGTCCACGAGGTCCACGAGCAGTGGCGGGACCTCGTGCCCGCAGTCGTCCACGTCGACGGGACCGCCCGCGCGCAGACCGTCGACCGTCGCACGCAGCCGCTGCTGGCGGCCGTCCTCGAGGAGTTCGAGGCGCGCACCGGGCTGCCGGTGCTCGTCAACACGAGCCTCAACACCGCCGGGCGGCCGATCGTCGACAGCCCGCACGACGTCCTCGAGCTGTTCGGCTCCTCCCCGGTCGACGTGCTCGTCGTCGGGCCGTTCGTCGTGCGCCGCTGGGACGTGGCGCCCGCGGAGGTGACGGTTCCCGACGTGGCGCCCGCGGAGGTGGCGACGGCGGCGCTCGAGGGCGTCGCGTGAGCGCCGCACCGGCGGGCGCGCCGACGTGGGCCGTTGTCGTGCCCACGGTCGGGCGCCCGAGCCTGGACGTGCTCCTGCACTCCCTCGCGGCCCAGCCCGAGCGTCCCGCGGCCGTCGTCGTCGTCGACGACCGGGACCCTGCCGGCGACCCGGCCCCGCTCGACGTCTCCGCCGTGCCCGGTGCACGTGTCCTCGTCGGGGGCGGACGCGGGCCGGCGCACGCGCGCAACGTCGGGTGGCGGGCCGTCGCCCCGGCGGAGGCGGAGTGGGTCGTGCTCGTCGACGACGACGTCGTGCTGCCCGACGGGTGGTCGACGGCGCTGGTCACCGACCTCACCGGGCTGCCGGACGACGTCGCCGGCAGCCAGGCGCTCCTCGCGGTCCCCCCGCCCCCGGACCGCGCCCCCACCGACGAGGAACGCGCGACGCTCGGCCTCGTCGGGGCCGACTGGATCACCGCCGAGATGGCGTACCGGCGCGACGCCCTCGTCGAGGTCGGCGGCATGGACGAGCGGTTCCCGCGGGCCTTCCGGGAGGACGCCGACCTCGCCCTGCGGGTGCAGCAGCGAGGGTGGCGGCTCGTCCACGGGCGGCGCCTCGGCGTCCACCCGCTGCGCCCCGGCCGGTTCGCGAGCAGCCTCACCCGGCAGCGCGGCGCCGCCGACGACGCCCTCATGCGGAGCCTGCACGGGCCGCGGTGGCGGGAGCGCGCGCGGTGCCCGCGCGGCCGGCTCCCGGCCCACGTCGCGGTCGTCGTCGCCGCCGCCACGACGCTCGTCGGGTCGCTCACCCGGCGCCGGACCGCCGCCCGGTCGGGCGCCCTCGCGTGGCTGGCGCTGTTCCTCGAGCTGCTGTGGCGGCGCGCGTCGCGCGGGCCCCGCACCCCCGCCGAGCTCGCCGACATGACGCTGACGACCGCGGCGCTGCCGTTCCTCGCCACGTGGCACCGGGCGGCCGGGATGCTGCGCCACCGCGGCGCGCGCCCGTGGTGCAGCCCGACGACCTCCGGCCTCCGTGCGGTGCTCTTCGACCGGGACGGGACGCTCGTCCACGACGTGCCGTACAACGGCGACCCCGCCCGGGTGAGGCCGGTCGCGGGAGCAGCCGCGGTCGTCGGCCGGGCCCGCGCGGCCGGGCTCGCCGTCGGGGTCGTGACGAACCAGTCGGGCATCGCCCGCGGGCTGCTGACGCGGGAGCAGGTCGACGCCGTCGACGCCCGGGTCGACGCCCTCGTCGGCCCGTTCGACACGTGGCAGGTGTGCCCCCACGGCCCCCGCGACGGCTGCGCGTGCCGCAAGCCCGCCCCCGGCATGGTGAAGGCGGCGGCGGAGGCGCTCGGCGTCCCCGTCGAGAGCGTCGCCGTGGTCGGCGACATCGGCGCGGACGTCGCCGCCGCCGAGGCCGCGGGAGCGGTCGGCGTGCTGGTCCCGACCTCGGAAACCCGCGCCGACGAGGTCCGGGACGCGCGGCACACCGCCCCCGACCTCGCGGCGGCGCTCGACCTGCTGCTGGCGGGTGTCCGGTGAGCGCGCCCCGCACGCTCGTCGTGCGCCTCGACAGCGACGGTGACGTGCTGCTCGCCGGTCCTGCCGTGCGCGCCGTCGCCGCCGGCAGCGCCCGGACGTCGCTGCTCGTGTCCCCGCAGGGCGAGCAGGCGGCCCGCCTCCTGCCGGGCGTCGACGACGTCCTCGTCTGGTCGTGCCCGTGGAGCGGGTTCGCCCCGCCGCCGGTCGACGCGACCTCGGTCGCCGACGTCGTCGAGCGCGTCCGGACGCTCCGCGTCGACGTCGCCGTCGTCCTCACGTCGTTCCACCAGAGCGCGCTGCCGACCGCGCTGCTGCTCCGGCTCGCCGGGGTGCCGTGGGTCGTGGGGCACAGCACCGACTACCCCGGCTCCCTCCTCGACGTCCGCCACCCACCCGGCGGCCCGCACGAGGTCGAGCGGGGGCTGTCCCTCGCCGCGGCCGCGGGCCTCCCCCTCCCGGCCGACGACGACCGCCGCCTCCGGGTCCGGGGCGTGCCCGAGCGCCACGGCGATGTCGGGGTCCCCGACGGCTACGTCGTCCTCCACCCGTGCGCGTCGGTCCCGGCCCGCTCGCCGTCGCCCGGGGTCGCGGGCCGCGTCGCCGCGGCGCTCGTCGCCGCGGGACGGGACGTCGTCGTCACCGGCGGGCCCGCCGACACCGCGACCGGCGCCGTCGTCACCGCCGCCGCCCGTGCGGCCGGGCACGCGCCGGCGGTCGACGGGTCAGGCGGCCGCTGCGTCGACCTGACGGGTCGGACGCGCTTCGACGAGCTGGCGGTCGTCCTCCGGGACGCGGCGTGCGTCGTCGCGCCCAACACCGGCCCGGCCCACCTCGCCGCAGCCGTCGGCACACCCGTCGTGTCCCTGTTCGCACCCGTCGTCGACCCCGCCGCCTGGCACCCGTGGGGGGTGCCGGTCCGCCTCCTCGGCGACGTCACGGCGCCGTGCGCGGCGTCCCGCGCGCGCACCTGCCCCGTACCGGGGCACCCGTGCCTCGACGGGCTCGACCCGGCCGACGTCGTGCGCGCCGTCGACGCGCTCGCCCCCCTCGGCGACCGCGACGTCCTCCTGGAGGACGTGGTGCCGGCGTGAAGGTCCTCCTGTGGCACGTCCACGGCTCGTGGACGACGTCGTTCGTCCACGGCCGGCACGACTACCTCGTCCCCGTGGTCCCCGACCGCGGTCCCGACGGGCGCGGCCGCGCGCAGACGTGGGACTGGCCGTCGAGCACCGTCGAGGTGACCCCGCAGCAGCTCGCAGCGGCTGCGCGAGCGGGCGGCGGGCACCCCCACCGCCCCGACGTCGTCGTCCTCCAGCGCCCGCACGACGCCGCGCTCCTCGAGGCGTGGACCGGGCTCCGGGCGGGGGTCGACGTGCCCGCCGTCCACGTCGAGCACAACACGCCCCGAGGTGACGTCGACGACTGGCGGCACCCGCTGGCCGACCAGGACCGGGTGCGGGTCGTCCACGTCACCCACTTCAACGCCGCGGTGTGGGACACCGGGCGCGCGCCGACCGACGTCGTCGAGCACGCGGTCCCCGATCCCGGTCCGCTGTGGCACGGCAGCGAGCCCCGCCTGTCCGCCGTGGTCAACGAGCCCGTCCGCCGCACGCGCGTCGCGGGGACGGACCTGCTCGCCAGGGTCGCGGTCAGCGTCCCGGTCGACGTGTACGGCATGGGCGTCGAGGCGCTGCCCGACGCGTTCCCCGCGCTGTCGACGGGGCTGCACGAGGACCTGCCGCAGGCGGCGATGCACGCGCGGGTCGCCGCCCACCGGGCGTACCTCCACGCGTACCGCTGGACGAGCCTCGGCCTCGCGCTCGTCGAGGCGATGACCCTCGGCAGCCCGGTCCTCGTCCTCGCCACCACGGCGGCCGGGGAGTCCGTCCCGCCGGAGGCGGGTCTCGTGACGAGCGACGTCGACGCCCTCGCCCGGGCGGCCCGCGTCCTCGCCCACGACCACGAGGAGGCGGCGTGGCGCGGCAAGGCCGCGCGGGCGCACGCCCTCGACAGGTTCGGCATGGAGCGGTTCCACCGGGAGTGGGACCGGGTGCTGGAAGGAGCCGCATGAGACACACCCACGACCTCGACGGCCGCCGCGGCGGTCCGCCCGCGACCCGTCCGCTACGGGTCGACCTCGTGAGCGAGCACGCGAGCCCGCTCGCGGTGCTCGGCGGGACCGACGCGGGTGGCCAGAACGTCCACGTCGCCGCTCTCGCCCGGGCGCTCGCCGCCCGCGGTCACCGTGTCGTCGTCCACACCCGGCGCGACGACCCGAGGGCGCCGGAGACGGTGCCCTTCGCCGACGGCGTCGACGTCGTCCACTCCTTCGCCGGGCCGCCCCGGCCGCTGCCGAAGGACGACCTGCTCCCCCACATGCGCCGCTTCGGGGACGAGCTCGCGCGTCGCTGGCGCGACGACGGCGTCCCGGACGTCGTGCACGCCCACTTCTGGATGTCCGCCGTCGCCGTGCGCCACGCCGTACGCCGCCTCCGCGAGGAGCACCTCGCGGCGCCCGTCACCGTCGTGACGTTCCACGCACTCGGCGCCGTGAAGCGCCGGTTCCAGGGCGGCGCGGACACGAGCCCGCCGGACCGCCTCGACGTCGAGCGGGAGCTGCTCCACGACCTCGACGGCGTCGTCGCGACGTGCCGCGACGAGGTCCGGGAGCTCCTGGGGTCGGGGGCGGAGGCCGAGCGGCTCCACGTCGTGCCGTGCGGCGTCGACGTCGCCCGCTTCGCACCGGACGGTCCCGCCGACGGTCCGTGGCGACCCGGTACCGCCCGGCTGCTGAGCCTCGGCCGGCTCGTGGAGCGCAAGGGCGTCGACACCGTCGTCGCCGCGCTCGCGCGCCTGCCGCACGCCGAGCTCGTCGTGGCCGGGGGGCCGGACGCCTCGGGGCTGTCCGACGACCCCGACGTGCGGCGCCTGCGCGCCACCGCCGCGGCGCACGGGGTGGCCGAGCGGGTGCACGTCGTGGGCCGCGTCGACCAGGGCGGCGCGGCACGGCTGCTGCGGGCCGCGGACGTCCTCGTCACGGTCCCCTGGTACGAGCCGTTCGGGATCGTGCCGCTCGAGGCCATGGCGTGCGGCACCCCGGTGGTCGCCTCCGCGGTCGGGGGCATGCTCGACACGGTCGTCGACGTCGAGGACGACCCGGTCGACGGCACCGGTGCCCTGGTCCCGCCCCGCGACCCGCACGCCCTCGCCGAGCGCATCGGCCGGCTGCTCGAGGACCCCGCGCTCCTGCGTCGGGCGGGCGCCGCGGGGGTCGACCGGGCCCGGCGGGCGTTCACGTGGGAGTCGGTGGCCGAGCGGACCGAGCAGGTGTACGCGGGCCTCGTCGGTGGCGCACCCGGGAGGGGCCCCGCCGAGGAGGCCGAGGACGTCCTCGTCCTCCCCTCGGGCCCGATCGGACCCCCTGCGACGGCGACGACCCCTGCGACGACCCCTACGACGACTTCTACGGCGGCGCCCGCGGCGAAGGCCGGCTTCGGGACGGTGCGCGAGCACGTCGCCGACCTCTCGCTGGCCGTCGACAGCCTCGTCGCGCAGGAGGCGGAGATCGAGCGGTGGGGCCGCCGCCTCGCGGCGTGCCTCGACGGGGGTCGTCTGCTCGTCGCCGGGAACGGCGGCAGCGCCGCCGAGGCCCAGCACCTCACGGCCGAGCTCGTCGGGCGCTTCGAGGGGGAGCGGCGGCCCCTGTCGGCCATCCCGCTCCACGGTGACACCTCGACCGTCACCGCCGTCGGCAACGACTACGGCGGCGACGAGGTGTTCGCCCGGCAGGTCGAGGCGCACGGGCGGCCGGGGGACGTCGTCCTCCTGCTGTCGACGAGCGGCCGCAGCCCCAACGTGCTCCGGGCCGCCGCTCGCGCCCGCGAGCGGGGACTCGAGGTGTGGGCCATGACGGGAGCGCTGCCCAACCCCCTCGCGGCGATCGCCGACCGCACCCTCGCCGTGGGTGGCCGGTCGACGTCGGCGGTGCAGGAGGGCCACCTCGTGGCCGTCCACGCGGTGTGCGCAGCCGTCGAGCGGCACCTCGCGAGCGCCGAGCGCTCGCGGGTCGTCGACCTGCGCCCGTCCGCGGAGGTCGCCGGGTGACCCGGCCGGTGCGCCTCGTCGTCGTCGGCGACACGCTGCTCGACCGCGACGTCACGGGCCGGGTCGAGCGGACGTGCCCCGACGCGCCCGACGCGCCGGTGCTCGACGTCGAGACCGTCCACGACCGACCCGGCGGGGCAGGGCTCGCCGCCCTGCTCTGCGCGGCGCCGGGCGTCGAGGTGACGCTCGCGACGGGACTGGGGGACGACGCGGCGGGAGCGCGGGTCGCCGCGGCGCTGCGGGGGCGGGTCCGGCTCCGCCCCGTGCTCCGGACGGCGACGACCGTCGGCAAGACGCGCGTCCGGCACGCCGGCACGTCCCTCGTCCGGCTCGACGACGCCGGTCACCTGCTGGGTCCCGCGTCCCCCGGCTCCACGGACTCCTCGGACTCCGACGGCTCCGACGGCTCCGCCGGGTCCGTCCGCCCGATCGGTGGTGTCGAGGAGGCGACCCTGCGGACGGTGCTGCGGGGTGCCGACGCGGTCCTCGTCGCCGACTACGGCGGCGCCGTCACCCGCCACCCGGCCGTCCGCGCCGCCGTCGAGGCCGCCGGGCGCACCGTCCCGGTCGTGTGGGACCCGCACCCGCGCGGCCTCCCGCCCGTCCCTACCGTCGCGGTCGCGACCCCGAACCGCGCGGAGGCCGAGCGGACCACGGACCTGCCCGCCGGCACCCCCGCGGACGACCTCGCCCGCGCCCTGCTGCGTCGGTGGCGGGTGGCGGGGGTGACGGTGACGGACGGCGCCGCAGGGGCCACGACGGCGCTCACCGGTCGGAACGGGACCGTCCACTGCCCCGCACCGGCCGTCGACAGCTCGGCCCCGCTCGACCCGTGCGGAGCGGGCGACCGCTTCGCCGGAGGGGTCGCCGCCGCCCTCGCGGGCGGCGCCGACACCGTCGGAGCCGTGTCGGCCGCGGCAGCCGCGACGTCACGGTGGCTGGCGGCGGGTGGTGTCACCACGCTCCCCCTCGGCCCGGCCGGACAGGACCCCCTCCCGGGCTCGCTGCCCCCGGCCCCGCGGCCCCGGGTCGTCGCGACGGGAGGCTGCTTCGACGTCCTCCACGCCGGTCACCTCGCCCTCCTCCAGGCGGCGGCCGGGATGGGCGACCGCCTCGTCGTCCTCGTCAACTCCGACGACAGCGTCCGCCGCCTCAAGGGACCGGGTCGCCCCGTCCAGGCGCAGGAGGACCGGGTGCGGCTGCTCGCGGCGCTGCGCTGCGTCGACGAGGTCGTCGTGTTCGACGAGGACACCCCCACCGAGGTGCTGGCCCGGCTCCGGCCCGACGTGTGGGTGAAGGGCGGCGACTACGACCCCGACGCCCTGCCCGAGACCCCGACCGTGCGCGAGCGGGGCGGCCGCGTCGCGGTCGTGCCCGTCGTCAGCGGCCGCTCCACCACCTCGATCCTCGCGCGCGGCGCCGCGTCCGCGCGCCCCACCCACCCCGGGGACGGCCTGGGAGAAGGAGAAGCATCGTGACCATCGACCCCACCACCCCGCCGACCGGCACCGTGCTCGTCACCGGCGGTGCGAGCGGGCTCGGCGCCGCCGTCGCCGCGGCCGTCGAGAAGGCGGGCCGGCGCCCTGTGGTCCTCGACCGCCAGCCGCCGCCGGACCGCTCCCTCGCCTGGCACGAAGTCGACCTCGCCGACCCCGAGGCCGCCGTCGCCGCCGTCGACGCGGTCGCCGCCGAGGCCGGGGAGGCGGGCGTCACCGGCGTCGTCACGGCGGCCGGGACCGACGCGTGCGGCCGGCTCGAGGACCTCGACGTCGCGACGTGGGCGCGCGTCGTCGCCGTCAACCTCGTCGGGACGGCAGCCGTCGCGAAGGCCGCGGTGCCGCACCTGCGCCGCACCCGCGGGCGACTCGTCACGGTCGCCTCGACCCTCGGCCTCAAGGGCGTCTCGGACGCGACGGCGTACTGCGCGTCGAAGTTCGGTGTCGTCGGCTTCAGCCGCGCCCTCGCCACCGAGCTCGCCGGCGAGGTGGGCGTCACGATGCTCGTGCCCGGCGGCATGCGGACCGCGTTCTTCGACGGCCGGACCGAGCAGTACCGGCCGGGGCCCGACGCGGACCTCCTCGACCCGGCCGAGGTCGCCGACGCCGTCGTGTACGCGCTGTCCCGGCCGGCGGGGGTCGAGCTCCGCGAGCTCGTCCTCGTGTCCTCGGGGGAGCCGTCCTGGCCGTGAGGCTCCTCGACAGCGGGCCCGGCGGCGGGGGTCGGGTCGCGCCCGCCACGCGGTGGCGGGCCGACGACTGGGACCGTCGCCCGCCGGGGACCCCGCTGCTCGTGCTCCGGGCGCTCGGCCTCGGTGACGCCCTCACCGCCGTCCCGGCCCTGCGCGGCCTGCGGCGACGCTTCCCCGGTCGTCCTCTCGTCCTCGCGGCCCCCGCGCCGCTCGGACGGTGGCTGCAGGGGCTCGGGGTCGTCGACGACGTCGTCGACACCCGGTGGGTGCGAGCGGTCGGTGACGTGCCCCCGGGTCTCCGCCTCGGCGAGCACGACGCCGTGTGCCTGCACGGCAGGGGTCCGCGCAGCCACGCCGCGCTGCTCGCGGCCGGGCCGCGCCTGCTCCTGGGGTACGCGACGACGACCGCCGACGGCACGCGGCTCGCGGGGCCCGCATGGGACCCCGACGAGCACGAGGTCGCCCGCTGGTGCCGGCTCGTCGCGGCGGTGGGGGCCGACGCGGACGCCGGGGACCTCCGCCTGCCCGTCCGCCCCGGGACGGGCGGCCTCGGGGACCGTCCCGTCGTCCTCCACCCGGGCGCGGCCAGCCCCGCCCGCTGCTGGCCCGTGCGGCGCTGGGCGCTGCTGGCCCGTGCGCTCGTCGCCGCGGGTCACCGGGTCGTCGTCACGGGCTCCGCGGGCGAGCGCCCGCTCGCGAACGCCGTCGTCGCGGCGGCCGACCTGCCCGCCGCTGCCCTGCTCGCCGGGCGCACCGACCTCGACGGGCTCGCCGGGCTGGTCGGCGCTGCCGCGGTCGTCGTCTGCGGCGACACGGGAGTCGCCCATCTCGCCACGGCGCTCGGCACACGGTCCGTCGTCCTCTTCGGGCCGGTGCCGCCGTCCCGGTGGGGTCCCGCCGTCGACGTCGACCGCCACACCGTCCTCTGGCGCGGCGAGGGGCTCGAGGGGCGCGGTGACCCGCACGGCACCAGCGCCGACCCCGACCTGCTGAGCATCACGCTCGACGAGGTCCTCGACGCGGCCACGGCCCAGCTCGCCGCGGCCGACGCCGTCAGGCGCTGAGGCTCTCGGTCCGACGGAACCACGCGACGGTGTCGGCGAGACCCTCGAGCCACGGCACCCGGGGCTCCCACCCGAGCGCCTCGCGGGCGAGCGTGGTGTCGGGTCTGCGGACGAGCGGGTCGTCGACGGGACGGTCGACGTGCTGGACGCGGGAGGCGGACCCGGTGACGGCGAGGACGTCCTCGGCGATCTGCAGGACCGTCCGCTCGTCCGGGTTGCCGATGTTCACCGGGCCCGGCAGGTCGCTGTCCGCGAGCGCGAGGACCCCGGCGACGGTGTCGTCGATGTAGCACAGCGACCGGGTCTGCCGGCCGTCACCGGCGACCGTGAGCGGCTCGCCCGCGAGGGCCTGCCGCACGAACGTCGGCACCGCGCGGCCGTCGCGGGCGCGCATCCGCGGGCCGTACGTGTTGAAGAGCCGGACGATGCCCGTGTCGAGACCCTCGGCACGCCGGTACGCCATCGTCATGGCCTCCGCGTACCGCTTGGCCTCGTCGTAGACACCGCGCGGACCCACGGGGTTGACGTGGCCCCAGTAGTCCTCGGGCTGCGGGTGCACCTGCGGGTCGCCGTACACCTCGCTGGTGGAGGCGAGGACGAACCGTGCGCCCTTGTCCTTCGCGAGCCCGAGGGCGTGCCACGTGCCGATGCTGCCGACCTTGAGCGTCTGCAGCGGCAGTGCGAGGTAGTCCACCGGTGAGGCGGGCGAGGCGAAGTGGAGCACGAGGTCGACCGGCCCGGGGACGTGGACGAACTCCGTGACGTCGCAGCGCTGCATGCGGAAGCCGTCGTGCTCCAGCAGGTGGGCGACGTTGTCGGCGCTGCCGGTCAGCAGGTTGTCGAGGCACACGACCTCCGTGCCGCGGCGCAGGAGCTCCTCGCAGATGTGGCTGCCGAGGAACCCTGCCCCGCCGGTGACGACGGCTCGTCGAGTGCGCACGAGCGGGCCCTACCCGGGGCCGGTCCCCTCAAACGCGACGCTCAGGAGACCTCGCGGAGCCGCTGGCTCACGACCGTGCTCACGCCGTCGCCCCGCATCGTGACGCCGTACAGTGCGTCGGCCGCTTCCATCGTCCGCTTCTGATGGGTGACGACGATGAGCTGGCTCGACTGCCGCAGCTCCTCGAGGAGGACCAGGAGGCGCCCGAGGTTCGCGTCGTCGAGCGCCGCCTCGATCTCGTCGAGCACGTAGAACGGGCTCGGACGCGCCTTGAACAGGGCGACGAGGAAGGCGAGGGCGACGAGGGTGCGCTCACCGCCGCTCAGCAGGCTCATGCGCTTGACGGTCTTGCCCGCGGGACGGGCCTCCACCTCGATGCCCGTCGCGAGCATGTCGTCGGGGTCGGTGAGGACGAGCCGTCCGACCCCGCCCGGGAACAGCCGCGGGATGATCTGCTCGAACTCGCGCGCGGTGTCGGCGAACGCCGCCGTCACCACCTGCTCCACGCGCTCGTCGACGTCGCGGATGATGCCGAGCAGGTCCTTCTTGCTCGTCGTGAGGTCGTGCTGCTGCTGGAGGAGGAAGCGGTGGCGCTCCTCCAGCGCCGTGTACTCCTCCATCGCGAGGGGGTTGACGGTGCCGAGGTCGGCGAGCGCGCGCTCGGCCGCCCGGAGCCGGCGCTGCTGCCGTGCGCGGTCGTACGGCTCGGTCGCGGGCTCGGGCTCGGGCACGGGCTCGGGCTCCGGCGCACGGGTCGTGTCCGTCGGGTCCATCGGGTCCGTCGGGGCCGTCGGGTCCGTCGCCTGCTCCTCCAGCACGGGCACCGCCACGTCGGGGCCGTACTGCTCGACGAGGGCGTCGGCGTCGAAGCCGTGCTCGTCCCGGGCGACCTCCACGAGCTGCTCGAGCCGCAGCCGCTGCTCGGTCCGCGCGAGCTCCTCCGCGTGGGCGGCCTCCACGAGCCGGGCGTGCTCTGCGGCGAGGGCCTGCTCGGCGGCGCCCGCGTCCCGCAGCGCGGCCTGGGCGGTGTCCCGGGCGGCGCGCACCGCCTGCTCCCCCGCCGTCACCCGCGACAGGACGACGGTGGCGGTCTCCACGGCAGCGGTGGCGTCGGTGAGGACGGCACGGGCCTCCGTCGCGGCGGCCGTCCGCTGCGCCCGGCGCCGGGCCGCGGCATCGAGCTCGCGACGACCGCGCTCGAGCGCCTCGCCGGCGGCCTCCGCCCGCTCCGCGGCGGTCCGGGCGCGCTCCTCTCCGGTGCGCACGGCGAGCCGGGCCTCGGTCTCCCCCTGGCGCGCCTCCCGCGCCCGCGTCGCGAGCAGCGGGAGGTCCGCGGCCGCGTCGTCGGGGTGGTCGTGCCCCGCCTCGCCGGCGTCGTCCCCCGCACCGACCCGCGTCTCGGCGGCGACGAGCGCGGCCTCGGCGGCCTCGAGCTCACGGGCGTACCCGTCACGGCGGGCAGTCACCTGCTCGTGCTGGGCACGGGCGCGGTCGGCCTCGTCGCCCGCAGCCCGGACCTGCGCCGCGACCGAGCCGAGCTCCTCCGCGAGAGCGCTCATCCGGGCGTCGAGGCCGGTGCGGACCGTCTCGGCCTCCTCGAGGGCAACCCTGGCGACGTCGACGCGGCTCCGGGCGGCCGCCACGTCGGCACGGGCGGACGCGAGCACGCGCTCCGCGTCGGCGACCCCGCGCTCCGCCTCGTCGAGGACGGCCTGTCGCTCGATGAGCGACGGGGCGGCGCTCGAGCCGCCCCGCAGGGCGTCGACCGTCAGGACGTCCCCGAGGAGGGTGACGACGACGACCGCGTCGGCTCCGGGGCCCGCCTTGCCGAGCACGTCGCGGGCCACCGCGAGGTCGTCGACGACGACGGTGCGGGCGAGCCGGTGACGGGCCCAGTCGGCGACCGGACCCTCACCCAGGACGAGCCCGGCCGCCGGGCGCACGTGGTCGGGCAGCGCCAGCCCGTCGAGCTCCCCCAGCCCCGGCAGCGTGCGCTCGCCCGCGTGGGGGGTCGCCCCGGGGACGACGAGCGCGACCCGGCCGCCGTCGGCGTCGTGGAGGCGTTCGACGGCGTCGGTGGCGTCCTCGAGGGTGCGGACGGCGACCGCGTCGGCGTCGGGACCGAGGGCGGCGGCCAGCGCGTGCTCGTGCCCGGGCTCGACCCGGAGCATGGTGGACAGGAGACCGAGGACCCCCTCACCGTGCTCGAGGACGGCGGCGGTGGCGTCGACCGGGACGGTGGTCGAGGCGAGGGCGTCGCGCCGGGCGAGGAGCGCGGCGCGCTCGCGCTCGGCGACCCGCTCGTGGCCCTCCACCTCCCGCAGCTCCTCGAGCAGCGCCGCGTGGGCCCCGAGGGCGTGCTCGTGGGCGGCGACGGCGGCCGCGACCGGGTCCTGCCCGTCGCCGGTCTCGTCGGCGTCGTCGGCGTCGTCGGCGCCGTCGGTGCCGTCGGTGCCGGGCGACGCAGCCGCGTCACGGCGTAGCCGGTCGAGCTCGGCGGCGGCCTCGGCGCGGCGGGCCTCCGCCGCCGCCAGCGTGCCGACGACGCGCTCCGCCTCCGCCTCCGCCGCCTCGACCCGGCCCCGCAGCGCCGCCACCTGGCCACGGGCGCGGGCGACCGCCTCCGAGCGCCGGGCCCGGTCGGCCGCGAGCTCGCGGGCGGTTCGGTCCGCCTGCTCGTGCGCGTCCTCGGCCGCGGCCCGCGCAGCCGTGGCAGCGGCGAGCCGGTCCTGGAGCACGACCACCTCGGCGGCGAGCCGGTCGGCCTCCGAGCGCGCCTGGGAGGCAGCCTCGCCGAGGGCGTCGAGGTCGGCGTCGGGACCGTCGACGGGCTCGGCGAGGAGCCGGGCCCGCTCGTCGGCGACCCGGGCGATCGCGCGCAGCCGGTCGGTCGCGGTGCGGGCGCGGCCCAGCTGCTCGGCCCATGCCGCCGCGCGGGGCCGCACGCGCGCGAGCTCCGCCTCGGCGCGGCTGCGGGCGACCCCGGCCGCGGTGAGCCGGGAGGCCACCTCGGTGAGACGTCGGGCCGAGGGCCCGGGACCGTCGGAGCCGCCGAGCGCGGCACGCGCGGTCGCGATGTCGTCGGCGAGCAGGCGCAGCCGCGCGTCCCGGGCGTCCGCGGCGATCTGCCGCGCGCGGCGCGCCGTCCGCGCCTGCCGGCCGAGCGGCTTGAGCTGCCGGGAGATCTCCGAGGTGAGGTCGGCGAGCCGGACGAGGTTGCCGTCCATGGCCGCCAGCTTGCGCAGGGCCTTCTCCTTGCGCTTGCGGTGCTTGAGGACGCCGGCCGCCTCCTCGACGAAGGCCCGCCGGTCCTCCGGGGTGGCCTGGAGGACGGCGTCGACGCGACCCTGCCCCACGACGACGTGGAGCTCGCGTCCGATGCCGGCGTCACCGAGCATCTCCTGGACGTCGAGCAGGCGGCAGGAGCGTCCGTTGATGGCGTACTCGCTGCCGCCGGTGCGGAACATGGTCCGGGTGACGGACACCTCGGCGGTGCCCTCGCCGATGGCGCCGTCGGCGTTGTCGAACGTGAGGACGACCTCGGCCCGACCCAACGGGGCGCGTGTGGCGGTGCCCGCGAAGACGACGTCGGCCATGCTGCCGCCGCGCAGCGACCGCGCCCCCTGCTCCCCCAGCACCCACGCGATGGCGTCGACGACGTTCGACTTGCCCGAGCCGTTCGGCCCGACCACGCACGTGATCCCCGGCTCCAGCCGCAGCGTCGTCGACGACGCGAACGACTTGAACCCGCGCAGGGTCAACGAGGACAGGTACATCGTCGGCAGGCTAGCCGCCGGCGAGGGCGCCACGGGCGAGGCGGGGCCGACCTACCCTGCCCTCGTGGTGAACGACCAGCTCGTCCGCGTCGTGTCGCAGATCGCCGAGGGTCTCGACCTCCCGGTGGTGCTCGACCGGCTCATCGACGCCGCGCGCGAGACGACCGGGGCCCGGTACGCCGCCATCGGCGTCCTCGGACCGGACGGGCTGCACGAGGAGTTCCGCCACGTCGGGATGAGCCCCGAGCAGGTCGCCCGGATGGGGCACCTGCCCCGTGGGCACGGTGTCCTCGGTCTCATCACGCGGGAGAGGACGGCCGTCGTCACCGACGACATCGCCTCGCACCCGGCGTCGGTGGGCTTCCCGCCCGGGCACCCGCCGATGCACACGTTCCTCGGGGTGCCGCTCAAGGTCCGCGGCACGGTCTTCGGCAACCTCTACCTCACGGACAAGCCCGGCGGCTTCACCGAGGCCGACCAGGGCACGGTGGAGGCGCTCGCCGCCGCCGCGTCCGTCGCCGTGGACAACGCCCGGCTGTACCGCAGCGCGCGTGACCGGCAGCAGTGGGCCGAGGCGGCTGCCGCCGTCACGAGCGCGCTGCTGCGCGGCCTGGACGAGGAGGAGGCCCTCGAGGTCGTCGCCTCGCACGCCCGCCGCGTCTCCGGCGCCGACGTCGCGGTCGTCGCCCTGCCCGGCATCGAGGGGACACCGGTCGTCGAGGTGGTCGTGGGGGACGTCGGGGGGCACGACCTCGTCGGGCTGGGCCTCGCGGCGGTGCGGGCGCTCGGCGACACCGTGTCGTGCCCCCTCGCCGACGGGGACGGCGAGGCCGGTGTCCTCGCCCTCGTCCGGGTGGACGGCGGCGGCCGCTTCGGCCCGGACGCGGTGACGGGCGCCGAGGGCTTCGCCGCGCAGGCGTCGTTGTCGCTGCGCCTGGCCGCCGAGCGGCGGCGCGGCGAGGGCCGGGTGCTGCTCGACGAGCGCGCCCGCATCGCGCGGGACCTCCACGACCTCGCGGTGCAGCAGCTGTTCGCCGTCGGCATCGAGCTCGGGCGCCTCAAGGAGCGTGACGACCTCGCCGAGCCGGTCCGCGCGCACGTCGACTCCGCCCTCGACGGCCTCGACACCGCCGTCGACCACATCCGCGCCACCCTGCGCCCGCTCAAGCCCGCGCCGCGACCGGCGACCCCGGGCGAGCAGGTCGCCCGCACGGTGCGGGAGTCCGCGGTCGCGCTCGGCTTCACACCCTCGCTCGTCGACACCACGGACCCGGCCGCGGCGGCCGCCTGGGACGCCAACCTCGTCCACGACCTGCTCGCCGCGCTCGCCGAGGCGCTCGCCAACGTCACCCGGCACGCGCACGCCACCTCGGTCCACGTGCGGCTCGCGGTCCACGACGACCGCCTCCACCTGGTCGTGGAGGACGACGGCGTCGGCGTGCCGGAGCGGCCGCAGCGCTCCTCGGGCCTGTCGAACATGCACGCGCGCGCGGTGCTCCACGGCGGTGGCTGCACCGTGGCCCCGCGCGAGGACGGTGGTACGAGGGTGGAGTGGGTCGTGCCGCTGCGCTGAGCCGCCCGCGCACGCCGGGACCGGGTGCGGTGCGGCCGATCCTGACCGCCGGCGTCAGAGGTCGCGTCAGTCGCGTCTGCGGTGGGCGGCCACCCACGCCGCGGCCTGCGTGCGCCGCTTGAAGCCGAGCTTCGCCATGACCGCGGTCACGTGGTTCTTCACGGTCTTCTCGCTCACGCCGAGCCGCTCACCGCTCTCGCGGTTGCTGAGCCCGTCGCCGATGCACTCGAGGACGAGCCGCTCGGTCGGTGTCAGCACGGCGAGGGGGTCCTCGTGCGACTCGCGTCGGCGTTGGAGCGCGCGGTCGTCGAGGAGCACACGGCCGCCCGCGACGGCGTGGACGGTGTCGGCGATCTGGCTGCCGCGGACGGTCTTGAGCACGAAGGCCGCCGCCCCCACCTCGAGCGCCGCCTCGGCGTAGTCGTCGTCGTCGAAGCTCGTCAGCACGACGTAGCGCGTGTGGGGGGTCACGTCGTGGAGCCCGCGCATGAGGTCGATCCCGGTGCCGTCGGGCAGGTGCAGGTCCACGAGGGCGACGTCCGGACGCACGGCCGCCGCCCGCCGCAGCCCCTCGGCCACGCTCGCGGCCTCGGCGACGACGTCGAGTCGGTCGTCGGCGTCGCACACGTCGACGACACCACGACGCACCACCTCGTGGTCGTCGATGACCATGACGCGCACGGGACCGTCACCGTCGAGAGCCACGGCCCCTCCTCCGAGTCCGACAGTCTGTCCCCGCCCACACTAGCGACGAGCCCGCGGGCGACGCCCGCGTCACGTCAGAAGGGCGGTGGGTCCGGGTCGGTGGTCGGCTCGAGGGCCGGCGACGCGGGCGGGGGTCGAGCGACCGACCCGGCCGCAGGGCCGACGTCACGGCCGACGTCACGGCCGACGAGAGCGCCGGGCTCCGGACCGGTCGACGGGGCGCGGAGCCAGCACGTCGGCGGCTCGACGTGCACGCTTCCCGTCGGCGTGGTCCACGTCAGCGTGCCGTCGGGGGCGAGGGACGCAGTGAACCCGCTGCCGGCGTGGCGGGCGTGCTTCACCCGGTGGTGGCAGCGGCAGCCGCCCCGCAGGTTCTCCTTCGTGGTCTCACCGCCCGCGGCGAACGGCACCACGTGGTCGAGGTCGAGCGACCTGGGCCCGGCCCGACGGCAGTGCGGCATGCCGCACCCGCCGTCGCGAGCCCTGACGAAGCGGGCGACGGCCGCGCTCGGTCGGTAGGTGCGGCGCCCGACCCCGGTGACGTGGCCGTCGTGCGGGTCTGCGAGCCAGCGGCGCCACGACGTCGTCGTGGCGAGCTCGCGGACGAGCGGCGCCGGCAGCGGGCCGACACCGAGCAGCTCACCGGGATCCTCGTAGTGATCCGGCCCCTGCGTGCGGGCCTCGCCGAGCACCGTGGCCGCCGGGGCGACGACGGCGAGCTCGACCTGCACCCCGCGCGCCCGGGCGAGGGTGTCGGACTCGCCGAGCAGCATCGCGGTCAGCACGTCGACGCGGGTCTGGTCCAGGGTGCGCCTCGGTCCGCCCGCCGCGGCCACCTCCCGCTGGAGCTGTCGGGCCGTCCCGTCGAGGCGGGAGTACGCCGCGGCCATGAGGTCCGCCCGACCCAGCACCTGGAGCAGCGCCATGCCGTCCTCGACCGGGACGAGGGTGCAGCGGCGGCGCTCCTGCGCCTGCTCGCAGCGCTCGGCGGCACCGGCGGCGTCGGCGCGGTGGACGAGACGGGCCAACCGCGCGGTGAGCTGCGGCGGGCTCAGCTCGCCGGCGGGCCGACCGGGTCGGGCGTCCGCGAGGGCAGGGACGCTGCCCGGTTCCAGGACCTCCGCCTCCACCGCCTCGGCGAGGGTCTCGTGGCCGGCCATGCCCAGCGCCGCGTCACCACGCACGGGCGTCAGCGGCAGGTGCCGCACGGCGTCGCAGACCCGACGGGCACGGACCAGGTCGACACGGCCGGCGAGCATCGCCGCGAAGGTCGCGGGCCTGCGGCGCAGGAGCTCCTCCGCGAGCGCCACGCGGCCCCGGGCGCCGCCCTGCGACAACGACAGGGCGAGCGACACCTCGGTGGCCACGCACTGCTCGACGAGCTCCAGGTCGACGCGCGGGTCCTCGGCCAGCGCCTGCTCGCGACGGACGCGGACGAGCGTCGCGAGGGCCTGCAGCTCGGCGGCCTCGACGGCGGCTCGCGCCCGTACCGACGCGCTCGCGGTCCGCAGGGCGCCTGCTGCGACCGAGTCGGCGAGGTCGTCGCCGTCGACGACCGGCCCGTCGAGGACCGGCCCGTCGACGACCGGGCCGTCGACGACCGGCACCGCGACGCGTGCACCACCCGTCATGCCTCACCCCCGCGGCCCCGTCCGACGCCCTGCCGGACACCACGGACGCTCCCCCACCCCCCGGACACAACCCCCGCCGGCGCCGAGGAGCCGCCGGTCAGGGACGCGCGCGCCGCGGGCGCGGCTGGCACGCCGGGCACGTGAAGGACGAGCGGTTCGTCCACGCGTCGCGGCGCACCGGGGAGCCGCAGCGCAGGCATGGCTGCCCCTCGCGGCCGTACACGGCGAGGTCGCGCGCGTAGTACCCCGACTCCCCGTTGACGTCGACGTACAGCGCGTCGAACGACGTCCCGCCCGAGGCCATCGAGGCGCTCATGACGTCGCGGACGTGCCCCAGCAGCTCCCGCGCCCGAGCGCGCGGCAGCGTCTCGGTGGGCCGCGCCCAGTGGAGCCGCGAACGCCACAGCGCCTCGTCCGCGTAGATGTTGCCGATGCCCGAGGCGAGCGTCTGGTCGAGCAGCGCCCGCTTGAGACCGGTACGACGCACGCGCAGGCGCTCCACCCACGCGGCGTCGTCGAAGGCGGGGTCGAGCGGGTCCCGACCGATGTGGACGGCGAGCGACGGCACGGTGTCGCCCACGACGTCGACCGTCGGGACGAGCTCGTCCACCTCGAGCCGACCGAACATCCGCATGTCGACGAAGCGGAGCCCGGCGCCGTCGTCGAGCCGCACGACGACGCGCGTGTGGGGGTGCACGGGGTCGTCGGCCGGGACCACCCGCACCTGCCCCGACATCCCCAGGTGGACGACCAGCGCGTCGTGCCGGCCCGACGACCCGTCCGGCCCGGTCGGCGACCCCGTCCCGTGCCCGGGCCGCAGCGGCAGCCACAGGAACTTGCCGCGGCGCCGCGGCTCCCCCAGCGCCCGACCTCGCAGCAGCCCGGCGAACCCCGCCGGACCCTCGGGCTGGCGGCGCACCAGCCGCGGGTGCAGCACCTCGACATCGACCACGCGGCGACCGACCACGAGCCCGGCGAGGCCACGCCGGACGCTCTCGACCTCGGGCAGCTCCGGCACGTCAGTCCGCCGCGCGCAGCGCCGCCACGGCCGCCGCGGCCGCCCTCTGCTCGGCGACCTTCTTGCTGCGCCCCTCGCCCACGCCGAGCGGGTCGGCGTCGTCGCCGCAGCGCACCTGTGCGCGGAAGCGCGGGTCGTGGGGCGGGCCCTCGTGCTCGAGCTCGTAGCGGGGTGGGGTCAGCCCGCGCTCCGCCGCGAGCACCTGCAGGGTCGTCTTGTGGTCGTGCTCGACCCCGGTGTCGTGGGCGGTGGCGAGGAGCGGCGCCATGATGCGGAGCACGAGCTCGCGGGACGCCTCCCGGCCGCGCTCGACGTGCACCAGCCCGATGAGCGCCTCCACGGTGTCGGCGAGCAGCGAGTCGCGATCGCGTCCCCCGGTCCGCTCCTCGCCGCGCCCCAGGAGCATGGCCTCGCCGACGCCGAGGGTGCGACCGACCTCGGCGAGCGCGGGCCGGCTCACCACGGCGATGCGCATGCGGGACAGGAGCCCCTCGTCGGCGTCGGGGTGACGGGCGTACAGCTCCTCGGTGACCGCGAGCTGGAGCACGGCGTCGCCGAGGTACTCGAGGCGCTCGTTGGTGCCGGCGGGACCGTTCTCGTACGCCCACGAGCGGTGGACGAGGGCACGCAGGAGCCCCGGCGCGCTCACCTCGACGCCGAGGGCGTCGGCGAGCGACCGCTGCCCGGGGCTCAGCGTCCGGGGCAGCCCGGCGCCGTCGGGGGCCACGGCCGGCCCGCCGACCGCGCGGGGACCGCCCGTCGTCCCCTGCCTCAGGCCTGCTCGGACTCGCCGCGCAGCGCCTCCGTGTACCGGCGCTGGTCGTAGGCGCCGCACGTCGGGCACGCCTGGTGCGGGCGACGCGCGGAGCGGCACTGGGGGCACGTGGTCAGCGTGATCGGGGCCGCCTTCCAGTTGGCCCGGCGCGAGCGGGTGTTGCTGCGGGACATCTTGCGCTTCGGGACGGCCATGTCAGCTCTTCTCTTCCTGTGGGCGGTCCGGGTCGGCAGGGGCTGCCGCCGCGGTGTCGGCCTGGGCGTCGGTGCCGCCCAGTGTGTCGGTGAGGCCGGCGAGGGCGGACCACCGGGGGTCGAGCTCCTCGTGGCCGTGGTCGGGGTCGTCCTTCAGCCGGGCGCCGCAGCGGGAGCACAGCCCCGGGCAGTCCGGCTCGCAGACGGGCTGGAACGGCAGGGCGGGCACGAGCGCGTCGCGGACCGTCGGCTCGAGGTCGAGGAGGTCCCCGTCGAGCAGGGGGAGCTCGGCCTCGTCGCCCTCCTCCGGCGGCTCGTGGAGGAACAGCTCCTGCACGTCGACGACGACGTCCTCGCGGACCGGGTCGAGGCAGCGGACGCACTCGCCTTCGGCGACCGTCGACACCGTCCCGCTCACGAGGACCCCGTCCATGACGGACTCGAGCCGGAGGTCGAGCTCGAGGCTGCCCTCCTGCGGGACGCCGATGACGCCGTTGCCGAGGTCGGTGGGCGCGGGCACGGTGCGCCGGACCTCGCGCATCGTGCCCGGCCGTCGGCCGAGCTCGCGCGTGTCGAGGACAAGCGGCGCGCGCGGGTCGAGCCGCGGCTGCCGCACCGTCGGTGTCACAGTGGTGCCTTCCTGGGACGGGGGCGTCGGTGCTGGTGGGCTGCACCTCCGGCGCAGCACGTGGTGCCCCCGCGCACGTGGCAGGCGAAGGTCCAGCCGCCAAAGGTACCGCCCGGGGGGCCGACGTCCCAAACCCGTCGTCGGCGTCCTCCCGAGGTCAGGCCCGCAGCCGCTCGAGCATCGGCCGGAGGACGGGTGCCGGCACGAGGTCGGAGACGTCCCCGCCGTGCCGGGCGACCTCCTTCACGAGGGAGGACGACACGTGCTCGAACCGGGGCTCGCCCGGCAGGAACACCGTCTCCAGGCCGCTGAGGTGACGGTTCATGAGGGCCATCGGCAGCTCGTACGTGAAGTCGGTGCCGCTGCGGAGCCCCTTGACGACCGCGTCGGCCCCCACCGAACGGCAGTAGTCGACGAGCAGGCCGCCGCTGACGACGTCGACCCGGACGGCCGCGGTCGCGGCGTCCGCGCCGAGCACCTCCCGCAGCAGCGCGGCTCGCTCGTCGATGTCGAACAGCCCGCCCTTCGCGGGGTTGTGCACGACGGCCGCGACGACGACGCCGAACAGCCGGCTCGCGCGGGTGATGACGTCGACGTGCCCGACGGTCACGGGGTCGTAGCTGCCGGGGCAGACGGCGAGGCGGGGGGCGGCGTCCACGTGCGCCGACGCTACCCGTCGCCGGGCGGCGCCGACCGGTCCGCGTCCGGCGGCTCGGCGAACCACACGGTCGTCTCCCCGTACGTGCGCGGCTCGAGCGGCGTGAGCCCGGCGGGCCACGTCGGCTCGGGGCTGCGAGCGGACCGCTCGACGACGACCACGGCCCCCGGGGAACACCGCTCCGCGACGGCCCCGAGCACCGCGGCGAGCGCACCCTCGCCGAGGTCGTACGGCGGGTCGAGGAGGACGAGGTCCCACGGCCCCTCGGCCTGCGCGCCGCCGAGCCAGCGCTCCGCCCGATCGGCGACGACGACGAGCGGCAGCCCGAGACCGGCGGCGTTGTCGCGGGCCAGGCGCGCGGCGGCCCGGTCGGCCTCGACGCCCGTCGCCTCGGCCGCACCGCGGCTCAGGGCCTCCAGCGCGAGCGCCCCGGACCCGCAGAACAGGTCGAGCACCCGGGCCCCCTCGACCGCTCCCCATGCGTCGAGCCGGGCGAAGAGCGCCTCCCGGGTCCGGTCGCTCGTCGGGCGGGTGCCCGAGCCCCGTGGCGCGGCCAGCCGCCGGCCGCGCGCCGTGCCCGCGACGATCCTCATCCCCTCGCCAGCCACTCCTCGCGCCCGCCCGCGAGCGCGATGTCGACGGCCTCGCGCAGCTCGGGGTGCCGGTCGAGCTCGGGGTCCTCGACGAGCAGCGCGGCCACCTCCTCGCGGGCCGTCGTGATGACGTCGACGTCGTCGACGACCCGCAGGAGCCGCAGCGACGAGCGCGCCCCCGACTGCGCGGAGCCGAGCACGTCACCCTCCCGGCGCGCCTGCAGGTCGAAGCGGGCGAGGGCGAAGCCGTCGGTGGTCGAGGCGACGGCGTCGAGCCGTTCACGCCCGTCGGACGGCGCCGGGAGGCCGGTGACGAGGAGGCAGACCCCGGCGTGCCCCCCGCGCCCGATCCGGCCGCGCAGCTGGTGGAGCTGGCTGACGCCGAAGCGGTCGGCGTCGAGCACGACCATGACCGAGGCGTTGGGGACGTCGACGCCGACCTCGACGACGGTCGTCGCGACGAGCACGTCGACCTCACCGGCGAGGACGGCGGTCATGACGGCGTCCTTGTCCTCGCTGCTCATGCGCCCGTGCAGCAGACCGATCCGCAGACCGGCGAGCGCGGGCTCGGCCTGCAGCGCCTCGTGGACGTCGACGGCCGCGGCCGCGGGCGGCCTCGGCGCGTCGTCCTCGTCGTTCTCGTCGCGCTCGGCGCGCTCGCCGCGCTCGGCGACCGCAGGCTCCTGGTCGCCGTCCTCCACACCGCCGTCGGCGCCGATGCGCTGGCACACGACGAAGGCCTGCCGGCCCTCGTCGACCTCCTCCCGCACCCGGGCCCACACCCGCTCGATCCACGCCGGGTGGTCGGCGACGGCGACGACGTGCGTGGCGACCGGCTGCCGCCCGGCCGGGAGCTCGTCGAGGACGGAGGTGTCGAGGTCACCGAAGACCGTCATCGCGACGGTCCGCGGGATCGGGGTGGCCGTCATGACGAGGACGTGCACGCTCACCCCGCGGGCGCGCAGGGTGTCGCGCTGCTCGACGCCGAACCGGTGCTGCTCGTCGACGACGACGATGCCGAGGTCGGCGAACTCGACGGTCTCCGACAGCAGCGCGTGCGTGCCGACGACGATGCCCGCCTCGCCGGTGACGATCTCCAGCAGCGCCTTCCGCCGGGCGGCGACGGGCATCGACCCCGTGAGGAGGGTGACGCGGGTGCCGTCCGGGTCGCCGTCGAGGGTGCCGGCGCGCCCGAGCGGGCCGAGGAGGGCGGTGAGGGACCGGTGGTGCTGTGCGGCCAGCACCTCGGTGGGCGCGAGGAGCGCCGCCTGTCCCCCCGCCCCCACCACGGTGAGCATCGCCCGCAGTGCGACGAGGGTCTTCCCCGAGCCGACGTCGCCCTGCAGGAGCCGCTGCATGGGCGTGCCGGACGAGAGCTCCGCCTCGAGGTCGTGCCCGACCCGCTCCTGCCCCGCCGTGAGCGGGAACGGCAGGGCGGCGTCGAAGCGGGCGAGGAGGTCGTCGGCGTGGCGCCCGTACCGGGTGGCCGGCACGAGTCGCGCCCGGGCCCGGGCCCGCAGCAGGCCGGCCTGCAGCACGTAGGCCTCGGTGAACCGCAGGGTGCGCTCGCCGGCGTCGCGCTCGGCCTCGTCGGCGGGTCGGTGGATGGCCCGCACCGCAGCCGCCCGCGGCAGCAGCCCGTGACGGGCGCGGACGTCGGCGGGCACCGGGTCGGGGACGTCCTCGTCGCGCAGCGTGTCGAGGACCTGCCCGACGGCCTTGCCGATGTGCCACGTCTGGGCCCGGGCGCTGGCCGGGTACACCGGCGCGAGCCCGCCCGCGAACGCCGCAGCGAAGGCGTCGGCCTCGCCGTCCGCCGCGCCGGCGGCGCCCCGACCGAGGAGGAGGTCCGGCTGCAGCAGCTGCAGCCGGCGGGCGCGCCGGCTCACCTTGCCGGAGAAGAAGCCGACCGTCCCCGCAGCGAGCTGCTCCTTCCGCCAGCTCTGGTTGAAGAACACGAGGTCGATCTCGCGACCCGCACCGTCGCGGACGACGATCTCCGTGATCGTCCCCCTGCGGTGGCGCATCGCCCGTGTCGACGCCTTCGCGACCGTCGCCTGGACCGTGACGTGCTCTCCCTCGCGCAGGCCGTCGAACGACGTGAGGTCGCCCCGCCGCGTCCAGCGCCGCGGGTAGTGCTCGAGCAGGTCGGCGACGCTGCGCAGCCCGAGGGTCTCCAGCCGGTCGGCGGCCTTCTTCCCGAGCTCCCGGGACAGCGGCGTGTCGAGCCGCGAGCGCGGCGGGCCCGGGGCGGCGGACGCGCTCACTCGGCTCCCGCCCACAGCAGCGGCCCGGGCGGGGCCGGGTGGCCACCACCGAGCACGTGGACCTCGACCTCGCGCCCCACGCGGACCGCGTCGGCGACCGCGTCGGCCAGCTCGCGCCGCCCCTCGGCAGGGACGAGGACGACGAGCTCGGCGGCCGGGCCCTCACCCGGCAGCAGCGAGGCGACGAGCGCCGCCGCGGCGTCGACGTCGTCGGTGTCGACGCGCGCGTGGCGCGTGGCCGCGACCGCCGCACGCAGGCGGCCGACGTCCTCCGACCCGGTCGGCACGCCCTCCGCGAGGGCGGCCAGGACCTGCACCGGCGACGACGTCGGCAGCGACTCGACGCCGTCCGGGGCGGGGACGTCGGGATCGCCGGGGAGCACCACGACGTGGGCCCCGGACCGCTCGGTCAGCCCCCGGACGGTGCCGTCGAGCTCCTCGGGCGAGCACGCGACGGCGCCCGCGTCGCGGCACGCGGCGGCCGTCGCCCCGCCCCGCACGCACGCGACCACGACGACGTCCCGCGGCACGTCGACCCGCGGCCCGGGCTCGTCCCGCTCGCCCCCGACCGGTGCCGGCCCCGGGGTCGACCGCGACGCCGCGAGGAAGTGCGTGATGCGGATCTCGGCGGGTCGGCCGAGGGGCAGGGCGGTCTCGACGGCGGCGCCGGGCTCGTCGGTGTGGACGTGGGCGTGCCACAGACCACCCCCGCCCACGACGACGACGCTGTCGCCGAGCGCCGACAGCAGCTCCCGCAGGCGGTCGCCGACACCCGACCCGTCGCCCGACCCGTCGCCGGACCCGTCGCCGGACCCGTCGCCCTCGAGCAGGTACATCACCTCGTAGGCCGGGCCGTCCGGGTCGAGGTCGGCACCGGGTGCCCCGTGCGCGTGCGGGAGCCGCGGTGCGGCGTCCGCTGAGGGGGCAGCGGCGCCGGTGACCACCTCCTCGAGGGCCTCGAGGGCGAGGACGAGAGCGGCCGCACCCGAGTCGACGACGCCGGCGGCGGCGAGGACGGGCAGCTGCGACGGGGTGCGCGCGAGAGCCTCGCGGGCAGCGGCGACGGCGGCGGCGACGACCTCGTGCGTCGTGGCGCCCGCCGACGTCGCCACGTGGCCCGCCGCGTCGGCCGCGGCCCGCGAGACGCTGAGGACCGTCCCCTCGACGGGGGAGGCGACGGCCTGCCGGGCGAGCTCGTCACCCCGGGCGAGGGCGGCCGCCACCACGCGCGGGACCAGCCCACCGGGCGCGTCGAGCGGACGCACCCCGTCCTCGGGCGTGAGCAGGACGTCCGCCCAGCCGCGCACGAGCTGGCTCGCGATGGCGCCCGAGCTGCCGCGCGCCTCGAGCAGGAGCGCGCGCCGCGGGTCGACGTCGTCGCCCGCGAGGGCCCGCGCGAGGCCCCGGGAGACGGTGAGGGAGAGGTTCGTGCCGGTGTCGGCGTCGGCGACCGGGAAGACGTTGAGCGCGTCGAGGCGCGGCCGGGCCGCCTCGAGCCGGTCGGCGACGAGGTGCGCCCAGTCGAGGAGCCGCACGGGTCCGAGCCCGGCGGCCTCACCCGCCCCCACGGCGTCGGGTCGCACCGCGCCGTCCGCCATGCCCGGCAGGATACGGACCGGGTGGGACACGTCCCCTGTGGTCCGCGGTCCCCGGCGAGCCCCGGGCCTCGGCGGGTCCGCGGGTTCGGACACGGGCTGCGCGTCCGCTACCCTGTCGTGGTTGCCTGCCGGACCCCGGGGGGCTCATGCACCGGCCCCCGGTCCCACGGGGAGGACCGGAACCGCCCGAGGAGGCCCGACGCGGGCCCCTGACACCTGTACTCGAGGAGAATCCCGTGGCTGCCACCTGCGACGTCTGCGGCAAGGGCCCCGGCTTCGGACACTCGATCTCCCACTCGCACCGCCGCACGAAGCGGCGCTGGAACCCGAACATCCAGCGGGTCCGTGCGCTCGTGGGCGCGACGCCGAAGCGGATGAACGTCTGCACCTCCTGCCTCAAGGCCGGAAAGGTCGCGCGCTGACCCCAGCGCCACCCGCTCCACGGCCGCCGCTCCCTCAGGGACGGCGGCCGTAGTGCGTCCAGCCCCCGGTCGCGCCGGCGAGGGGCGCGGGGTCGGCGCCGTCGACGAGCACGCCCGGCTGCTCCCCCGCGGCGGGCTCGCGGCACGCGCCCACGACGTGCGCCCCCGGCGGCAGGGCGCCGGCGGGGAAGGTCGCGAGCATGGCGTGCTCCTCCCCGCTCGTCAGCACCCACCGCCGCGCCAGGTCGCGGTCGGCGGGGTCGAGGGCCGTCGCGAGCGCCCGCAGGTCGTCCCCGGGCGAGAGGGCGGCGCCGTCGAGGTCGACGACGACCCCGGAGGCCTGCGCCACCCGCAGCACGTCCCTCACGAGGCCGTCGCTCACGTCGATCATGCTCGTGGCCCCCGCAGCGCGCGCGACGGCGCCTGCACGGTGGTCGACCACGGGCGCGCGGTGGGCCGCCAGGCACGTCGTGAGGGCCTCCCTCGCCCCGGCGTCCCAGTCCGCCGGCGCCTCCGGCGAGGCGAGCGTCCCGACACCGGCCGAGAGCGCGGCCAGCCCCGCCGCGGACGCCCCGAGGGGCCGCCCCGGCAGCGGCAGCAGCGCGACGACGTCCCCCGGCCGGGCTCCGGCGCGGGTCACCGGCGGCGCCGGACCGTCGAGCACGCCGAGACCCGTGCCTGTCACGACGGTGACCGGGCCCTCCGCGACGTCTCCGCCCAGCACCGCGGCACCCGCGGCCGCCGCCCCTTCCCCGAGCCCCGCGGCGAGGCCGGTCGCCCACGACAGCGGCAGGTCGCCCGGTGCCGTCAGCGAGACGACGAGGCCCGTGGGGCGCGCCCCCATCGCCTCGACGTCGGCGAGCACCTGGACGACCGTCTTGCGGCCGACGTCGGCGGCCGACGACCAGTCGAGCCGGAAGTCGACGCCCACCACCAGCGTGTCCGTCGTGACGACGACGGGACCCGCGTCGGCGACGACGGCCGCGTCGTCCCCCGGCGGCACGACCACCCGGGGGCCGGGCTCCGGGTCGCGGGACCCCGAGGCGGTGAGGGTCCGGAGCACGGCGGAGACGAGGGCGTCCTCCCCGACGTCGGCGACGGTCGGCTCGGGCACGGGCGGCTCCTCGGGTGGGCGGTCGGCACCGTGGGGCCGGCGTTGGTCGGTCGCGGTACGGTCGGCGCGTGGTCCAGGCGTACATCCTCGTGCAGACAGAGGTCGGCAAGGCCGGCAGCGTGTCCGACGCCATCCGCGACATGGCGGAGACGGTGTCGGTGGAGAACGTGACGGGTCCCTACGACGTCGTCGCGAAGGTCCAGGCGGAGACGCTCGACGAGCTGGGCCGGCTCGTCGTCGCGCGCATCCAGGAGCTCGCCGGCATCACCCGCACCCTCACGTGCCCCGTGGTCCACGTCTGAGGCTGCCGCTCGCCGCGCTCGCCGCGCTGGTCCTCGCCGGCTGCACCGGCCCGCTCGCCGTCGAGGCCGGACCGGAGGCCACCGACCCGGCCTGCGCCGAGCTCCTCGCGGCCCTCCCCCGGACCGTCGCGGACGCCCAGGCGAGGCAGACGAGCGGCGCCGGCACCGCCGCGTGGGGCGAGCCGGCCGTGCTGCTGCGCTGCGGCGTCACGCCGACCGGTCCGACGTCCCGGGAGTGCGTGAGCGTGGAGGCGTCCGACGGCTCGGTGGTCGACTGGGTGCTGCTCGCCTCCGACGACAGCGGCGCGATCCTCACGACGTACGGCCGCCGACCGGCGGTCGAGGTCGAGGTGCCCGCCACCTACGGCCCCGCGACGCTGTCCGTGCTGCCGGACGTCGGTCCCGCGGTGGCCGCGCTACCCGTCGAGGCGGCCTGCCTGTCGTCCTAGGGCTACCGCAGGCCGACCGGCCGCTCGAGCGCCAACCGGACGAGGCGGTCGACGAGCTCGGGGTACGTCACGCCGGTCCGCTCCCACAGCACGGGGTACATCGACGTCGACGTGAACCCCGGCATCGTGTTGACCTCGTTGAGCAGCAGGCGTGCCCCGCCCGGGCCCGCCGCGTCCCCACCGGGCTCGACGAACCAGTCGACGCGCGCGAGCCCCTCGCAGCCGAGGGCCTCGAACGCCTCGACGGACCGGTCGCGGACCGCCGCTGCGACCTCGTCGGGCAGGTCCGCCGGCGCGACGAGGTCGACCCGCGACCCGTCGAGGTACTTGGCCTCGAAGTCGTAGAAGCCGTCGCCGTGCACGACGATCTCCCCGCACACGCTGGCCCGCGGCGTCCCCCCGTCCGGCGCCCCCAGGACCCCGCACTCGATCTCGCGCCCGGCGACGCCGACCTCGACGACGACCCGCGGGTCGTGCTCCGCCGCCGCCTCGAGCGCCGCGACGAGCGCGGCCTGCGCGTCGGGCCCGTCGAGGGCGACCCGGCCGATGCCGAGGCTGCTGCCGGCACGGGACGGCTTGACGAAGACGGGTGTGCCGGGAGCCGCGCGACCGAGGACCACGTCGCGTACCTGCCCGAGGACGCCTGCGGGGTCGGTGCGCCAGTCCCGCGGGTGCAGCAGCACCCAGTCGGCGACCTCGAAGCCCGCGTGCGCGAGCAGGACCTTCATCGTGTGCTTGTCCATCCCCGCGGCGCTCGCGAGCACACCCGAGCCGACGTACCGGGTGCCCGCGAGCTCGAGGAGGCCCTGGAGGGTGCCGTCCTCGCCGTAGGGCCCGTGGAGCAGCGGCAGCACGACGTCGACGTCGCCCACCGCGACCGGTGACCCGGACTCGGGCACCCGCACGAGCCCCTGGCGCTCGGTGTCGGTCGCGCTCAGCACGTGCCCGGGCGCGACCGCGGAGGCCGCCGTCACCTCCGGGAGCTCACGGCCCCGCAGTCGCCAGGCCGACGGGTCGTCGTCGACGAGCAGCCAGGCGCCGCTGCGCGTGATGCCGACGGCGACGACGTCGTAGCGGTCACGGTCGAGTGCGGCGAGGACGCCCGACGCGGTGACGCACGAGATGCCGTGCTCGCCGGAGCGGCCACCGAACAGGACGGCGACGCGAGGCCGCCGGGTACCGCTGTCGCTCATGGACGGCGAGGCTAACGGCCGGGGCGGCCGTGCCCGGCGAGGCGCCACCTACGCTGGCGCCCGTGCCCGACTCCCCCGCCACCCGACTCGTGCACGCCGGTCGCCCGCCTGCTGTCGGCGGGGGACCTCTCAACCCGTCCGTCGAGCTGTCGAGCACGTACCACGCCCTCACCGGGCCCGACGGGATGGCCGACCCCTCGGTCCGCAGCTACGCCCGCGGCGGCACCGGGACGTGGCAGGCGCTCGAGGCGGCGCTCGGGGAGCTCGAGGGTGGCGAGGCCGTGCTGCTGGCGTCCGGCATCGCCGCCGTCACCGCCGGGGTCGAGGTCGCGCTCGCGCGCGCCGCCGCACGTGCAGCCGACACGACCGCACCCGGCGCGCACCGGCCCCGCGTCGTCGTGCCGTCCCGTGCGTACTCCGGCACGGTCGCGCTCCTGCGCCACCTGCGGGACACCCGCGGCGTCGACGTCGTCGAGGTGGACCCCGCCCTCCCCGGCGCGCTCGAGGCGGCGGCGGCCCAGGGCGCGGACCTCGTGTGGCTCGAGACCCCGGTGAACCCCACGATGGAGCTCACCGATGTGCGCGCCGTCCGCGCGGCCGTCGAGCGGGCCGCCACCACGGCGGCGGACGGCCGCCGTGCGCTGGTCGCCGTCGACAGCACCTTCGCGACCCCGCTCCTGCAGAACCCGCTCGCCCTCGGCGCGGACCTCGCCGTCCACTCCCTGACGAAGGCGGTGTCGGGCCACAGCGACGTCCTGCTCGGCGCCGTCGTGGCCGGCGACGGCGACCTCGCGGAGCGCCTGCGGGAGCACCGCACCCGCACGGGCGCCGTGCCGGGGCCCTTCGAGGCGTGGCTCGGCCTGCGGGGCCTGCGCACCCTCGACGTCCGGCTCCAGCGGGCCCAGGCGAGCGCCCACGTGCTCGCCGGACGGGCGCGCGGCCACCGCGCGGTCCGCCGGGTCCGCTACCCGGGGCTGGCCGACGACCCCGGCCACGCGCTCGCGACGGAGCAGATGCGCGGCCCCGGGACGCTGCTCGCCCTCGACCTCGCCGACGCCGCCGCCGCGGAGCGGGTGGCGGCCGCGACGCGGTTGTGGGTGCACGCGACGAGCCTCGGCGGGGTGGAGTCTCTCGTCGAGCGACGCCGCCGGCACCCTGCGGAGCCGCTGGGCGTGCCCGAGGGGCTGCTGCGGCTGTCGGTGGGCATCGAGGACGTCGAGGACCTGTGGCGGGACCTCGAGCAGGCCCTCGACCGGTCGCTCGAGCGGGGCTGAGGGCCCCGGCTGCTACTCGACCTCGGGCTTGCGGGCCCGCGAGAGCAGCAGCCTCGCGAGGTCCTCCGGGCGCAGGCCACCCGAGACCACGGCCGTCACCGCCTCGGTGATGGGGACGTCGACGCCGAGGGAGCGGGCGAGGTGCAGCAGCGACCCGCACGACACGACGCCCTCGGCGGTCTGCCGGGTTCGGGCGACGACCTCCTCGACGGTCGAGCCGCGGCCGAGCTCCTCCCCGAACGTGCGGTTGCGGCTGAGCGGCGAGGTGCACGTCGCGACGAGGTCGCCCATGCCCGCGAGCCCGGCGAACGTCTGCGGGTCGGCGCCGAGCGCGGCGCCGAGCCGCGCCGTCTCGGCGAGGCCCCGCGTGATGATCGAGGCCCGGGAGTTGTCGCCCATCCCGAGCCCCACGGCCATGCCGACGGCGAGGGCGATGACGTTCTTCATCGCCCCGGCGATCTCGACCCCGACGACGTCGGTGTTCGTGTACGGGCGGAAGTAGTCGGTCGAGCAGGCCGCGGCCACCTGCTCCGCGACCTCCGGCGTCGTCGCCGCGACGACGGTCGCGGTCGGCTGCCGCGCGGCGATCTCGCGGGCGAGGTTGGGTCCGCTCACCACGGCGACCCGGTCGCGCCCGACGCCGGCGGCCTCGGCGACGACCTCGCTCATGCGCCGGTCGCTGCCGTGCTCGACGCCCTTGGAGAGCGAGACGAGGACGGCGTCGGGACGAACGTGGGCCGCGAGCGGGGCGACCGTCCGACGCAGCACCTTCGACGGCAGCGCGACGACGACGACGTCGGCTCCCGACACCGCGCCGACCGCGTCGGTGGTGGCCGTGAGCGCCTCCGGCAGCTCGACACCGGGCAGGTAGCGGGGGTTGGCGTGGTCGCTCGCGATCGAGCGGACGATCTCGGGGTCCCGCCCCCACACCGTGGTCGGGCAGCCGGCGTCGGTGGTGACGGCGGCGAAGGTGGTGCCCCACGACCCGCTGCCGAGCACGCAGACGCGCGGCCGTGCGCTCATCTTCGCTCCTCGCGGCCGGTCCAGCGGCCCGTCTCCGGCACCCCTGCCGCCTTCGGGTCGAAGGGGACGGTCGGTGGCGTCTCGCCCCGCTGCTCGGCGACGATGGCGGTGAGCGCGCGCATGATGCGGTCGGTCGCCTCGGTGAGGACGGCCTGGTCGAGCGGGCGACCGCGCAGGTCGTCGAGGTCGACGGGCGGGCCGGCCCACACGTGGACGGTCTTCCGGGGGAACGGGCGCGGCACCCGGCCGTACCGGGGCAGCAGACGGTGCGGGCCCCACTGCCCCACGGGGACGACGGGGGCGCCGGTCTCCAGCGCGATGCGGGCCGCGCCGGTCTTCCCGCGCATCGGCCACAGGTCGGGGTCCCGCGTGAGCGTGCCCTCCGGGAACACGACGACCATGAGGCCCCGGCGCACCGCGGCGACCGCCGAGCGGAACGCCTCGGCGGCGTCACCACCCCCGCGGTGGACGGGGATCTGCTCCGCGTCGCGGAGGATCGCCCCGAGCAGCGGCACCCGGAACAGGCTCGACTTCACGAGGTAGCGCATGACCCGGCCGTGCGCGTGCACCCAGTGACCGAGGGTGAGGGGGTCGACCTCGCTCGCGTGCGTCGAGACGAGGACGAGGCCCCCCTCGGCCGGCAGGTTCTCCGCACCGCGCCAGTCGCGGCGTGTCGTGAGGCGCAGGAGGGGGATGCAGACGGCGAGGACGAGCCGGTAGCCCCACCCCAGCCGCGTGTCGGTCTCGCGGCGGGTGCTCACGCCGTCACCCTAACCACCCGTGCGCTCGGGCGGGTGGGACGATGCGCGGCGATGGCGACGGACCGCGCGGCTCCCGGCTGGACGGTCGTCCTGCCCGTCAAGGGCGGCGACTCCGCGAAGTCGCGGCTCGCCGTCCCCGACCGCATCTCCCTGGCCCGCGCCGTCGCGCTCGACACCGTCGCCGCCGTCACCGCCGCGGACGGGGTCGTGCAGCGCGTCCTGGTGGTGACGGGCGACGCGCGAGCGGCCGCGGAGCACGCGGCCCTCGGGGCGACCGTCGTCGCCGATCCCGGACCCGACCTCGCGGCGGCGCTCCGGGCGGGGCTGGAGGCAGCGGGCCGGCAGGCGCCCGAGCGGCCCTGCGCCGTGCTGCTCGCCGACCTGCCGGCGCTGACGGCGGACGACGTGCGCCTGGGGCTCGCGGCGTGTGCCGACGCCCTGGCCTCGGGGGCGCGTCAGGTGACGGTGCCCGACGCGGACGGAACGGGGACGACGCTGCTGGCCGCGGCGTCCCCCGCCGTGCTCACCCCGTCGTTCGGTGCGGGCTCGGCGGGCCGTCACGCCGTGGTCGCGCACGTGCTCACCGACGTGCCGTGGGCCCTGCGGCACGACGTCGACACCGCCCACCAGCTCGACGCCGTCCTCGCGCACGGCGCCGGGCCGCGCACCCGCGCGGTCGTCGCCGGTCCCGCCCGCGACGCGGGCTGACCGTCAGCCGCGCTCCACCATCGCCCCGAGCGCGGCGAGCTTGTCGCCGAAGTGCTCGTAGCCGCGGTCGATGAGCCCGATGCCGTGGACCTTCGACGTGCCCTCGGCCGCGAGTGCCGCGATGAGGTGGCTGAAGCCCCCGCGCAGGTCCGGGACGGTGATCTCGGCGCTGTGGAGCTTCGACGGGCCCGAGACGACGGCGCTGTGGAGGAAGTTCCGCTGCCCGAACCGGCACGGCGCGCCGCCGAGGCACTCCCGGTACACCTGGATCGTCGCGCCCATCTCCCGCAGCGCGTCGGTGAACCCGAAGCGCTGCTCGTACACGGTCTCGTGGACGATGCTGAGCCCGCTGGCCTGCGTGAGCGCCACCACGAGCGGCTGCTGCCAGTCGGTCATGAAGCCGGGGTGGACGTCGGTCTCGAGGACGATGGACGACAGGTCGCCGCCGGGGTGCCAGAAGCGGATGCCGTCCTGCCGCACGTCGAAGCGGCCCCCGACCTTCCGGAAGACGTTGAGGAACGTCATCATCTCGGGCTGCGTGGCGCCCTCGAGGAAGACGTCACCCTTCGTCGCGAGCGCGGCGCACGCCCAGGACGCGGCCTCGATCCGGTCGGTGAGCGCGTAGTGGTCGTAGCCCTCGAGGCGGTCGACGCCCTCGATGCGGATGACCCGGTCGGTGTCGACGCTGATGATGGCGCCCATCTTCTGGAGCACCGCGATGAGGTCGAGGATCTCCGGCTCGATGGCGGAGTTCTTGAGCTCGGTGACGCCCTCCGCGCGCACGGCGGTGAGCAGGACCTGCTCGGTCGCCCCGACGCTGGGGTACTCCAGCTCGATCTTGGTGCCGCGCAGCCCGTCCGGGGCCGTGATGCGGATGCCGCCACCCGGGAGCTTGTCGACGACGGCGCCGAAGCGCCGCAGCGACTCGAGGTGGTAGTTGATGGGCCGGTCGCCGATGCGGCAGCCGCCGAGGTCGGGGATGAACGCCTCCCCGAGGCGGTGCAGCAGCGGGCCGCACAGGAGGATCGGGATGCGGCTCGTGCCGGCGTGGGCGTCGATGTCGGCGCTGTGGGCGCGCTCGACCTCGCTGGGGTCGAGCAGGAGGCCGTCCTCGCCCTGGTCGTGGACCGAGACGCCGTGCAGCTCGAGGAGACCCGTGACCACGCCGACGTCGCGGATCGCCGGCACGTTGCGGAGCCGGCTCGGCGTGTGCCCGAGCAGCGAGGCCACCATCGCCTTCGACACGAAGTTCTTGGCACCCCGCAGGCGGATGCGCCCGTTGAGGGGCGAGCCCCCGTGGACGATGAGCGTGTCGGTCACGGTCCCATGGTGGACCATCGGCGCCCGCCCGCCGACCGCGACCGCTCCCGTGTCCGTCCGGACCGGCACAGCGGCGGCCTCAGGCGCCCCCGCCGGTGCCGGCGGTCGGGGTGGACGACGGGGTGGACGACGGGGTGGACGACGGGGTGTCGTCCTCACCGGTCGCGGCCGCCGGGCTCGAGGACGGCTGCGCCGCCGGGCGGACGGCCGGGCGACGGGCCGGGGCGCCGGTCCGTGTCGCCGGGGTCCGCTTCGCAGGAGTGCGCGTGGCGGTGGTCCGCTTCGCGGCCGTCTGCTTCGCGGCCGTCTGCTTCGCGGCCGTCTGCTTCGCGGCCGTCTGCTTCGCGGGGGTGCGTGTCGTGGGCGTGCGCTTCGCCGAGCTGCGCGTCGCGGTCGAGGACGTCGCCGGGCTCCCACCCGACGAGGACGGGACGGGCGGGCGCGTCGCGGTCGCGGAGTCGGTGGTCGCCGCCTCCGTGGCCCGCGCCGTCCCGGTCGCCGTCGCAGGAGCGGCCGCCGCGGTCGTCCTCGCGGTCGTCTTCTTCGCTGTCGACTTCTTCGTGGTCGACCTCTTCGCGGGCGCGGCCTTCGTCGCCGTCGTCTTCTTCGCGGGCGTGGCCTTCGTCGCCGTCGTCTTCTTCGTGGTCGACTTCTTCGCGGGCGTGGCCTTCGTGGCCGTCGTCTTCTTCGCCGTCGTCTTCTTCGCCGTCGCCTTCTTCGCGGGCGTGGCCTTCGTCGCCGTCGTCCTCTTCGCCGTCGCCTTCTTCGCGGGCGTGGTGTCGCCGGTCGCGACCGGGCCACCTCCGGGCGCTCCGCCGTCGCGGGCCTCGGCCGCCTTCCGCGCGGGCGAGGCCTCGGTGGCGACGACGGGCACGGGCTGCGTCGACGGCTTCGGACGCGCCTTCGCGCCGTACTGCTTCTCGGCCTTGACCTGCGCCTTCTTCGCGATCTTGGAGACCTTGCCGCCCTTCTTGCCCTCAGCCACGGCGGCAGCGGCCACGGCGATGGCCTGCTCGCCCAGGTGGCGGGCCTCGTCGACGAGGACGCGGAAGCCCTTGGCCGGCTCGAAGCGCGGGACCTGGACGCCCGCCACGTCGACGGGCTCGCCCTCGGACGCCGCCCGGTAGGCGCGCTCGAAGGTGCCGAGGCCGCTGACGGCGACCTTCTCGCCGCGGGCGACGGCATCCGTGACGGACTCGACGAATGCGTCGACGGCCTGCTTGGCCTTCTTCTTGTCGCCGATCCGCTCGGCGATCGCGGCGACGAGGTCGCTCCTGTTCACGGGTGCCTCCTGGCGTCGACGGTGGGCTGGCCCGGGTCACGCTACGGCCCGGGCGTCGCCCGGTCCACGGCATCCGGGTCAGGCGGGGCGTCGCGCGAGCGCCCGTGCGCGCACGTAGTCCTGGTCGTAGCTGCCGTCCGCGCGCCGCAGCCGCGCGACCGCGCGCGCGACCGCGTCCGCCGCGAACGCCTCCACGGCCTCCGGCCGGACGTCGCCCCGCCCGTAGCCCACGAGCACCTGGCTCCGCAGCCAGCCCTCGACGGCGCGCGCGTCGGGCAGCCGTCGGCGCTGGCGGACCAGCTCGACGTCGAGCGGCTCGAGCCCCGCCCCTCGCACGAGCCCCGCCAGCTCCTCCGCCTCGGGGAAGAACCACGTCGCCGGCGCGACGCCGTGCCCGGCCGCGACCTCGTCGAGGACCGCGCGGGCCGCCGCCACCTGGCCCGCCCCGCCCATGTCGATGCGCAGCAGGCCGCCCGGGGCCAGAGCCGTCGCGAGGCGACGGTGGACGAGCGCCTGGTCGGTTTCCGGCACCCAGTGCAGCGTCGCGACGCTCAGCACGACGTCCGCCCACCCGTCGGGCACCACGGCGTCCAGCTCCTGCGCCCGCGCCACCTCGAAGCGCAGCCCGGCCACGGCATCGCCGTCCCGCGCCACCGCGACCTGGGACGAGGACGCGTCGATCCCGAGCACCTCACCACCGGGCGCGACGCGGTCCGCCACGTGCCGGGTGAGGTCGCCCACGCCGCACCCGACGTCGAGCACCCGCAGCCCGGTCCGCCAGGGGACCGCGTCGAGCACCTCGTCGTCGTGGGCGCGGTGGTGGGCGGTGTGGGCGGCGTAGAGCGCCCCGTCGAACGCCGGGTCCGTCGTGCCGGCGCCCCGGCTCACCCGACCGGCGTCGTGGTCGGGCGCCAGGCCTCGCGGCGCCCCTCGAAGTCCGCGACCTCTGCCTCGTGCCGCAGCGTCAGACCGATGTCGTCGAGGCCCTCCATGAGCCGCCAGCGCGTGTAGTCGTCGACCTCCATCGTCGCGACGACGTCGGCGCAGCGCACCTGGCGCGCCTCGAGGTCCACCGTCACCTCGAGGCCCGGCTGCTCCTCGAGCAGCTTCCACAGCAGCTCGACGTCCTCCTGCGCGAGCCGGCCCGCGACCAGGCCCTGCTTGCCGGCGTTGCCTCGGAAGATGTCGGCGAACCGCGACGACAGCACGGCGCGGAAGCCGTAGTCCTTGAGGGCCCACACCGCGTGCTCGCGGGAGGACCCCGTGCCGAAGTCGGGGCCGGCGACCAGGACGCTGCCCGTGCGGTACGCCTCCTGGTTGAGGACGAAGCCCGGGTCCTGCCGCCAGGCGGAGAAGAGCCCGTCCTCGAAGCCCGTGCGGGACACCCGCTTGAGGTAGACGGCGGGGATGATCTGGTCGGTGTCGACGTTGCTCGCGCGCAGCGGGACGCCCGTGCCGGTGTGGGTGGTGAACGGTTCCATCGCGGTGCCTCCGGTCGGTCCGGGAACGGGCGGGGTCAGTCGAGGTCGGCGGGGCTGGACAGCGTGCCGCGGACGGCCGTGGCGGCCGCCACGAGAGGACTCACGAGGTGGGTGCGGCCGCCCCGGCCCTGCCGGCCCTCGAAGTTGCGGTTCGACGTCGACGCGCTCCGCTCCCCCGGCGACAGCTGGTCCGGGTTCATGCCGAGGCACATCGAGCAGCCGGCGCCGCGCCAGTCGGCGCCGAACTCCTTGAAGACGACGTCGAGGCCCTCCTCCTCGGCCTGCAACCGGACGCGCGCCGACCCCGGGACGACCATGACCCGCAGGTCCGGGTGCTTGTGCCGCCCCTGCACGACCGCGGCCGCGGCGCGCAGGTCCTCGATGCGCCCGTTCGTGCACGAGCCGATGAACACGGTGTCGACCTTGACCTCCCGCATCGGCGTGCCGGGCTCCAGCGCCATGTAGGCGAGCGCCTTCTCCGCCGACGCACGCGCCGTCGGCTCGCTCATCTGCTCGGGGTCGGGCACCGACCCCGACAGCGGGACGCCCTGCCCCGGGTTCGTGCCCCACGTGACGAACGGCTCGATGTCGGCGGCGTCGAGCACGACCTCCTCGTCGAAGACGGCGTCGTCGTCGGTCCGCAGCGTCCGCCAGTACTCGACGGCGGCGTCCCAGTCCGCGCCCTGCGGCGCGTGCGGGCGGCCCTGGAGGTAGGCGAACGTCGTGTCGTCCGGGGCGATCACGCCCGCCCGGGCGCCGGCCTCGATCGACATGTTGCAGATCGTCATCCGCGCCTCCATCGACAGGCTGCGGATCGCCTCGCCGCGGTACTCCAGCACGTAGCCCTGGCCGCCGCCGGTCCCGATCCGGGCGATGACGGCGAGGATGACGTCCTTCGCCGTCGAGCCCTCGGGCAGCGCGCCGTCGACGGTGATCGCCATGGTGCGGAACGGCCGCAGCGGCAGGGTCTGGGTGGCGAGGACGTGCTCGACCTCGCTCGTGCCGATACCCAAGGCCAGCGCCCCGAACGCACCGTGGGTGGAGGTGTGGCTGTCGCCGCACACGACGGTGATCCCCGGCATGGTGAGGCCGAGCTGCGGGCCGACGACGTGGACGATGCCCTGGTCGACGTCGCCGAGCGGGTGCAGCCGGATCCCGAACTCCTCGCAGTTGCTGCGCAGCGTGTCGACCTGGGTGCGGCTGACGGGGTCGGCGATGAGCGTCTGGCGGGTGACGCCGAGGTCGGTCGGGACGTTGTGGTCCTCGGTCGCGATCGTGAGGTCCGGGCGACGCACCTGCCGACCTGCGAGGCGCAGGCCCTCGAAGGCCTGCGGGCTCGTCACCTCGTGGACGAGGTGGAGGTCGATGTAGAGCAGGTCCGGCTCGTCGCCCTCCCCCTTGCGGACGACGTGCGCGTCCCACAGCTTCTCTGCGAGCGTCCGGCCCATCGGTGCCACCTCCCGCGACCGTCCCGGTCGCTGTCGTCCTGTCCTGACGTCTTCGGCAGGATGCCTTGCCATCCCACGTGACGAGACGGCAGTATCGACTCGTGGACAAGAGTAGCGGAGTCGGCGTCCTCGACAAGGCCGCCGTCGTCCTGGGCGCCCTCGAGGGCGGCCCCGTGACCCTCGCCCAGCTCGTCGAGAGCACGGGCCTCGCACGCCCGACCGCCCACCGCCTCGCGGTCGCGCTCGAGCACCACCGGCTCGTCGCCCGCGACGGCAACGGCCGCTTCGTCCTCGGCCCCCGGGTGGCGGAGCTCGCCGCCGCGGCGGGCGAGGACCGGCTGTTCGCCGTGTCGCAGCCCGTGCTGGCGGCGCTGCGCGACCACACGGGCGAGTCCGCGCAGGTGTACCGGCGCCAGGGCGAGCACCGCGTGTGCGTCGCGGCCGCCGAGCGGCCGAGCGGCCTGCGCGACAGCGTCCCCGTCGGCGCGACCCTCACGATGCTCGCCGGCTCTGCCGCCCAGGTGCTCCTCGCGTGGGAGGAGCCGGACCGCCTCCACAAGGGCCTCATCGGAGCCCGCTTCACGGCGACCACGCTGTCGCAGGTGCGGCGGCGGGGCTGGGCTCAGTCCGTCGGCGAGCGCGAGCCCGGCGTCGCGTCCGTGTCGGCGCCGGTCCGCGGGTCGCAGGGTCGCGTCATCGCCGCGATCTCGGTGTCCGGTCCCATCGAGCGCCTCTCGCGCCAGCCCGGCCGCATGCACGCCGCCGCGGTCATGGCCGCCGCGAACCGGCTCACCGAGGCGCTGCGCCGCGCCGGCGGCGAGGGCGTCGCGGCGGCGCCGCAGACCGCGAGCGTCGGCCCCCTGCCCCCTGCACCGCCGGCGTACCGGACCGCGCGCACCGTCCGCCCCGAGCACCGCCCCGAGCACCCGGCCACCCTGGCTCCCCGGCCGGCAGCCGGCGTCGTCCGGCCGCTCGCCCGCTGAGAGCCCCCCGGACGCACGAAGGCCCGCTCCGGCTGGAGCGGGCCTTCGTCCCGTGTAGCCCCGACCGGATTCGAACCGGCGCTACCGCCTTGAGAGGGCGGCGTCCTAGGCCGCTAGACGACGGGGCCCTAGGTGCCCTGACCGGGCCGGTGAAGACTACCGCACGCGGGACCATGCCCCGGGCGGTGCCCTCCTGAGCTGGGGTACCAGGACTCGAACCTAGACTAGCTGAACCAGAATCAGCCGGGCTGCCAATTACCCCATACCCCATGGGTGCCGTCCCGACGGGCGGGCGCGACGTGCACGAGGGTAGCCGACCGCGGGGGGCGGTCCAAAACCGCCGTCCCGTGCCCCTACGCTCGGCCCGCACGCCGGACGGACGACGGGTGGGGACGCAGTGGCGACTGGGACGCCGGTTCACGGCGCGGCGGCGGCCCGCACCGGAGGCACCGACCGGGCCGGCACGACGGCTCTCCTCCTGGTGCCGGCGGGGGTCGCGCTGGTCGCGCTCCCGGTGATGCTGGCGGCCGCCTTCGCGCAGCAGGTCGGGGCGTGGTCCTGGTGGACGGCCACCGCGGGGGTGCTCGCGGGGGCGGCGCTCGCCGCCGCGGTCCTGCCCGCGCTCCGGCTGCCCCGCGTCCCCTGGCCGGTGGCGGCGGCCGTCGCCGCGGTCGCCGTCCTGACCGTGGTGTGGGGCGTCGCCGCCTCGGGGGAGCACGTCGTGGTCCGGCGCGACCCCGGGGCGTACGCGACGTACGCCCTCGCCCTCGCGCGCGTCGGTGGCGTGCCGCTCGACCCCGGGCTCGAGGTGTTCGGGCTCCAGGCCACCGACCCCTGGGTGCGCGTGAGCGCCGCCGCCAACTACTCCGTCGCCGGACCGGTCGTCGACGGGCAGCCGACCCTCCGGGTCGAGCCCCAGTTCCTCGTCGGCGTCCCCGCCCTGCTGTCGCTCGGCTGGTGGGTGGCCGGGTGGCCTGCGATGGCCTTCCTGCCGGCCCTCGCGACGGGTCTCGCCCTGTGCGCGGTGGGGGCGCTCGGCCACCGGCTGCTCGGCGGGTGGGGCGCGGCGCTCGCGGTCGCGCTGCTCGCGCTCGCGCAGCCCGTGGCGCTCGTCGCCCGGCAGACCTTCTCCGAGCCGTTCTCCCTGCTCTACCTCATGACGGGCGCCGCGCTGCTCGTCGCGGCGGTCGACGCGACGCGGGCCCGCGACGGGCGCCTCCTCGGCCTCGTGGCCGGTGTGCTGCTCGGCGCCAACCTCCTCGTCCGCATCGACGCCGTCCGGGAGCTCGTGCTGCTCGTGCCCGCGGTCGCGCTGCTCGCCGGGAGGCGGCACCCGGCCGCCGTGCCCCTGGCGGTCGGGGCCCTCGCGAGCGGCGTCCCCGCCGCGCTGGCCACGAGGTGGTGGTCCTCGCCCTACATCGCCTCCGTCATGAGCTCGCTGGGACCGCTCGTCGTCGCCGGAGCGCTCCTGCTGGCGGTGTCGCTGCTCGCGCTCGCGGCGGGGCGGGTGCTCGCCGACCGCTGGCACGCGGGACCGCCCACCTGGGCCTCGTGGGCCGCGGTCCGGCTGCCGCTCGCGTCCGGCGGTGTCGTCGCCGCCGCCTGGCTGGTTCTCGCGAGCCGACCCCTGTGGCTCGTCGACACCCGCGAGCCCTACCTGCCGGGGCAGGACACGTTCGTCGAGGCGCTCCAGCAGCAGCAGGGCCTCGTGCTCGACGGCACGCGGACCTACGCCGAGGACTCGGTGACGTGGCTCGTGTGGTGGCTGGGTCCCGCGACCGTCCTCGCCGCGGCCGTCGCCTCCGTCGCGCTCACCGTGGTCGGCGCCCGGGCGGTGCTGACACGCCGGCCGCTGCCGGGGTGGGTGCTGCCCTTCGTCGTCGGGCTCGCCGTCACCCTCGTCAGCCTCTACCGCCCGGCGATCACGCCGGACCACCCGTGGGCGGACCGGCGCTACGTCACCGTCACGTACCCGTTCGTCGTCCTGTGCGCGGTCGCGGCCCTCGTCGCGTTCACCCGCTGGCTGCCACGACGAGCCGGGGGTGGCGCGGCCCGGCCCCTGCTGGCGAGCGGCCTCGCGCTGTCGTTCCTGGTCCCGACCGCCCTCGCGACGGCACCGGTCGCGCTCGAGCGCACCGAGGTGGGTCAGGTCGACGCCGCCCGGCAGGTGTGCGGGGCCCTCGAGGCCGCGGGGCCGGACCCTGCCGTCCTCACGGTCGGTTTCCGGGCGCGCGTGGAGTGGGCCCCGGTGGTCCGGGCCCTGTGCGGGGTCCCGCTCGTCGGTATCGAGCCGCCGGCCGAGCCGGGTGGTGGGGAGGACCTCGGCTCCGTCCTCGCGCGCGCCGCGGCCGGAGCGCGGGCGAACGGCGCCACACCTGTCGTGCTCGTCGGGGACCAGGCGAGCGCGCAGCAGGTCGCCGACGCCACCGGGGTGACCGCCCAGCCTGTCGTCGACCTCGCGACGAGCGAGCCTGCGAGGCTGCTCGAGGAGCCGCCGACGAGCAGCCGGCCGCTCACGGTCCAGGCGTGGGTCGTGCCCCTGACGTCACCCTGAGCCGCGAGACCGCCTCGACCGTCAGCCCGGCGCGGGTCCGAGCCGGGCGGCGAGGCGGTCGAGCCGGGCGAGCGACGACTCCCGACCGACGAGCTCCATGGACTCGAAGAGCGGCGGGGACACCCGTCGGCCCGTCACCGCCACCCGCACGGGCGCGAAGGCGAACTTCGGCTTGACGCCGAGACCGTCGACGAGAGCCGCACGGAGGGCCGCCTCGATGCCCGCGGTGTCCCAGCTCCCGAGCCCGGCGAGGGCCTCGCGGGCCGCAGCGAGCACCTCGGGCGCCTCGGGCCGCAGCGCCGCGACCGACTCCTCGTCGTGGCGGAGGGCGTCGTCGTCGACGAAGAGGAAGCCGAGCATGTCGCGGGCCTGCCCGAGCAGCGTCATCCGCTCCTGCACGAGCGGCACGGCCGCCGCGAGCACCTCCGCCTGGGCCGGGGTCGGCGGGTCGGCGACGAGCCCGGCGAGGTACGGCACGACCCGCCGGCCGAGCTCCTCGGGCGGCAGCGCCCTCAGGTGCTGGGCGTTGATCGCCTCGGCCTTCGCGACGTCGAAGCGCGCGGGGTTGGCGTTGACGTCGGCGACGTCGAACGCCGCGACCATCTCGGGGAGGGTGAAGACGTCGCGGTCGTCGGCGATGCCCCAGCCGAGCAGCGCGAGGTAGTTGAGGAGCCCCTCGGGCAGGAAGCCGCGCTCGCGGTGCAGGAGGAGGTTGGACTCGGGGTCGCGCTTCGACAGCTTCTTGTTGCCCTCGCCCATGACGTACGGCAGGTGCCCGAAGCGCGGGACGCCCGTCCCGACCCCGACGGCGGCGAGCGCGTCGTAGAGCGCGACCTGCCGGGGCGTCGAGCTCAGCAGGTCCTCCCCCCGCAGCACGTGGGTGATGCCCATGTGGGCGTCGTCGACGGGGTTGACGAGGGTGTAGAGCGGGTCCCCGTTGGCGCGCACGACGGCGAAGTCGGGCACGCTGCCCTGCGCGAAGCGGATCTCGCCGCGGACCAGGTCGTCGACGACGACGTCGGCGTCGGGCATCCGGAAGCGCAGCACCGGCGAGCGGCCCTCGGCGAGGAACGCCGCGCGGGCCTCGTCGGTGAGGTACCGGTCGTGGTTGTCGTAGCCGAGCTTGGGGTCGCGGCCGTGGTCGCGGTGGCGCTGCTCGACCTCCGCGGGGGTGGAGAACGACTCGTAGAGCTGCCCGGCCTCGAGCAGCCGCGCGATGGCGTCGTCGTACACGGCGCGTCGCTGGGACTGCCGGTAGGGGGCGTGCGGCCCGCCGACCTCGGGTCCCTCGTCCCAGTCGAGACCGAGCCAGCGCAGGGAGTCGAGCAGCGCGTCGTACGACTCCTGCGAGTCGCGCGCCGCGTCGGTGTCCTCGATGCGGAAGACGAACGTGCCGCCGGTGTGGCGGGCGTACGCCCAGTTGAACAGGGCCGTCCTGATGAGCCCGACGTGCGGGGTACCGGTCGGCGACGGGCAGAACCGCACGCGCACCGCGCCCGCGGCGGGCAGGCCCGCGTGCTCGTGGACGACCTCGTGGACCTCGGGGCTCACGCGGCACCTCCCTCACCGGCGTCGCGGACCGGGTTGCGCAGCACGCCGATCCCCTCCACCTCGACCTCGACCACCTGCCCGTCCTGCAGCGGGCCCACCCCCGACGGCGTGCCGGTGAGGATGACGTCGCCGGGCAGGAGCGTGAAGGCCTCGCTGACGTGGCTCACGACGGAGACGACGTCGTGGATCATCTGCGAGGTCCGGCCGGACTGGACGACCTGGCCGTCCAGCCGCGTGGTGAGCGCGAGGTCGTCGACGGCGAGCTCGTCGGCGGTGACGAGCCAGGGGCCGAGCGGGCAGAAGGTGTCGAAGCCCTTCGCGCGCGCCCACTGGAGGTCGCTGCGCTGCAGGTCGCGGGCGGTGACGTCGTTGGCGCACGTGTAGCCGAGGACGACCTCCGGCACCCGGTCCTCCGGCACGTCCTTGCAGAGGCGGCCGATGACGACGGCGAGCTCGCCCTCGTAGTGGACCTCCTCCGACTGCCACGGGAGCACGACGGGGTCCATCGGCCCGACGACGCTCGTGTTGGGCTTGAGGAAGAGGGCGGGCTCCGTCGGCGCCTGGCCGCCGCCCATCTCCGCCACGTGGTCGGCGTAGTTCTTGCCGACGCCGACCACCTTGCTGCGCGGGATGACCGGCGCGAGCAGGCGGACGTCGACGAGGGCGTGCGTCTGCCCCGTGCGGACGGGCTCGACGTACAGGGGGTCCCCGGCGACCTGGTGGAGGACCTCCTCGCCCGGGTCGCCCTCGACGATGCCGTAGACGGGGTCCTCACCTGTCGTGTACCTCGCGATCCGCACGGTCGAGGAGGCTACCGGCGGCCTGTGACCCCCTGCCGCACTGCCTACCCTGGGGCGGTGACGACGGAGGTGCTCCCGCCCGAGGTGTGGCGGGCGCGGCTCGCGGCGCACGAGGCGCGGGCGGACGCCCTGAGCGCCGGGCACCGGTCGCGACGGGCGCGCGGGGAGCCGCACGCGGTCGAGGACTTCCTCTGGACGTACTACCCGACGCGGCCCGCGCAGCTGAGGCGCAGGCACCCCGGCGCGGGCGTCGCGCTCGCCCCGGCCGAGGACGGCGCGGCCCTGCACGCAGCATGGCGGTGGTACCGCGAGGCGAACGGGGTCGTGGACCTCGACGTCGACGCCTACGTCGCGGCCCGCGGCGACACCGTCCGCTTCGTCCACCGCCTCCTCACCGCGACGGCGACCCGTCCGGCGTTCACCGGCTGCCTCGGCCTCCACGAGTGGGCGATGGTCTACCGGCAGGGCCGCGACGAGCAGCTGCGGCACCCGCTGCCGCTGCGGCTCGGGCAGGCCGGCACCGACGCCGTCGTGGAGTCGCACCCCGTCCGCTGCTCCCACGTCGACGCCTTCCGCTTCTTCACCCCCGCCGCCGTCGGCCGCAACCGCGTGCAGCCGACCCGTGAGCGGCAGGTCGCCCTCGAGCAGCCGGGGTGCCTGCACGCGGCGATGGACTGCCACAAGTGGGCGACGAAGCTCGGTCCGGCGGTCCCGGGCGAGCTCGCCCTCGACTGCTTCGCCCTCGCCGGTGAGATCCGCGTCCTCGACATGCAGGCGTCCCCCTACGACCTGTCGTCGTACGCCCTGCCTCCCGTGGCGATCGAGACGCAGGAGGGCAGGGCGGAGTACGTCGCCCGGCAGCGCGAGCTCACCGGGCGCGCCGCGGCCCTCCGCGAGCGCCTCGTCGCGGTGTGCGAGACGGTCCTCGCGGGGGCTGCGACCCGCGGGTGAGTCAGGTCGTCACGACGGCCAGGCGCCGCTGCAGCGCCTCGGCGGCGTCCGGCGCGCCGTCGACGGCGAGCTCGCCGTGGGGGCGGCCCCACAGCCACAGCAGCAGGTCGGACGCGTCGGCGTGCACCGTCGCGTCCGCCGCCTCGTCCGCCCCGTCGCCCACCGCGAGCCGGTCGGGCGTCGAGCGCACCGTCCACGCGCGCCCCGGGACGTGGAGGACCACGGTCGTGGCCGGACCGGGCTGCGGGACGTCGGACCAGTCGCCCTCGGCGAAGACGCGGAGGAGCTCGTCGACGCCGTCGGCCGCCAGCGCGGCGTCGACGACCGGGGTCGTCCCGGCCGCGAGCTCGGCGTCGGCACGGTGCACCGCGGTCTCGTGCGCCATGCGGCGCACCCAGAAGCCGACGGTCCGGTCCGACTCCTCCCACGTCCACGCGGGGTCGCCGGGGGCGTGGGATCCGAGCACCTCCTGGAGCCGCTCGTGGGCGGCGTCGAGCTCGACGAGCGGGTCGCCGACGTGCCGGTCCGGTGGTGGCCACGGCTCGGGCTCCGCCTGCAGCTCGATGCACGCGACCTTGTGCCGGTAGACGAGCGACAGGTGCTCGACGAGGTCGCGGACGGTCCAGTCGCCGCAGGTCACGACGGGGGCGTCGAGACCGGCGGCCGTGGCCGCGACCTGGGTGCGGTCGTGGTCGGCCCGCACGTGCGCGAGCAGGGTGTCGTGGTCCACGACGCGAACCGTAGGGCCCCCGGTCCTGGACAGGAATGCTTTGCCGGCTCATCATGTTGTGAGCCGGCAAAGGAGCTCGGTCCGAGGAGGAACCATGGCCACCCCCACCCCCACCACCCCTGCCGCCGCCGGGACGACCCGGCCGACCCGCCGCCTGTGGGTCCGCGGTCTGCTCGCCGCCCTCGCCGCGGTCGTCGTCAACGTCGTCCTCTTCCTGGTCGCAGGCGCCGCGGGCCTCGAGGTGCTCGTCCCGGACCCGGCGGCCGCCGACGGGTCGTCCGCTCCCCTCGTCGTCGGGGCCGTCGCCGTCGCGAGCGTGGTCGGCGTGGTCGCCGCCACCGTCGGGCGCTGGGTCCACCTGCGGTTCACCCGGTGGCCCGAGGCGGTGTTCACCGTCGGGGTGCTCGTGCTCCTCGTCCTGTCCTTCGCCCAGCCGTTCCTCGTCGCGGTCGACGCCTCGACGGCGGCCCGCCTGCTCCTGTGCCTCATGCACGTCGTGGTCGCCGCCGCCGTGCTGCTGTTCCTCGGGCGTCGGGAGACACTCACCGCGTGAGCGACGCCCCTGCAGTGCTGCCCCCGGGCAGCGAGCGCCCCGGACCGGGCGAGCCGGGGTGGGCGTGGCGGGTCAACCGCGCCGTCGTGTCCCTGGCCCGGGCGCACCGGGCGCGCGCGGCGTCGTTGCTGCGGGGTCTCGACCTCCACCCGGGTCAGGAGGTGCTCCTCCTCGTGCTCGCCGACACCGGTCCGACGACCCCCGGACGGCTGGCCGGGGCGCTGTCCATCGAGCCGCCGACCGTGACGAAGATGGTGCAGCGGCTCGAGGGGGCGGGCCTCGTGCGGCGCGACCCGGACCCCGCGGACCGCCGGTCGACGGTCGTCTCCCTCACCCCCGCGGCACGCGAGCGGCTGCACGGGGTCGACGAGGCGTGGACGGTGCTGGCGGAGGAGACCCTCGCCGGGCTCGACGAGCGTGAGCGCGTCGACCTCGTGCGCCTGCTCGAGCGTGCGGCGGCCGGGCTGCCGGGCGCGACCTGCCGGTAGGACCCACACGGTGAGAGGGGAGTTCGTCCCGGCCGGGGCGGCGTGTCGCGGGACGGATCCCCCTCTCACCGCCCGAGGCCGTGCTCAGAGGACGCGCGCGGCGTCGACGGTGTCTCGCTCGCGGCGGGCCAGGGCCCGCAGGACGGCCGCGTCGCCGTACCGGCGGCGCGCCGCCGCCTGCAGCAGGTCGACGGCCTCGCCGACCGTTGCCGCCGGCACCTCCGGGGCTGCGTCGACCGACAGGGCGAGGTCCTCGAGGTGGACGGCGAGCTCGACGCACCGGGTCCGCAGGTACTCCGACAGCAGGAGCACCTGGTCCCGCCGATGGCCGACCACGACGACCTCGTCGCGGGGCGCGGTCGGCAGTGCGGCACCGAGCCTCACCAGCGCGGCCTCGAGCGCGCCGACGAGCGCCCCGTGCCCGTCAGCGGCGGAGGCCGCCGCGCGCTCGCGCACCCCGACGTTGAGCACCGAGTCCGGCTCGGCAGTGCCTGCGAGGTCGGCGAAGTAGCCGACCGCGTCCGTCGTCACCGGCGTGCTCGTGCCACGTGACCGGTAGGCGTCCACCTGCAGGACCGCCCGGGCGAGGTGCGCCGCGAGCTCCCCCGTCGACATGCCGGGAAGGACCGACGACTCGGACCACCGGTCGCCGACAACGGAGGAGGCCACGAGCCGGTGCGCCGCCCGCGCGCCCGCGAGGAACGCCTCGCTCACGCGCGGGAGGGGACGCCCCGGCGGAGCAGCCCGTGCGCCAGGCCGTCGACGAGGGCCTCCCACGACGCCTCCACGACGTTGGGACCGACCCCCACCGTGGTCCACGAGGACTCCTGGTCGGCGGTCTCCAGCAGCACGCGGGTGACGGCGTCGGTGCCGTGGGCGGCGTCGAGGATCCGCACCCGGAAGTCGACGAGGTCGAGGTGCGCGAGCTCGGGGTAGCTGGGGTCGAGCGCGGTGCGCAGCGCGGCGTCGAGCGCGTTGACGGGCCCGTTGCCCTCGCCGGAGGCCACGCACCGCTCCCCCTGGAGGACCAGCCGGACGGTCGCCTCCGACAGCGCGGCGCCGTGCGCGTCGCCGGGTCGCATCTCGGTGATGACGCGCCAGGAGTCGACGTGGAAGTAGTCCGGGACACCCTCACCGAGGCCGCGCTCCGCGGCGACGCGCCGGACGAGGAGGTCGAAGGAGGCGTCGGCGGCCTCGAACGTGTACCCCTCGGCCTCCTTCGACTTCACCGCCTCCGTCACCGCGGACAGCAGGACGGGGTCGGACAGGTCGAGGCCGAGCTCCCGGCCCTTGAGCTCGATGCTCGCCCGGCCCGCCATCTCCGACACGAGCATCCGCATGTCGTTGCCGACCGTGCGCGGGTCGGTGTGCTGGTAGAGGTCGGGGTCGACGCGGATGGCGCTGGCGTGCAGGCCGGCCTTGTGGGTGAAGGCGCTCGCGCCCACGTACGGCTGGCGCGAGTACGGCGGCACGTTCGTGATCTCGCTGACGGCGTGCGCGATCCGGCTCGCCTCCGCGAGACCGCCCGGGCGCAGCACGGGCGTCGACCGCTTGAGCTCGAGGTTCGCCACGACCGTCACGAGGTCGGCGTTGCCGGTGCGCTCGCCGTAGCCGTTGAGCGTGCCCTGGACCTGCACGGCACCGGCGTCGACGGCCGCGAGGGTGTTCGCGACCGCGCAGCCGGTGTCGTTGTGGCAGTGGATGCCCATCGGCGCCCCGACCGCGGCACGGACCTCCGCCACGACGTCGGCGACGACGTCCGGCAGGTGCCCTCCGTTGGTGTCGCACAGGGCGACGGTGCTCGCACCCGCGGTCATGGCGACCCGGAGGACCTCGAGCGCGTAGGCGCGGTCGAGGAGGAAGCCGTCGAAGAAGTGCTCGGCGTCGAGCACGACCTCGCGGCCCTCGGCGACGAGGAAGGCGACGCTGTCGCGGACCATCTCGAGGTTCTCCGCGGGAGTGGTGCGCAGGGCGCGCTCGACGTGGCCGGTGTGGCTCTTCGCCACGAGGGTGACGACGGGCGCGCGGGCGTCGAGCAGCGCCCTGACCTGCGCGTCGGTGTCGGCGCGCCCGCCCGCCCGGCGGGTCGCGCCGAACGCGGCGAGGCGGGCGTGGCGCAGCTGCAGCTCGTCGGCGGCGCGCGCGAAGAACTCGGTGTCCTTCGGGATCGCGCCGGGCCACCCGCCCTCGATGACGCCCACGCCGAGGTCGTCCAGGTGACGCGCGATCGCGAGCTTGTCGGCGACCGACAGCGACAGTCCCTCCTGCTGGGCGCCGTCGCGCAGGGTCGTGTCGTAGACCTCGATCGCCGCGCGCTCGCTCATGCCAGGCGCCGCAGCCAACCGTGCTCGTCGGCCTCGCGGCCGTACTGGATGTCGAGGAGCCGCGAGCGGATCCGCATCGTCGTCTCCCCCGGCTCCTCGCCCATGACGACCTCGCCGCCGTCCCACGCGAGCCGCCCGAGCGGGGTGACGACCGCCGCGGTGCCGCACGCTAAGACCTCGGTGATGTCGCCGGAGGCGACGCCGTCGCGCCACTCCTCGACGGAGACCTTCCGCTCCTCGACCTCGTGCCCGAGCTCCTTCGCGAGGGTGAGGATCGACGAGCGGGTGACGCCCTCGAGGATGGTCCCGGTGAGCGACGGCGTGACGAGCCGGCCGTCGGCGTGGACGAAGTAGAGGTTCATGCCACCGAGCTCCTCGACCCAGCGGTGCTCCGTCGCGTCCACGAAGCAGACCTGGTCGCAGCCGTGCCCGATGGCCTCCTGCTGGGCGGCGAGGCTCGCGGCGTAGTTGCCGCCGCACTTCGCCTCACCCGTGCCGCCGGGGGCGGCCCGGGTGTAGTCGGTCGTGAGCCAGATGCTGACCGGGCGGACACCGCCCGGGAAGTACGAGCCCGCGGGCGAGGCGATGAGGCAGTACGTGACGGTGTGCGCCGGGCGCACCCCGAGGAACTCCTCGGAGGCGAACATGAACGGGCGCAGGTAGAGGCTCGCCTCGCCCCCGCTCGGCACCCAGTCGACGTCGGCGCGCACGAGCGCCTCGAGCGAGCCGAGGAAGTCGGCCTCCGGCAGCTGCGGCAGCGCGAGGCGACGGGCCGAGCGGGCGAACCGCGCGGCGTTGGCCTCGGGCCGGAACGACCACACCGAGCCGTCGTCGTGGCGGTAGGCCTTGAGACCCTCGAACACCTCCTGCGCGTAGTGGAGGACCGCGGCGGCGGGCGACAGGGTGATGGGGCCGAAGGCGCGCACGCCGGCGTCGTGCCAGCCCCGATCGAGGGTCCACGTCGCCGTCACCATGTGGTCGGTGAAGTGCTTCCCGAACCCGGGGGCACCGAGGATCTGCGCGCGCTCCTCGTCGGTGCGCCGCGCGACGTCCGGGTCGACCGTGAAGGCGAGCGGCGAGGTGCCCGCGGCGTCCTGCGACGTGTCGGTGTCCGTCTGCGTCATCGTGCGCCTCCCAGCGGTCCGGCCGCGCCCCGGCGCGCGGTCCGGGTCAGCCTAGCCGCGGCCCTCACGCGAGCCGGGCGCGGACCGCGTCGGTGACCTCGGCCGTGCCCGGGCGCGGCGCCGAGGGGTCGCGGTCGGCGAGGGCGCCGACGACCGCCTCCTGCACGCGCGCGGCGGCCTCTCCGAGCCCGACGTGCTCGAGGAGCAGCGCGACGGACAGGAACGTCGCGGTCGGGTCGGCGACCCCCTGAGCCGCGATGTCGGGGGCCGAGCCGTGGACCGGCTCGAACATGCTGGGCGAGGAGCGGTCGGGGTTGACGTTGCCGCTGGCGGCCAGCCCGATGCCGCCGGTGACGGCGGCGGCGAGGTCGGTGAGGATGTCACCGAACAGGTTGTCGGTGACGACGACGTCGAAGCGCTGCGGGTCGGTCGTGAGGAAGATCGTCGCCGCGTCGACGTGGAGGTAGTCGACGCTGACGTCCGGGAACTCGGCGTTGACGGCCTCGACGGTACGTCGCCACAGGTGTCCGGCGTGGACGAGGACGTTGTGCTTGTGGACGAGGGTGAGGCGCCGCCGCGGGCGGGCCGCGGCGCGGGCGAAGGCGTCGCGCACGACGCGCTCGACGCCGAAGGCGGTGTTGACGCTCACCTCCGTCGCGATCTCCGCGGGCGTCCCGACGCGCAGCGCCCCGCCGTTGCCGACGTACGGCCCCTCGGTGCCCTCACGGACCACGACGAAGTCGACGGGCCCCTTGTCGAGGACGTGCGGCGCGAGGGGGCTGGTGGCGCCGGGCAGGAGGACCGACGGGCGGAGGTTGACGTAGTGGTCGAGGGCGAAGCGGAGCCGCAGGAGGAGGCCGCGCTCGAGCACCCCGCTCGGCACTCCGGGGTCGCCGACGGCGCCGAGGAGGATCGCCTCGTGCTGCCGGACGGCGTCGAGGTCGGCGTCGGTGAGGGTCTCCCCCGTCCGGTGCCAGCGCGCCGCCCCGAGGTCGTAGTCCGTGGTGCGGACGTCGACACCGTCCGCGGCGACGGCGGCGCGGAGCACGTCGAGACCGGCGCCCACCACCTCCGGACCGATGCCGTCGCCACCGATGACGGCGAGGTCGAGCGTGCGGGGGGCGGCGGCGGGCGTCGTCGCGGTCACGCTCCGCAGGCTACGACGCGCACCGGCCGCCCCGGCCCGGCCGTCCGAGTGCTGGTGGACGCCGTAGGGTTCCCGCCGTGGGCCCGAGCGCGCCGTCCCCCGTCCCCGAGGACGAGCCGGTCGCGTGGCCGCTGTCCGCCGCGGCCGGCGAGATCCTCCTCGCGGACGGCCGCACGGTCGGGCTGTCGTCGAGCTCGCTGACCGCCCGCGAGCTCGTCCTGCGCCGCGTGTGGAGCGTCACGGTGCGACGTCGGCGCCGCCTGATCGGGGAGAGCGCGACGCCGCTCGTCGCAGCAGGCGACGTCGCGTGCCCGCCGCTCCCCCCGCTCGTCGTGCTCCACGACGCCGCCCGGGCCCGGCTCCTCGGCGCGGACGACCCGGCCGGCGTGCGGCTGCGGGACCTGCTGTTCCGGCTGCGGACGGAGGACACCGGGCTGACCACCCGCGTCCGCGCGGCGGCGGTGGAGGAGCTCGAGCGCGCAGGGCTCGTCACGACGACCACGCGCAGCCGCTGGTACGGCACCCAGCACGAGGTGCGGCTCACGGGCTCCGGTGCTCGACGGGCGGCGGAGGGGCGGCGACGGCTGGCGGCGCTCGCGACCGGCGACGACCTCACCGACGAGACGCTCGCGCGTGCGGGCGCCCTCCTCCTCCTCGCCCGCTCGCGCTCGGCCCGGGCGCTGCGTGCCGAGCTCGAGAACCGCCGGGACGACCACGGCGGGGTGGTGCTCGTTGTCGCGGACGACTCCGACGCGCTCGACCTCCGCGCGATCGGGACCGCGGTCGACGGTGACGCCTCCGCGGGGGCGGGCTCCGGCGACGGCGGTGACGGCGGCGGGGGCGACGGCGGCGGGGACTGACCCCCTCGGCTCAGACGCGGGCCCCCTTGCGCCACGCGGTGAAGGACCGGACGGACCCCGCGCCGGGGCGCACGAGCCACGGCCACGGGTGCACCTCCGCGGGGGAGGCGCGGACCGCGCGCGGCCCGAACCCGGGGACGGGCGCGTGGGTGACGGCCGCGTCCCGGCCGTGCAGGACCTCCCCGGGTCGGCCCCGGTGGACCTCGACGTCGTGGCGGGTGGCGAGGGAGGCGACGGTCTCGGCGAGGAACACCAGGCGCTTGGCGGACAGCCGGAGCCGGGCGAGCAGCGGCTCGTCGAAGACGACGACCACCGGCAGCTCGGGGTGCGCGTCGAGGGCGGGGTCGGCGTCGCCGAGCGACTCGAACGTCAGCCACACCGCGCGCGGCGCAGAGGTGGCGACGACGTCGGACGGCCCGGCGAGGTCGGCGCCGGGCTCGCCGCGGCCGAGACCGGGGGCGCGGTGGAGCAGCCGCGGCGGCGCCGTGGTGTCGGGCCAGCCGTCGACGGGGCAGCGCTCGCGGAGCGGGCAGCCCGCGCACACTCCGGGCGCGCGCTTCTCGACCTGCCACCGGCTGAAGCCGTACGGGCGCCCGGTCCCCGCGCCCACCGTCCACTGCCACCCGAGCCGGTTGGCCGCCCGGGAGCCGTCGAGCAGGTGCCGGAAGAACTCCTCCTCCCCCTCCCGCCAGTCCCACCCGGCCCGGACCGTCCACTGCGAGGCCAGCCACATGCGGGTCTGGTTCACGAGCCACCCGTCACGACGCAGCTCGTCGGTGGTGAGCCGCATGCACGCCATCTCCGCCGGCCACGGCTCCCCCGACCAGCCGGAGCCCACGGCCGGCTCGTGCCGCAGGGGCGCCCGCATGCCCCGTCCCGTCCGGGCGTGGACGTGCCGGGCGTACTCCTGCCACAGCAGCTCGTCGCGGTACTTCTGCCGGTCCCGCGACGGGGCGTCGGCGACGCGGTCCCACACGCTGCGCAGGTCGACGAGCCCGTGCCGGATGTACGGGCTCATGCGGCTCGCGCCGCGCCGGGGCTCGGGCCACACCTCGTTGCGGCGCGCTGCGTAGCCGGTGACGTCGAGCGCGGCGAGCGCGGCGTCGGCCGCCGGCTGCCCGCCGCGGAAGGCCGGGCTCGCGACCAGGCCCTCGGCGCCCTCGGCGCCCTCGAGGGCGAGGTCACCCAGGTGCGCACCGACCCACGCGACGGCGGCGTCGGGGTCGGCGGCGACGTCCGGCCCCGGGGTCGGCAGCTGCGTCCGCGTGCTCACCTCGCGGTCCGCGGCAGCCGCACCCGCACGGGCCCCTTCGCGGTGCTCGGGTCCACGACCCGGCCGTGCTGAGTGATCTCGACGTGCCCGCGGGCGACGAGGCGACGCGCCGCCATGCGCGCGGGCTCCATGAGCGGGCGCCACGCGTCCTCGTCGCGGTCTGTGCCGTGCCCGGCGACGAGCCGGGCGGCTTCGCTCGGGCACACGCTGGCGTCACGGGCGCGGCGGGCGAGCAGGTCGAGGAGCGCGTCCTCGAGCCGCTCGTCGACCGGGCGCAGCCCGCGGCGCCGGCACCCCGATGAGCAGTAGCGCACCTCGTCGTAGTGGTCGCCCCACCGGGCACGGCGCTCCATGCGGCGCCCGCACACGCGGCACGTCCGCTCGAGCGGCTCCGGGCCCGGGTCGGCGTCCGGGCGGTCCCTCCGGCGGCTCACCGGACGATCATCACCCGGCGCGCCGCCGGTGGCACCCGCACCTGCCGAGCGGGTGCCACCGGGACGTCGTCGCCGGGCGCGTCAGCGGGCGGCGGTGCCCTCGGTGTAGTCGTCGTCGCCGTCGGACACCCACGCCATCATCTTGCGCAGCTCCCGGCCCGTCGCCTCGATGGGGTGCTGCTCCTGCTCCTCGCGCATCCGCCGGAACTCCGGCGCGCCGGCGTCCTGGTCGTCGAAGAACCGCTTCGCGAAGCTGCCGTCGGTGATGTCGCCGAGGACGTCCTTCATCCGGGCCTTGACGGAGTCGTCGATGACGCGCGGGCCGGAGACGTAGTCGCCGTACTCGGCGGTGTCGGAGACGCTCCAGCGCTGCTTCGCGATGCCGCCCTCGTACATGAGGTCGACGATGAGCTTGAGCTCGTGGAGGCACTCGAAGTACGCGACCTCCGGCTGGTAGCCGGCCTCGACGAGCGTCTCGAAGCCCGCCTGGACGAGCCGGCTCGCGCCGCCGCAGAGGACGGCCTGCTCGCCGAACAGGTCGGTCTCGGTCTCCTCCGCGAACGTCGTGCGGATGCCGCCCGCCCGCAGCCCGCCGATGGCCCGGGCGTAGGCGAGGGCGAGGTCCCACGCCTCCCCGCTCGCGTCGGTCTCGACCGCGACGAGCACGGGGACACCGCGACCCTGGCTGTACTCGCGGCGCACGAGGTGACCCGGGCCCTTCGGCGCCACCATGCAGACGTCGACGCCTTCCGGCGGCGTGATGTAGCCGAAGCGGATGTTGAGCCCGTGGGCGAAGAACAGCGCCTTGCCGGGGACGAGGTTCGGCTCGATGGCCTCCGCGTACACGTGCCGGGCCGCCTGGTCCGGGACCAGCACCATGATGACGTCGGCCTCGGCGGCGGCCTCGGCGGGCGTCACGACCCGCAGGCCCTCGGCCTCGGCACGCTCGCGGCTGCGGCTGCCCTCGGCGAGCCCGACGCGGACGTCGACGCCGGAGTCGCGCAGGTTGAGGGCGTGCGCGTGCCCCTGCGAGCCGTAGCCGATGACCGCGACGACGCGGTCCTGGATGGCGGCGAGGTCGGCGTCGGCGTCGGTGTAGATGTGGGCCATCGGGTGGGTCTCCTCCGTCAGTGGGGGTGGGTGGGGGTCTGGGTGGGCGCTCAGGCGCTGCGCAGCGTGCGGTCGCCGATCGCGCGACCGCCGCGTCCGAGCGCGACGGCGCCGGACTGGACGAGCTCGCGGATGCCGAAGGGGCTCAGCACCTCCAGCAGCGCCTGGATCTTCTCGGGGCGGCCCGTCGCCTCGATCGTGACGGCGTCCGTGGCGACGTCGACGACGGAGGCGCGGAACAGCGCCGCGACCTGCGCGACGTCGCCGCGGGTGGCGGCGTCGGCGCGGACCTTGACGAGCAGGAGCTCCCGCTGGACGGACGACTCCGCGTCCAGCTCGACGATCTTGAGGACGTTGACGAGCTTGTTCAGCTGCTTCGTCACCTGCTCCAGCGGCTGGGACTCGACGTCGACGACGACGGTGATCCGCGACACCGACGGGTTCTCCGTCGGGCCGACCGCGAGGCTCGTGATGTTGAACGCCCGGCGCGCGAAGAGCGCGGAGACCCGGGCGAGCACGCCCGGCTTGTTCTCGACGAGGACGGACAGGGTGTGCCGGCTCATGCTCAGTCCTCCCGGTCCCACGTCGGCGCGATGCCCCGCGCGACCTGGATGTCGTCGTTGCTCACGCCCGCCGGGACCATGGGCCACACCATGGCGTCGCGGTGGACGACGAAGTCGACGACGACCGGCCGGTCGTCGATCGCGAGCGCCTTCTCGATCGTCGCGTCGACGTCGGCCGCGGTCTCGCACCGCAGACCGGCGCACCCGTAGGCGGCCGCGAGCGTGACGAAGTCGGGGATCCGCGTGCTGTGCAGGTCCGTGTTGGAGTACCGCGACTCGTAGAACAGGGTCTGCCACTGCCGGACCATGCCGAGGCTCGAGTTGTTGATCACCGCGACCTTGATGGGGATGTCGTTGATCGCGCAGGTGGCGAGCTCCTGGTTGGTCATCTGGAAGCAGCCGTCCCCGTCGACCGCCCACACGGTGGTGCCGGGCAGGCCGACCTTCGCGCCCATCGCGGCGGGCACCGCGTAGCCCATCGTCCCGAGCCCGCCGGAGTTGAGCCACGTGCGCGGCTTCTCGTAGCGGATGAACTGGGCCGCCCACATCTGGTGCTGACCGACGCCGGAGGCGAAGACCGCGTCCGGGCCCGAGAGGGCGCCGAGCCGCTCGATGACGTACTGCGGCGACAGGGAGCCGTCGTCGGGCTCGGCGTAGCCCAGGGGGTAGCGCTCGCGCAGCGAGTCCAGCTGCTGCCACCAGCCGCCGAGGTCGGCGCGCCGCCCCGCCTCGTGCTCGGCACGCAGAGCGCTCACGAGCTCGGTGAGGACCTCACGGACGTCGCCGACGATCGGCACGTCGGCGTGCCGGTTCTTGCCGATCTCCGCCGGGTCGATGTCGGCGTGGACGACGGTCGCACCCGGGGCGAAGGAGTCGAGGCGACCGGTGACCCGGTCGTCGAAACGGGCGCCGAGCGCCACCAGCAGGTCCGCCTTCTGCAGGGCGGACACCGCGGCCACGGTGCCGTGCATGCCGGGCATGCCGAGGTTCGCGGGGTGGGAGTCCGGCAGCGCCCCGCGGGCCATGAGGGTCGTGACGACCGGGGCCCCGCTGAGGTCGACGAGCTCGCGCAGGGCCGCGGCCGCCTCGGCGCGGATGACCCCGCCACCGACGTAGAGGACCGGCCGCCGGGCGGTCGCGAGGAGCTGGGCCGCCTCGCGCACGCGCTTGCCGTGGGGCCGGGTCACCGGGCGGTAGCCGGGCAGATCGACGCGGTCGGGCCAGTGGAACGTCGTGGTCGCCTGGAGCGCGTCCTTCGCGACGTCGACGAGCACCGGGCCGGGGCGCCCGGTCGCGGCGATGTGGAACGCCTCGGCGACGGCCCGTGGGATCTCCGCGGGGTCGGTGACGAGGAAGTTGTGCTTGGTGATGGGCATCGTCATGCCCGTGATGTCGGCCTCCTGGAAGGCGTCGGTGCCGATGGCGGCGCTGCTCACCTGGCCGGTGATCGCGACCATCGGGACCGAGTCCATGTGCGCGTCGGCGATCGCGGTCACGAGGTTGGTGGCGCCCGGGCCGGACGTCGCCATGCAGACGCCGACCCGGCCGGTCGCGGCCGCGTAGCCCTCGGCGGCGTGCCCGGCCCCCTGCTCGTGGCGCACGAGGACGTGCCGCACCTTCGTGGAGTCCATGAGCGGGTCGTAGGCGGGCAGGATCGCCCCACCGGGGATGCCGAAGACGACGTCGACCCCGGCGGCCTCGAGCGAGCGGACGAGCGAGGCCGCGCCGCTCATCGTCTCCTCGGCCGGGCCATGGGCCCGCGCCGTCCCGGGCTGCCCGGGCTGCCCCTGCTGCCCGACCTGAGTCGTCGTCATCGTCGTGCTGTCCTCTCCGTCCGCGTCCGTCCCGCGCCACCCCGCGCGGGCCGGTGCCCGGACGCGGGACGACCCCTCCTCCCCGGTCGGGGCTGAGGGGTCGCGCGTCGCTCGGGCCGTGGCTGCAGCTCGGTCAGGCGACGCGCCTGCCGAGTACGAGTACCCCGACGGCCCTGGGGCCCCGGGAGTCACCGTGCTGTGCCACGGGGGCGACGGTACGCCCCACCCGGGCCGGTGTCAGGTGGCGACCCCTCCTGTCCCGAGGGGTGAGACGGCCGTCCGGATGTCGGCGGAGCCGAGGTCGGCGCGGAGGTCGTCGGCGGTCGGCGACCCGGCCCCGACCGGGGGCACGTCGACGACGCGGGGCACGTCCTCGGACCGTACCGGCGGGGCGAGGAGGAAGCCCTGGGCGCGCCCGCACCCCAGCGCCCGCAGGAGGTGCACGTGCGCCACCTCCTGCACGCCCTCCGCGACGACCGTGAGCCCGAGCTCGTGCCCGAGGGCGACGATCGAGCGGAGGACGGCCTGGTCGCGGGGCGAGACGGTCGCGGCCCGGACGAACGCCTGGTCGACCTTCAGCACGTCGATCGGCAGCCGGTGGAGGTGGGCGAGGGAGGAGTAGCCGGTGCCGAAGTCGTCGAGCGCGACGTGCACGCCGGTCGCGCGCAGTGCCGCGAGCGTCTCGACGGCGGCGTCGACGTCGCGGAGGAGGGTCGTCTCGGTGACCTCCAGCGTGAGCCGGTCCGCCGGGACGCCGTGCGCGGCCAGGCCGCTGCGGACGCGCTCCACGAGCTGGGTGTCGACGAGCTGTCGGGGCGAGAGGTTGACCGCGACGGACAGCGGCGCCCCCTGCGCGGCCCACGCCGCCGCCTGGCGCAGCGCGGTGTCGAGGACCCACGCCCCCACCTCGAGGATGAGACCGCTGTGCTCGAGGAACGGGACGAACTCCGCCGGCCCCACCCCGGAGCCCGGCCACCGCAGCAGCGCCTCGCTGCCGAGCACGCGCCCGTCCGACAGCGACACGACGGGCTGGTGGTGGAGCTCGAAGTCACGGCTCTCCGCCGCCTCCCGCACCCGCCGCTCGAGCTCGGTCCGTTCGAGCGCGCTCGCGAGCAGCCGGGGGTGGGAGGTGACGGCACGACGGCCCCCGGCGCGCTTCGCCTCGTACATCGCGAGGTCGGCGTCGCGGAGCACGTCGTCGGCCGTGCCGCCGGGCTGGGCGACCGCGAGCCCGACGCTCGCCGCGACCCGCAGGCGGCGCGTGCCGACCGCGTAGGGGGCGACCATCTCCTCCAGGACCTTGTCCGCCACGCGGCGGACGTGGTCGACGTCGTCGTCGCACACCATGACGGCGAACTCGTCACCGGACAGGCGACCCACGACGTCGTCCTCGGCGACGGCGAAGCGGAGCCGACGCGCCGCGGCGACGAGGAGGCGGTCGCCGACGGCGTGACCCTCGGTGTCGTTGACGGCCTTGAACTCGTCGAGGTCGATGAACACGACCGACGTCGGCAGGCCGGCGGCGACCCGGTCGGCGAGGGCCCGGGAGAACCACCACCGGTTGGGCAGCCCCGTGAGGGCGTCGTAGCGTGCGCGCCGCTCGAGCTCGCGCTGCAGCCGGACCCGCTCCGACACGTCCCGCATGACGACCGTGAGGCCGCCCGGGACGGCCGGGGTGTCGTGCGGGTGGATGCGGACCTCCATGTGGCGCCAGCCCCCGCCCGCGCGGCCCACCCGCACGCGGTCGAGGGCGACCGGCTCGTGGCGGCCGGTCACGAGCGCGTCGTCGAGCTCGTCCTGCTCGGCGGGGTGCACGAGACCGCTGAGGCGGCGTCCCTCGAGCTCGCCCGGCTCCATCGCGAGCACGGCGCGCGCGGCCGGGCTGGAGAAGACGACGACCCCGGCGGCGTCGCAGACGGCGACGACGTCGGACGAGCCGTCGACGATCGTGCGGAAGCGGACGGACGTCTCGTGGAGCCGGCGCGCGAGCCGGGACTGCTCGCGCAGGAGGATGACCGTCTGCGCCAGGACCGCGACGACGAGGCTGAAGGTGAGGGCGACGAACACCGGCTCGGGGCCGAGTCCCGCGAGGCTGCGGACCGCGACGAGGCACGCGACGACACCGACGACGACGACGGGCAGCCAGGTGCGGGACTCGTGGCGCGTCAACGGCGGCTCCTGGTCCGCGTGGACGTCGCTCGCGCGGCGTCGCACCGGGCCGAGGTGGAGGAACAGCGGCTCGCGCCCGACGGCGGCGGCCGCCGCGGCCACGACGGCGACCGCCCACAGGGAGTCCGACCACGCGTCCGCCGGTCCCGTGGTGCCGCCCCGCCACGTCACCGCCTCGGCCGCGGTCATCGCCGCGACCGACGCGACGAGCGGGGCGACCCGGCCGCGCTCCCCCCGTTCCTGGCGGCGCCACAGGCCGACGAGCAGGGAGAGCACGACGAGGTCGAGGAGGATCCACACCCCGACGACGGGCTCGGCCGTGGGCGGCAGCCGACCGCCGGGCGCGGTCGCCGTCCACAGGAGCAGTCCCGCGAGCAGCGGTCCCGCGCTCAGCGCCCAGCCCTCGAGGACGAGCATGACGGCCCGGTCCGGGCTGCGCCGGACCCCGGGTGACAGGAGGACGGCCACGACGAGGAGGACGGCGACGCCGGCGCGGGCCACGAGGCTCGTGCCGGACGTGCCGTTGCCCCCGCCGACGACGACGACCGCGCCGACGGGGGCCAGCAGCGCCGCGCCGAGCCAGGCGAGGCGCTCCCGCCCCACCGCCCGCACCGCACGGACCCCCAGGGCGAGGGCGAGGACCGCGAGGCAGCCGAGCAGGACGAGCGTGCGGACCTGCTGCGCCGACTCCGGGCTGCTCCAGCGCCCGAGCGACCCCACGGCGAGGACGCCGAGGCCCACGAGCGGGGCGGCGACCGCCCACACGAGGACCCGGAGCACCGCCAGCGCTCGTGGCCGCGACACATGCTCGGTCAGCATGTCCGTCCTCGTCCCTCGGGGAGCCTGGTCGGTCGATGATGACCGATCCCACGCTCCCGTGGGCACCCCTTGCGGCGACGCCGCGTCATGTCCGCCCGGACGGAGGCCCCGTGGTCGGCGCACCCCCCGGTGCTCTCACGTCGTGACGGCGCCGCGGCTCGCCGACCGCACGGTCCGCACGTACTTCGACAGGACACCGCGGGGCGGGGCGGGCGGCCGGGGGGTCGTCGCGGCGCGCCGGCGCGCCATCGTCCCGTCGTCGACGACGAGGTCGAGGGTGGCGTTCGCGACGTCGAGGCGGATCCGGTCACCGTCCTCGACGAACGCGACCGGCCCGCCGTCGACCGCCTCGGGGGCGACGTGACCGACGCACAGCCCGGTCGTGCCGCCGGAGAAGCGTCCGTCGGTGAGGAGGAGGACGTCCTTGCCGAGGCCGGCGCCCTTGATGGCGCCGGTGATGGCGAGCATCTCCCGCATGCCGGGGCCGCCCTTGGGCCCCTCGTAGCGGATGACGACGACGTCGCCAGCGGTGATGGTGCCGTCCTCGAGCGCGTCCATCGCCGCGCGCTCGCCGTCGAAGACCCGCGCCGTGCCCTCGAACACCGACTCGTCGAAGCCCGCGCTCTTCACCACCGCGCCCTCGGGCGCGAGGCTGCCGTGGAGGATCGTGATGCCGCCGGTGGCGTGGATGGGTTCGGTGAGCGCCCGGATGACGCGCCCGTCGGGGCTCGGCGCCTTGAGCGCGAGCAGGTCCTCGCGCATCGTGCGGCCGCTGACCGTCAGGCAGTCGCCGTTGAGCAGGCCGGCGTCGAGCAGCGCCTGGAGGACCACCGGCACCCCGCCGATGCGGTCGACGTCGGTCATGACGTGGGCGCCGAACGGCTTGAGGTCCCCGATGTGGGGCACCTTCGCCCCGATCCGGCTGAAGTCGTCGAGGTGGAGCTCGACCTGCGCCTCGTTCGCGATGGCGAGGAGGTGGAGGACGGCGTTGGTGCTGCCCCCGAAGGCCATGAGCACGGCGATGGCGTTCTCGAACGCCTCGCGCGTGAGGATGTCGCGGGCGGTGTGGCCCCGCTCGAGCATCCCGACGACGGCCTCCCCGGAGCGGCGCGCGAAGCCGTCGCGGCGCCGGTCGACGGCCGGCGGGGCCGCGGAGCCGAGCAGGCTCAGGCCGAGCGCCTCGCCGATGCTCGCCATCGTGTTCGCGGTGTACATGCCGCCGCACGCGCCCTCGCCGGGGCAGATCGCGCGCTCGATCGCGTCGACGTCCTCGCGGCTCATGAGCCCGCGCGCGCACGCGCCCACGGCCTCGAACGCGTCGATGATCGTCACCTCGCGCTCGCTGCCGTCCGACAGCTTCGCGGTGCCGGGCAGGATGCTGCCGGCGTAGACGAAGGCGGCGGCGACGTCGAGGCGGGCCGCGGCCATCATCATGCCGGGCAGGGACTTGTCGCAGCCGGCGAGGAGCACCGCGCCGTCGAGGCGCTCGGCCTGCATGACGGTCTCGACGCTGTCGGCGATGACCTCGCGGCTCACGAGGCTGTAGTGCATGCCGACGTGGCCCATGGAGATGCCGTCGGAGACGCTGATCGTGCCGAACTCCATGGGGAAGCCGCCGGCGGCGTGGACGCCGTCCTTCGCCGACTGCGCGAGCCGCTGCAGGCTGAGGTTGCAGGGCGTGATCTCGTTCCAGCTGCTCGCGATCCCGATCTGCGGCTTGTCGAAGTCGTCGTCGGTCATCCCGACCGCGCGAAGCATGCCGCGCGCGGCGGTGCGCTCGAGCCCGTCGGTGACGTCGCGGGAACGGGGGCGGCGGTCGACCGGCTGCTCCGACATGCCGACAGCGTAGGACGGCCGCCTCGGGCCGGTCGGCAGGTGGACTCCTCGTGGGCCCCGACCGCACCGGTCGGGGCCCGTCGTGCGGGCGGGCACCACGGCTGCGCACCATGGACGGCATGCGACGCACCGGGGGACGCGCCACGAGGGCCTCGCTGCAGGCGCTGACCGCGACGACCGCGACGGCCCTGCTCCTCGCCGCGTGCGGCGGCGAGGAGGCCGCCGCACCGGCGACCGGGAGCGCCGCAGGGTCGGCACCGGCGACCGCGACGGCCGACCCGCCCTCCCCACCCTCCGTCGCCGCGACGGCGCCGTCCACCGCCGCGGCCGCGCCCACGGGCACCGCGTCGGAAGCGCCGGACCCGACGAGCACCTTCACCGACGCGACCGCCACCGGAGCGCCGGACGCATCCGCGGCACAGGACGTCGTGACGGGCCTCGACGTGCCGTGGGACCTCGCCTTCCTCCCCGACGGCACGGCGCTCGTCACCCTGCGGGACCAGCAGCGCGTCGTGCACGTCACGCCGGACGGGCAGCTGCAGCCCGTGGCCGCCGAGGGCGAGGACGGGCGCGTGTCCGGCGTCGCGCCCGGCGGCGAGGGCGGCCTGCTCGGGATCACGACCGACGTCGGCGCCGAGCACGTCTACGTCTACCTCTCGGCGCCGGAGGAGAACCGGGTCGTCCGCTACGACTTCGACCGTGACGCCCTCGCCCTCACCGACCCCTCGACCGTCCTCGACGGCATCCCCCGCTCCGAGGTCCACAACGGCGGTCGCATCGACCTCGGCCCCGACGGCCACCTCTACGTCGCGACCGGGGACGCGCGGGACGAGGCGGCGTCGCAGGAGCCGGGGTCCCTCGCCGGGAAGATCCTCCGCGTCACCACCGACGGCGAGCCCGCGCCCGGCAACCCCGACCCGACCTCGCCGGTGTGGAGCAGCGGGCACCGCAACGTCCAGGGGCTCGGGTGGTCCGCAGCCGACGGGACCATGTGGGCGAGCGAGTTCGGCCAGAACCGCACCGACGAGCTCAACGCCATCGCGCCGGGCAACGACTACGGCTGGCCGCAGGTCGAGGGCACCGGCGGGGGCGAGCGCTTCACGGACCCGGTCGCGACGTGGGGAACGGACGAGGCCTCGCCGAGCGGGATCGCCGTGACCGACGACGCGGTCTACCTCGCGGCCCTGCGGGGCCAGCGGCTGTGGCGGGTCCCGGTCCGGGACGGCGAGGTGGCGGGCGAGCCGGAGGTGTTCCTCGACGGCTACGGCCGGCTGCGGCACGTCGAGCTCGCGCCCGACGGGAAGAGCCTGTGGGTGCTCACGAGCAACACCTTCCGGGGCGATCCGCGCGAGGGCGACGACCGGATCCTCCGGGTGCCGCTCGGCTGAACCCGAGCGTCACGCGCCGACGAGGACCGTCTCCCAGTCCCGGGCGACGCTCGCGGTCGTCCACCCCCACCGCTGCGCGGTCACCGCGACGGGCTCGGCGGCGTCGAAGGACCCGGCGACCGACTCGTACGCCACCTCGCGCTCCGGGTCGTCGTGCTCGACGAGCAGCGACAGCGACGGCCCGCCCGAGGCTCCCGCCCACTGGAGCATGTCGACGTCGCCCGGGGAGTTGCCCGCCGCGAACACCGGTGCCCGCCCGAGCACGCGCTGGATGTTCGCGACCTTGGCGGGCCCCTCGTTCACGCCGCTGAGGTCGACGTCGGACGTCCGGAGCAGGGCCGGACGACCGGCCCCGTCCCGCACGACCCGGTACGCGATCTGCGTGCCGACCACCGACTGCGGGGGCACTCCGAAGAAGTCGAGCGCGACCGCCCGCACGAACTCCGCCCCGCCACCGGTGACGAGCGCGACGTCGAAGCCGGCGGCGCGCAGCGCGTCGAGGAGCTCAAGCATCGGGCGGTAGCGGAGCCCGCGGTAGGGGACGCCGAGCTCGGGCTGCGTCCGCTCGCGGACGAACCGGCGGACGCGCTCGCTGAACTGCCCCGGCGACTGCCCCTCGAAGAGCTCGACGAGCGCGGCGGCGACCCGCGGCAGCCCGAAGGACGCAACCGCCGCGTCGTCGCCCTCGATCACGGCCCGGAGCTCCGCCCGCTCGCGGAGATCCGGGCGGCGCGCGACCTCGGCGGTGAGCTGGTCGAGGAGGAAGTCCAGCTGGACGTACCGGGGCTTCTCGCACCACAGCGTGCCGTCGACGTCGAGCACGGCCAGCCTGTCCTCGGGCGCGATCCGGGCACTGTCGGCGAGGAAGCCGAGCAGGCTCGCCCGGGCGGGCCCGTCCCGCCACGACGGCAGGGGCCGGGCGCTCATCCGCCCCCGCGCCCGTCGCCCACCGGGACCGGCCTGCGGACGGTGCGGAACCCGATGTGGCTCATGCCGGTGTCGACCATCTGGGGCCGCCGCGCCGCGGGCCGGTAGCGCAGGCAGTACTCGTCGGCGCACAGGAACGAGCCGCCCTTGATGACCCGGCGGGGGACCGCGAACTGCGGCTGCGCGGGGTCGAGGCTGTCGGTGACGGAGGGGCCGCGGGGGTCGGTGGGGACGCAGCACGCCGAGCCGGCGGGGTCGGGGTGCCGGGCCGCGTAGTAGTCCGTCGTCCACTCCCAGACGTTCCCCGCCATGTCGAACAGGCCGTAGCCGTTGGGCGGGAACGAGCCGACCGGGGCGGTGCCCGCGAAGCCGTCGGCCCGGTCGTTGCGCCAGGGGAAGCCGCCCTGCCAGAAGTTCGCGAGGTAGCGCCCGCCGGGCACCGCCTCGTCCCCCCACACGAAGTCGGCGCCGTCGAGGCCGCCCCGGGCCGCGTGCTCCCACTCCGCCTCGCTCGGCAGGTCCTGCCCGGCCCACGACGCGTACGCGGCGGCGTCCTCGAAGGCGACGTGGACGACCGGGTGCTCCTCCCGTCCGGTGAGGTCGCTGCCAGGGCCCTCGGGACGGTGCCAGCACGCCCCCGGCGTCCACGTCCACCACTGGCTGAGGTGCCGGAGGTCGACCGGTCCGGGCGTCATGGTGAAGACGAGCGATCCCGGCACGAGGTTCTCCGCCGGCGCACCGGGGTAGTCCGCCGGGTCGAGCGGTCGCTCGGCGACGGTGACGTAGCCGGTGGCCTCGACGAAGGCCTGGTACTGCCGGTTGGTGACGGTCGTGGCGGACACCTCGAGGTCGCCCACCCGGACCGGGTGCGCCGGCCCCTCCTCCGGGTAGTGCCGGTCCGAGCCCATGAGGAACTCGCCACCGGCCACCCGGACGAGGGCCGGGGAGTCCACCACGGTCACGAGGGTGTCACGAGCTGGGCAGGCCCGCCTGGAGCTTCGCGAGCATCTTCCCGACCGTGAAGCTCGACGACTCCTGCCGGGGCGGGAACTCCTGCAACGTGCTCGCGAGCCGCATGACGAAGGCCTGCGCCGGCACCACGAGGAAGGCGTGGCTCAGGACCCAGTCGTAGTACGTGTTCGACGTGACGTCGGCACGCTCGAACGGGTCGGTGCGCAGGTTGAAGACCTTCGGCACGCGCAGCTCGGTGAAGGGCTCCGCCCACACCTGCAGCGTCCCGGTGGCGCGCTGCTCCAGGAAGACCATCTTCCAGTTGTCGAACCGCATCGCCATGAGATCCCCGTCGTCGGAGACGTAGAAGAAGGAGTCCCGCGCGCTCGTCGGCGACTCCCCGGACAGGTAGTCGGTCTGGTCGTTGCCGTCGAGGTGCACCCGGTAGTCCCGCCCCGCGAGACTGTGGCCCTGCTTGAGGTCCTCCACGATCCCCGGCGCACCGGCCGCCCTCAGCAGCGTGGGGAACCAGTCGGCGTGGCTCACGATGTCGGTGAGGACGGTCCCGGGCTCGACCGTCCCGGGCCAGCGGACCAGCGACGGCACGCGGAAGGCCCCCTCCCAGCACGAGTTCTTCTCGTTGCGGAACGGCGTCATCGCCGCGTCCGGCCACGTGTTCATGTGGGGGCCGTTGTCGGTGCTGTAGAGGACGATCGTGTCCTCGGCGATCCCCAGCTCGTCGAGCACGCCGAGCATCTCCCCGATGCGTCTGTCGTGCTCGACCATCGCGTCGTGGTACTCCGACTGCCACCGGCCCGCCTGCCCGCGGATGGAGTCCTTGATGTGGGTGCGGAAGTGCATGCCGGTCGTGTTGAACCACAGGAAGAACGGCGTGCCGGCCTCGTGCGCGTCGCGGATGAACCGCTGTGCGTGCGGTACGACCTCCTCGTCGATCGTCTCCATCCGCTTCCTCGTGAGCGGCCCGGTGTCCTCGATCCTGCCGTCGGCCCAGCTGTGGAGGACCCCGCGGGGGCCGAAGCGCTCCCGGAAGCCGGGGAAGTGCTCGGGGTCGGGGTAGTCGGGGTCCTCCGGCTCCTCCTCGGCGTTGAGGTGGTAGAGGTTGCCGAAGAACTCGTCGAAGCCGTGGGCGGTGGGCAGGAACTCGTCGCGGTCCCCGAAGTGGTTCTTGCCGAACTGCCCGGTCGCGTACCCCTGCTCCTTGAGCGCCGTCGCGATGGTCGGGTCCTCCGCCCGGATCCCGATGTCCGCGCCGGGCATCCCGACCTTCGTCAGTCCGGTGCGGTACGGGTTCTGCCCTGTGATGAACGCGGCCCGCCCGGCGGTGCACGACTGCTCCCCGTAGTAGTCGGTGAAGCGCGCCCCCTCCTCGGCGATGCGGTCGATGTTCGGGGTGCGGTACCCCATGAGCCCGTCGGAGTAGCAGCTGAGGTTCGTGATCCCGATGTCGTCGCCCCACAGGACGAGGATGTTCGGTCGACCACCGGGCATGCGCGTCTCCTTCCGCCCCGGACCGCCGGCTCCGGCGCCCGCGACGGACGCTAGGCCGGGCCGTCGACGCCACGCCTCACCCGGCCCGGGTGAGCACCCTGCGGCGTGCGGCCGGAAACCTTGCGTCAGTTACTGACATCACGCACCATGGGCGCATGGTCGGCCTCGAGACCGCGGCACTGCCGCTGACGGTCGTCTCGCTCGTCCTCAACGTGCTCGTCCTCGTCCCGGTGACGGGCTCGCTCCTCCTGGGTGCCCGCTGGCCGGCGGGCGCCTACGGCGAACGCACGCCGGCGCGCGACATCCTGCTGGCGATCTACCTCGCGATCCTCGCCGGCTCCGCCGCCCTGCTCGTCACGGTCCTGGTGGCCAGCAGGCGGCTCCCCGACCTCGAACCCGCCGTGCTCGCCCTGCTCGGGCTGCAGGTCGTCTACAAGGTGCTGAGCGGGGTCACGGTCCGGGACCTCCGCAACCCCGTCGTGCTGTCGAACCTCGGCATCGCCGTGGTGCACTCGGTGACGATCGCCCTTCTCGTCTCGTCGTGACGCGAGGCCGGCGACCGGATCGCCTCAGGCCCCGAGGCGCTCCAGCACGAGCTCCCGCACGCGGGCGGCGTCCGCCTGGCCGCGCATCTCCTTCATGACGGCGCCGATGAGGGCACCGGCGGCCTGCACCTTGCCGTCCCGGACCTTCGCCGCGACGTCCGGGTTCGCGGCGATGGCGCGGTCGACGGCGTCGCCGAGCGCCGAGTCGTCGGAGACGACCTCGAGCCCCCGGGCGGTGGCGACCTGCTCCGGCGCGCCCTCGCCGGCGAGGACGCCGTCGAGCACCTGCCGCGCGAGGGAGTCGGTGAGCCGGCCCGAGTCGACGAGGCCCTGCAGCTCCGCGACCTGGCCGGGGGTGACGGCGAGGTCGCCGAGCTCGACGCCGTCCGCCTTGGCCCGGCGCGACAGCTCGCCCATCCACCACTTGCGCGCGGCCGCCGGCGCCGCGCCCGCGGCGACGGTGGCCTCGACGAGGTCGAGGGCGCCCGCGTTGACGACGTCACGCATCTCGGCGTCGGCGAGGCCCCACTCCCCCTGCAGCCGCCGGTGCCGGGCCGCGGGCGGCTCCGGCAGCGACGCACGCAGCGACTCGACCCACTCGGCGTCGGGCTCGACCGGTACGAGGTCGGGCTCGGGGAAGTACCGGTAGTCGTCGGCGTCGGACTTCGGGCGTCCCGAGGTCGTGACACCGGTGTCCTCGTGCCAGTGCCGGGTCTCCTGCGTGACGGTTCCCCCGGCCGTCAGGAGGGCAGCCTGCCGCTGCACCTCGTACCGGACGGCGCGCTCGACCGAGCGCAGCGAGTTGACGTTCTTCGTCTCCGTCCGCGTGCCGAGCGGCGCGTCGGGCGACGGTCGCAGGGACACGTTCGCGTCGCAGCGCAGGTTGCCGCGCTCCATGCGCACCTCCGACACCCCGAGGGAGCGGAGCAGGTCCCGCAGCGTCGCGACGTAGGCGCGGGCGACCTCCGCGACGCGCGGCCCGGTGCCGAGCACGGGCCTCGTCACGATCTCGATGAGGGGGATGCCGGCCCGGTTGTAGTCGACGAGGGAGTACTCGGCCCCGTGGATCCGGCCGGTCGAGCCGCCGACGTGCGTCGACTTGCCGGTGTCCTCCTCCATGTGGGCGCGCTCGATGCCGACGCGCACGACCTCGCCGTCGTCGAGCTCGACGTCGAGCCACCCGTCGTGGGCGATCGGCTCGTCGTACTGCGAGGTCTGGAAGTTCTTCGGCATGTCCGGGTAGAAGTAGTTCTTCCGCGCGAACCGGCCGTACGGCGCGATCTCGCAGTTGAGCGCGAGGCCGATCCGCACCGCCGACTCCACCGCGGCCCCGTTGAGCACCGGCAGCGCGCCGGGCAGCCCGAGGCAGACCGGGCACACCTGGCTGTTCGGCGGCGCGGCGAAGGAGTGCTCGCAGCCGCAGAACATCTTGGTGCGCGTCGACAGCTCGACGTGGACCTCCAGGCCCACGACGGGGTCGAAGCGCGCGACGGCGTCGTCGAACTCCACGAGCTCCGTGGTCGCGGTCATGCGGGTGCTCCCGTGGTCGTGAGGTCGCGGCGGGGGAAGGAGCCGAGCGCGGGCGCGCGATCGAGCAGCGGACCGCCCCAGCGGTCGAGCAGGCGCGCCTCGAGGGCCGCACCGACCCGGTAGAGCCGGTCGTCGGCCTGCGCGGGCGCGAGCAGCTGGATGCCGGCGGGCAGCCCGTCCTCGTCGGCCAGGCCGCTCGGCAGGGACATCCCGGGGACGCCCGCGAGGTTGGCGGGGATGGTGGCGACGTCGTTGAGGTACATCGCCATCGGGTCGTCCAGCTTGTCGCCGAAGCGGAACGCCGTGGTCGGGGCGGTCGGCGACACGAGCACGTCGGCACGCTCGAACGCAGCGGCGAAGTCGCGCTGGACGAGCGTGCGCACCTTCTGCGCGGAGCCGTAGTAGGCGTCGTAGTAGCCGGCGGACAGCGCGTAGGTACCGAGGACGATGCGCCGCTTGACCTCGTCACCGAAGCCGGCCTCGCGGGTCGCCGACATGACGGCCTCCGCGGTCGCCTGCGGGTCGCCGTCGCCCACCCGCAGGCCGTAGCGCATGGCGTCGAACTTCGCGAGGTTGCTCGACGCCTCGCTGGGCAGGATGAGGTAGTACGCGGCGAGCGCGTAGCGGAAGTGGGGCGCCGACACCTCCACGACCTCGGCGCCGGCCTCGCGGAGCACGTCGACGGCCTCGGCGAAGCGCGCCTGCACCCCGGCCTGGTAGCCCTCGCCGCCGAGCTCGCGGACGAGCCCGACACGGACCCCGGCGAGGTCGCCGGTGGCCCCGTCGCGGGCGGCAGCCACGACGTCGGGGGCACGGCCGGCCAGCGAGGTGGAGTCCCGGGGGTCGTGCCCGCCCATCGCGGCGTGGAGCAGCGCCGCGTCGAGCACGGACCGGGCGCACGGCCCGGCCTGGTCGAGGCTCGAGGCGAGCGCGACGAGGCCGTAGCGGGACACGCCGCCGTAGGTGGGCTTGACGCCCACGGTGCCGGTGACGGCGGCGGGCTGCCGGATGGACCCGCCGGTGTCGGTGCCGACGGCCAGCGGCGCCTCGTACGCGGCGACGGCGGCTGCCGACCCGCCCCCGGACCCACCGGGGATGCGCTCGAGGTCCCACGGGTTGCGCGTGGGACCGTACGCGGAGTGCTCGGTGGACGAGCCCATGGCGAACTCGTCCATGTTGGTCTTGCCGAGCAGGGGCGTCCGCGCGGCCCGCAGCCGCTCGACGAGCGTCGCGTCGTACGGCGGGACCCAGCCCTCGAGGATGCGGGATCCGACGGTCGTCGGCATGCCCCGGGTCGCGACGACGTCCTTGACGGCGACCGGGACCCCGGCCAGCGCCGGCAGCGGCTCGCCCGCCGCGCGTGCCTCGTCGACGGAGCGCGCGACGGCGAGCGCCTCGTCGGCGGCGACGTGGAGGAAGGCGTGGACGCCGGCCTCGGCGGAGCCGTCGACGGCGTCGATGCGCGCGAGGGCGGCCTCGACGAGCTCGACGCTCGACACGTCACCGGCCGCCATCTCCTCCGCCATCTGCGCGGCGCCGAGGCGGGTGAGGTCGCGGCTCGTGCTCATCAGTCCTCCTCGAGGATGCGGGGGACGCGGAACCGGTCGTCCTCGACGGCGGGCGCCCCGGCCAGCGCCGCCTCGGGCGACAGCCCCGGCACGGGGACGTCGTCGCGCATGACGTTCGTCAGCGGCATCGGGTGGCTGGTGGCGGGCACGTCGGGGGTCGCGACCTCCTGCACCTGGGCGACGGCCTCGAGGACGACGGACAGCTGCCCGGCGAGCCGCTCGCGCTCGGCGTCGGTGAGGGCGATGCGCGCGAGCCCGGCGAGGTGCGCGACGCGGTCCGCGTCGAGCTGCTCGGCCGAGCGGGCGGGGGTGTCGGACATGGTGGGCGAGTCTAGGAGGTCGCCGCGGTGTCCCCGGGCAGGGCCGCGGCACCCTCGGCGAGCAGCCGCTCGAAGCCGGCCTCGTCGAGCACGGGCACCCCGAGCTCCTCCGCCTTCGCGGCCTTGGAGCCGGGGCTGTCGCCGACGACGACGGCCGTGGTCCTCCTCGACACCGAGCTGGCGGCCTTGCCGCCCCGGGCGAGGATCGCCTCCTTCGCCTCGTCGCGGCTGAACCGCTCGAGCGAGCCGGTGACGACGACGGTCATCCCCTCGAGCACCCGCGGCGTCGACGCGTCGCGCTCGTCGGCCATCCGCACGCCCGCCGCCTGCCAGCGGTCGACGACGGAGGCCTGCCAGTCGACGGCGAACCAGTCGACGATCGCCTCGGCGATGGTGCGGCCGACGCCGTCGGTGGCGGCGAGCTCCTCGACCGCGGCGGCCCGGTCACCGCTCTCCGCGACCTCCCGCAGCGCGGGCAGCGAGCCGTAGCGGGTGGCCAGCGCCCGCGCCGCCGTCGGGCCGACGTGGCGGATGGAGAGCGCGACGAGCACCCGCCACAGGGGCCGCTGCCGCGCCTCGCCGAGGTTCGCGAGCAGGCGCCGGCCGTTGGCCGAGAGGTTGCCGTCGTTGTTCGTGTAGAGCGGCACCCGGCACAGCCGCTCCTCGTCGAGGTCGAACACGTCGCCCTCGTCGGTGACGACCCCCGCCTCGAGCAGCGACTGCGAGCCCTCCCAGCCGAGCGCCTCGATGTCGAAGGCGTTGCGTGAGGCGAGGTGGAACAGCCGCTCCCGCAGCTGGCTGGGGCACGTGCGTCGGTTCGGGCAGCGGATGTCGACCGCGCTCTCGGTCTCCCGCCGCAGCTCCGTGCCGCACGACGGGCAGTGCGTCGGCATCTCGAAGGCGCGCTCGCTGCCGTCGCGCAGCTCGACGACCGGGCCGAGCACCTCGGGGATGACGTCGCCGGCCTTGCGCAGCCACACGGTGTCGCCGATGAGCACGCCCTTGCGCCGCACCTCGTCGGCGTTGTGCAGCGTCGCCATCGACACCGTGGACCCGGCGACGAGGACCGGCTCCATGACGGCGAACGGGGTGACGCGGCCCGTGCGCCCCACGTTGACCTGGATGTCGAGCAGGCGGGTGCGGACCTCCTCCGGCGGGTACTTGTACGCCGTCGCCCAGCGGGGCGCGCGGCTCGTGGCGCCGAGGCGGCGCTGCAGGGCGGTCTGGTCGACCTTGACGACGACGCCGTCGATCTCGTGGGCGACGTCGTGCCGGTGCTCGGCGTAGAAGTCGACGAACTCCTGGACCTCCGCGAGCGTGTCGACGACGCGGTAGGTGTCCGCGGTCGGCAGGCCCCACGCCCGCAGCACGTCGTAGGCCTCGGACTGGCTCTGCACCGTCCAGCCGTCGAGCAGGCCCAGGCCGTGGACGCGCATGTCGAGCGGGCGCCGGGCCGTCACCCGTGGGTCCTTCTGCCGCAGCGACCCGGCCGCGGCGTTGCGGGGGTTGGCGAACGGGCTCCTGCCCGCCTCGGTGAGCTCGGCGTTGAGCCGGGTGAAGGCCTCGACGGGGAAGAACACCTCGCCGCGGACCTCGACCCGGTGCGGCACCGGCACGCCGGCGGCGGCGTCGGAGCCGGACAGCGCGGTCGGGACGGTGTCGATCGTGCGGACGTTGAGGGTGATGTCCTCCCCGGTGCGCCCGTCGCCGCGCGTCGCCGCGCGCTCGAGCCGGCCGTCGACGTAGAGGAGGTTGACCGCGAGCCCGTCGATCTTGAGCTCGCAGAGGTACCGGATGTCGTCGCCCGCCTCCGCGCGGACCCGCGCGTCCCACTCGGCGAGCTCCTCGGGGCTGAAGACGTTGTCGAGGCTCAGCAGGCGCTGGAGGTGGTCGACGGGCGTGAACTCGGTCGAGAACGTGCCGCCGACCTGCTGGGTGGGGCTGTCCGGCGTGACGAGGGCGGGGTGCTCGGCCTCGAGCCGCTGCAGCTCCTGGAGGAGGGCGTCGTACTCCGCGTCGGACACCGTCGGGGTGTCGCGGACGTAGTAGGCGAACTGGTGGGCGCGGATCTCCTCGGCGAGCGCGGCGGCCCTCTCGCGGGCGGCCTCGGGGACGTCGGCGGGGACGGACTCGCTCACGGTCGGGATCCTGCCACCGGCCCCGGACAGCGCGGCTCGGCCGGACCCCTCACGTGTCGATGCTGCTCATGTCGCCGTACCGGGCCCCGACGACCGCGTCGCGCGGCACCGCCGCCTCGAGTGCCGCGAGGTCGTCGGCGCCGAGCGCGACGGCGGCCGCGCCCACGTTCTCCTCGAGCCGGTGCACCTTCCGCGTCCCGGGGATCGGGACGACGTCGTCGCCCTGGGCCAGCACCCACGCGAGCGCGAGCTGACCGGGCGAGCACCCCTTCTCCTCGGCGAGGCGGCGCACCTCTCCCACGAGCCGCAGGTTCGCCTCGAGCGCGTCACCGCCGAAGCGGGGGAAGTAGTCGGTGCGGCGCCGGTCGTCGGGGTCGAGCTGGTCAGCGCTCGTGATGGCGCCGGTGAGGAGCCCGCGGCCCAGCGGGGAGTAGGGCACGAGGCCGATCCCGAGCTCGCGGAGCAGCGGGAGGATCTCGTCCTCGACGTCGCGGGTGAACAGCGAGTACTCGGTCTGCAGGACCGTGATCGGGTGGACGGCGTGCGCCCGCCGGATCGTCGTGACCGACGCCTCGGACAGCCCGAGGTGACGCACCTTCCCGGCCGTCACGAGCCCCGCCATCGCCCCGACCGTCTCCTCGATCGGCACCGACCTGTCGACCCGGTGCTGGTAGTAGAGGTCGACGTGGTCGACACCGAGGCGCCGCAGCGAGTCGTCGCAGGCCCGCCGGACGTACTCCGGCGACCCGTTGATGCCGAGCCGGGTGCCGTCGGGCAGGCGCTCGTTGCCGAACTTCGTCGCGATCACGACCTCGTCGCGCCGGCCCGCGACCGCCCGCCCGACGAGCTCCTCGTTCGTGAAGGGCCCGTACATGTCGGCGGTGTCGATCAGCGTGACGCCGAGGTCGAGGGCGCGGCGGATCGTCGCCGTCGACTGCTCGTCGTCGTGGGAGCCGTAGAACTCGCTCATGCCCATGCAACCGAGGCCGAGGGCGCTCACGGTCAGCGGGCTGTGCGGTCCGGCGGCGCCGAGCAAGCGGGAAGGGAGGGTCATCCGCCCATCCAGCACCCGTGCACGGCACCCGGCAACCCGGGCCGCGGGCGACGCCGGGACCCGCGCTACGGCTGGGGGGCTCCCGAGACGACGACGCCGTGCCGCCGGGTGACGGCGAGGACCTCCGGCAGCGTCTCGGCGAGCGGCCGGTCGAGGGCGACGGAGCGTGCGAAGTCGGCGAAGAAGCGGCCCGCGCCGGTGCCGGACGTGACGGCGAGGAAGCGCGACGGTGCGCCGTCCGGCACCTCGACGGTGCAGGACGTCCCCGCGGGCAGCGTGATGGTCGCGCCGGGGGACATGTCGTGGCGCGCGTCCTCGACGTGCACCCGGACGGTGCCCTCGAGCACGAACAGGACGCCGGACCACGGCGACACGTGCGGCGGTGCGGGCGGTCCCGGTTCGGCCACGACCTCGAAGACCTCGAAGGCGCCGCATGCATCCTCGACGAGGGCCTTGGCGACGTGGTCACCGTCGACCATGCGGTGGTGGGCGCCCTGCCCCGGCGCGAGCGGGGCGGCGGCGGGTGTCGGTGTGACGGTCATGCGTCGAGCGTGGGTCCGGCGGCGAGCGGGCGGGCGAGTGGTCGGCTACCCGTCTGCGGCGGGGTCGAGGATCGCGGCCAGCTCCGTCCGGTCCGCCACGCCGAGCTTGTGCCCGATCCGGTACAGGTGCCCCTCGACCGTTCGCACCGACACGACGAGGCGCTCGGCGATCTCCCGGTTGGACAGGCCACGGGCCGCGAGCAGCGCCACCTCCCGCTCCCGCCCGGTCAGTGGCAGCGGCACGGTCGCGGCGGTGACGGCGGGGGTACGGACACCGGCGCGCTCCGCGAGCCGCTGTGCGCGGGCCGCCGCCGACAGGGCGGCGCCACGGCGGGCGTGTCGGCGCAGCAGGGTCGCGGCCTGCGCGGCGGAGTCCGCCGCGGCCACAGGGTCGCCGAGCGCCTCGAACCCCGCCGAGACGCGGAGCAGCGCGGCCGCGTCGGCCCGCAGGGTCCCGACCACGTACTCGAGGGCGACGACCGCGCGGGGGCCGGCGACGACGCTCGCGACCGCCTCGAGGCGGGTCACCCCCTCGCCCAGGACGGCGGCGGCCGCTCCCAGCTGCGCGGCCACCTGCCACGCGAGCACCTCGTAGGCCGGCGACTCCTGGGCACGGGCGAGCCCGGCCGCTGCGAGCGCGAGGTCGACGGCCTCGCTCGTCGCGCCCTCGCTCGCCGCCACCCACGCCCGAGCGAGCAGGTCGTCGGGGACGTACAGGCGGTACGTCGGGTGCTGTTCCGCCACGAGCCCGGGCAGGAGGACCCTCGCTGCGGTGCGGTCCCCCGTCATCGCGAACGCCGTGACGAGCAGCGTCCGGCAGCGGAACCGGAACTCGTGCGGTGACGGCTCGAGCGCCGACCACGCCTCTCGCAGCGGCACGACGGCGGGCCGGACGCGGCCGGCCGCGAGGGCGGCGTGGCCCGCGAGGACGAGCCCCATGAGCCGGGCCGGCCCGTGGAGGTCCGCCGACGCCGCGCGGAGGGGCTCTGCGACCTCGGCCGCACGCTCCGGCAGGCCCGCGAGCCGGTACCCCAGCACCTGGAAGTCGGCGCGTCCGAAGGCAGGGATGCTCATCGTCGACGGTGTCGCGGACGGGGTCGCGGATCCCCGGTCCGCGACCCCGGGTGCGAGCAGATCGACGCGGCCGGTCACCGCGGCGGTGGCGGCGAGGGCGGACGTCACGAGCAGGTCGGGCAGGTCGCTGCCCCGGGTGCGCCCGCGCAGCGCCACGGCGCGGGGCAGGACCGTGGCCACCTCGCCGGCCGCGGCGGCGAGGGCGACGTCCAGCGCCTCCAGGTGGAGCCGGACGGGACCGGCGTCGTCGCGGCCGAGAGCTGCTGCCACCACCCCACGTGCCCGTTCGAGCTGCCGCAGCGACCACGCGAGGTTGCCCGCCCGCACGGCCTGGACGAGCGCGCCGGTGGGGCCGTCCGCGGCGCGCGCCGCCAGCGCGACGAGGAGTGCCTCCGCCTCCTCGCCGCGGCTCAGCCACGACAGCGCGGAGGCGTGGACGACACCGGCTCGCGCGTCACCTGTCGCCGCCGCCGCGCGCGCCAGGCGCTCCGCGAGCGGCAGGTCGAACAGCCCGATCGCCCGCTCGGCCGCACGGAGGAAGAGCGCGGGATCCGGTGGCAGGTCCGAGTCGAGCGCGAGGACCGCCTTCCGCAGGACGTCGGTGTCGGGGTCGAGCGTGGCGGCCACGGCCCCGCGGAGCCGTCGCGCACGCATCTCACCCATGGACTCCCGTCGCACCTCTCCGTACAGCGGGTGCGCCAGCCGCGCGACGAGGCCGTCCGACGCCGTCGCGGTCCGGACGAGGCCGCGGGACTCCACGGCCTCCAGGACCGCCACAGCGCCGGGTGCGCCGAGACGAGCGAGCGTGTCGACGGCGACGGGCTCGGCGACCGCGAGGACGTCGACGACGTGCTGCTCCTCGGGCGTGAGGGCGCCGAGATCCCGGCCGAGCAGCGCGGCGAGCCCGGGCGTGAGCCGCGGTTCCTGCGACCAGCACCAGAGGCCGGATGCCGGCGAGAACCGCCCGGCGGCCACCTCGGCGGGCAATAGGTGGCGGAGGAACAGGGGGCTGCCCTGCGTGAGCGCCCACAGCCGGCGGACCGACCGGGTCTCCACCGGTCCGTCGAGGACCGCGGCGACCAGGGACGCAGTCGCGTCCGCGTCGAGCAGGTCGAGGTCGAGCCGCTCAAGGGCACCGTCCTTCCACAGCGACGTCGCGGGGTCGGGCGGGCTCGTGCCGTGACGCAGGGTGAGGACGACGGGGCCGAGGCGGCGCACCGCGGCCCGGTGCACGACGACCGCGGACAGCGGGTCGAGCAGGTGCGCGTCGTCGACCACGAGGACGAGCGGCGCCAGGGTGGCGAGCTCGTCGACCGCCGCGGCGACGGCGGAGGCTCCGCCGTCCCCCTCGGGAAGACGCAGGACGCCGGCGAACAGTCCGAGCGGCACCTGTCGGGTGGCCTCCCCGCCCTGCACCCACAGCACGCGCGCGCCCCGGGAGGCGCCGGCGGCGAGTGCCTCGCGCACCAGCCGGGTCTTGCCGGCCCCCGGGGGTCCGGCCACGACGATCCCCGCCGCACCGGGCCGCACGCCTGCTGCCACCTGCTGCAGCTCTGAGTCGCGGCCGGTGAGCGGCCACTGCCGCTCCACGACCGGATGCTAGCGAGCGTGGCCGGAGCACCGCAGCGTTCGAGTACCGGGCTACTCGCGGTCGGGACGGCGTCGACGTCCACGCTTGCCCTCATGAGCGCTGCAGCGGACCCGGCACCGACCGTCCTCGTCACCGGCGCGGGCCGCGGGATCGGCCGCGCCATCGCCCTGCAGCTGGCGCGTTCGGGCTGGCACGTGCTCGGTGGGGTCCGCACCGAGGAGGCGGCCGAGTCGCTGCGCCGCGCCTCCGACCGCATCACGCCCGTCGTCCTCGATGTCACCGAACCCGACCACGTCGAGGCTCTCGCCGAGCACCTCCCGGAGGCGCTGGACGCGCTCGTGAACAACGTGGGCATCGCCGTCGCGGGGCCGGTGGAGACCCTCACGAGGGACGACATGCACCGCCAGATGGACGTCAACCTCGTGGGGCCGCTCGCGCTGACCCGTGCGGTGCTGCCACGACTGCGCCGCGCGAAGGGTCGCATCGTCTTCATCTCGTCGGTGAACGGCCGGCTGTCGTTCCCGTTCACCGGTCTGTACAACGCCTCGAAGTTCGCCGTGGAGGCCGTGGCGGACTGCCTGCGGGTCGAGCTGCGGCCCTCCGGGGTCCGGGTGGTGCTCGTGGAGCCCGGAGTCGTCGACACCGACCCGTGGCGCGAGATGGACGCGCTCCTCGACGGCCTCGAGCAGCGCCTCGCCCCCGAGCACCGCGAGCTGTACGCCGCACACTTCGCCGGTGAGCGGCAGCTCGTCGCGAGGATCCGCAGAGGCGCCGCCCCTGCCGAGGACGTCGCCCGCGCGGTCCACGGCGCACTGACCCGAGCCCGACCGGCCCCGCGCGTGGTCGTCGGGCGTGACGCCCGCGTGCTGCTCGCGATGCGGGCCCTGCTGCCCGACCGTGGCATGGACGCCGTGTGGGCGCGCGGTCTCGGCCTCGCGGACGCGGGGGCGTCGTGATCGTGCGCTGAGCGCGCGCCGGGGGGCTGCGAGGATGGGCGCACCATGACGGCCGAGCCCACGGACGCGATCGCCCCGCACCCCCTCCCCCGGACCCCGGACACCGCCCCGCTCGGCGACGTCGCCGGCGCGGACGCCGACACGGTGCTGGAACGGGTGACCGCGTGGGCCGGCGATGCCGGCCTCACGCTGTACCCGCACCAGGAGGAGGCGCTGCTCGAGCTCGCGAGCGGCTCGCACGTCGTGCTCGCCACCCCGACGGGGTCCGGGAAGAGCCTGGTCGCCGCGGGCGCGCACGCCCTCGCTCTGGGCGACGGCCGCCGCACCTTCTACACCGCCCCGATCAAGGCCCTGGTCAGCGAGAAGTTCTTCGCGCTGTGCGACACCTTCGGCGCCGAGCGGGTCGGGATGATGACGGGCGACGCCGGGATCAACACCGACGCCCCGATCGTGTGCGCGACCGCCGAGGTCCTCGCCAACCTCGCGCTGCGGCGGGGCCGCGACGCCGGTGTCGGGCAGGTCGTCATGGACGAGTTCCACTACTACGGCGACCGGGACCGCGGCTGGGCGTGGCAGGTGCCGCTCATCGAGCTGACCGACGCCCAGTTCCTCCTCATGTCGGCGACGCTCGGCGACGTCACGGCCCTCGCCCGCCGGCTCGAGGAGCGCACGGGCACGCCCGTCGCCCACGTGACGACCGCCGAGCGGCCCGTGCCGCTGACGTTCGACTACTCCCTCACCCCCCTGCACGAGACCGTCGAGCTCCTCGTGCGCGATGACCAGGCGCCGGTCTACGTCGTCCACCCGACGCAGGCGGCCGCGCTCGAGCACGCCTCGAGCCTCATGAGCACGCCACTGCGGACCAAGGAGCAGAAGCAGGCCATCGCGGACGAGCTCGGCGCCTTCCGGTTCGGGCCGGGCTTCGGCAAGGTCCTGCGGCGCCTGGTGACGGCGGGCGTCGGCGTCCACCACGCGGGGATGCTGCCGCGCTACCGCCGCCTCGTGGAGCGCCTCGCCCAGCGCGGCCTGCTCGCCGTCGTGTGCGGCACCGACACCCTCGGCGTCGGCATCAACGTGCCGATCCGCACCGTGCTCGTCGTGAGCCTCACGAAGTTCGACGGCCGCAAGGTGCGCGTCCTCACCGCCCGGGAGTTCCACCAGGTCGCGGGGCGCGCGGGGCGCGCCGGGTTCGACACCGCCGGCCGGGTCGTCGTGCAGGCGCCCGAGCACGTCATCGAGAACGAGCGCGCGGCCGCCAAGGCGAGCAACGACCCGGCGAAGCGGAAGAAGTTCGTGAGGAAGAAGCCACCTGCGGGGACCGTCACGTGGTCGGAGCAGACGTACGAGCGCCTCGTCCACGCCGACCCGGAGCCCCTGCAACCCCGCTTCCGCGTCACCACCGCGATGCTCCTCAACGTCATCGCGCGGCCCGGCGACCCCTTCACCGCGATGCGGCGCCTCATCGAGGACTCCGACGAGCCCCGCATCCGCCAGCTCCACCACATGCGCCGCGCCATCGCCGCCTACCGCTCCCTCGTCGCCGCGGGCGTCGTGGAGAAGGTCGATCCGCCGGACCCCGACGGGCGGACCGTCCGGCTCACCGTCGACCTCCAGCGCGACTTCGCCCTCAACCAGCCGCTCTCCCCCTTCGCGCTCGCCGCCGTCGAGCTCCTCGACCGCGACTCCCCCGACTACGCCCTCGACGTCGTCAGCGTCATCGAGGCCACCCTCGACGACCCCCGGCAGGTGCTCCAGGCGCAGGCGTTCAAGGCGCGCGGCGAGGCGGTCGCGGAGATGAAGGCCGACGGCATCGAGTACGAGGAGCGGATGGAGCTGCTCGAGGAGGTCACCCACCCCCGCCCGCTCGCCGACCTCCTCGAGCACGCCTACGAGACGTACGTCAGCGGCCACCCGTGGGTGCGCGAGCACGAGCTGTCACCGAAGGCCGTCGTCCGCGACATGCACGAGCGGGCGGCGACGTTCAGCGAGTACGTCCGCGCCTACGAGCTGACGCGCTCCGAGGGCGTCCTCCTGCGCTACCTCGCCGACGCCTACCGGGCGCTGCGCCAGACCGTGCCCGAGCAGGCGCGCAGCGAGGAGCTGACGGACATCGTCGAGTGGCTCGGGGAGCTCGTCCGGCAGGTCGACTCCTCCCTGCTCGACGAGTGGGCCCTGCTCGCCGCCGGGGCCGAGTCGGTCGCGGAGGTCCGCCCCGGGTCCCTCGACGAGGGCCCGCCGCCCGTCACGCGCAACGTCCGGGCGTTCCGGGTGCTCGTGCGCAACGAGATGTTCCGTCGCGTGCGGCTCGCGGCGCTGCGGCACTGGAACCCGCTCGGGGAGCTCGACGCCGACGCCGGCTGGGACGCCGAACGCTGGCGGGAGGCGCTCGAGGCCTACTTCGCCGAGTACGACGAGATCGGCACCGGCCCCGACGCCCGCGGCCCCGACCGGTTCACGGTGACCGTCGAGCCGCGGCGCTGGCTCGTCCGGCAGACCTTCGACGACCCCGCGGGCGACCTCGACTGGGGTATCGGCGCCGAGGTCGACCTCGCCGCGAGCGACGAGGCGGGCGAGGCGGTCGTCCGGGTGACGGACGTCGGCCGGCTGTAGCCGGCACGTAGGGTCCGTCGGGTGAAGGTGGTCGTCGCAGGGGGCAGCGGCTCGCTCGGGCGTCGGCTCACTGCCGACCTCACCCGTCGAGGGCACGACGTCGTCGTGCTGACCCGTCGACCGGATCGTGACTCACAGCACCGTCAGGTGTCGTGGGACGGCCGCACCGTCGGCGCCTGGGCCGCGGAGCTGGACGGCGCCGCCGTGGTCAACCTGTCCGGCGCACTGGTGGACCGCAGGCCCACCCCCGCGAACATCGAGCTCCTCACCACCTCCCGGGTCGAGCCGACCCGCGCGCTCGCTGCCGCCGCCGCCGAGCTGGCCCGACCGGTGCCCGTCTGGGTGCAGGCCTCCACCGCCGCGATCTACGGCGACGCCGGGGACGCGGTCCTCACCGAGTCCTCCCCACCGGCGGACGGACCGCCACAGATGGCCGGTGTCGCACGGGCGTGGGAGGCCGCCGTCGACGGCGTCCACGCCGCTTCGGTCGTGGTCCTGCGCACCAGCATCGTGCTGGACCGCGACAGCCCGGCACTGGATCGGCTGCTCCTGCTGACCCGCTGGGGCCTGGGCGGCCGGGTCGGTTCGGGCCGGCAGTGGGTCTCGTGGATCCACATCGAGGACTGGCTGGCGATCGTCCGTGCCACCCTCACCGACCCCTCCCTCTCGGGAGTCCTGATCGCGAGCAGCCCCTCGCCGGTGCGCAACAGCCAGCTGATGGCGGACCTGCGTGCCGTGGTCGGCCGCCCGCCGGTGCCACCCACCCCGACGCCGGTGGTCCGGCTCGGAGCGCTGCTCCTGCGCACCGATCCGGCACTCGGGCTCACAGGGCGCCGGGTGCTCCCGGCGCGGCTCCAGGCTGCCGGGTTCGACTTCGCCCACGTCGAGCTCCACTCCGCACTGCGCGACCTGATCTCGACCCGGCGCTGAGGACCCGTCGACCCACAGCCGAGAGGTCGCCGATGTGCGCGACACGCCGGCGTGTCGTCGCACCGGCGACCTCTCGCGGCCCGGCTTACAGCCGATCGATCTGGTACCACTTCGGTATCAGAGGAGGTGCCGTGTGGCGGTGGCCATGGCGTTGCGCACGGACTCCGAGCTCGAGCAGGCCCTCGCCGCCCTGGCGGAGCGGGAGGGACTGTCCCGCCAGGAGGTCGTCCGCCGGGCGGTGCTCGAACGGTACGAGCGCGCGGGACACCAGGATCGCGTGCAGGAGGCCGGCGAACGACTCGCCGATCGATGGTCGGACGTCCTCCAGCGACTCGGCACCGTCTGAGGTGGAGCACCTCGACGTCGAGGACCTGGTGCGTCTCGTGCGCGTCCTCGGCGCCGGGCCGGTCCGGGACCTCGGGCTCCTCGACGCCGCGACCAACCGCAGCAGGGCGAGCGCCTTCGGGCAGGACGCGTATCCCGACCTCGGGACCAAGGCGGCGGCCCTCCTGCACTCGGTCGTGTCCAGCCATCCCCTGGTCGACGGCAACACACGACTCGGGTGGCTCGCGTGCGTGGTGCTCCTCGACCTCAACGGCAGGCGGCCGGACCTCGGCGACGACGAGGCCTTCGAGCTGCTCATGTGCGTCGCGGACGGTCGCCTCGACGACGTGACCGACATCGCCGGGCGTCTGCGCACCGTCCCGGCATGACCCCCACGCCGGCTGGGAGGCGCGTCAGCCCGTCGCGAGCCGGGTCGCCGCCCCGGCGAGCGCCCGCAGCTGCCGCACCGCCGCGGCGGGCGCTGTCCCGGCGGCGCCGCACGTCGACGTGAGCGCGAGCCGCGCCTGCGCGTCGGCGGCGAGGCCGACGTCGGACCACACGCGCTGGACGTCGCGGGCGAGGGCGTCCGGCTCCGGCGCGACGTCGGCGGTGGGGTCGAGGACCCCGGCGAGCAGCATCGTGCCCGCCTCGACCAGCCCGGCCACGTGCTCCCACACCGCCCCGGCGGCGCCCGCGGCGCTCAGCGGCACCGGCAGCGACAGCCCGTCGGCCCGCGTCTCCCCCAGCAGCCGCACCGGCGCGCCCGCCGCGCAGCAGTGGACGACGACCGCCGCGCCGGCGGTGTGGCCGGCGTCGACGACGCGGCGCAGCCCGTCACGCACCTCCGGCCCCTCGACCGCCCGCAGCGTGCCGTAGCCGCTCGCCGTCGGCAGCCGGCCGAGCAGGACGGGGACGACCGACGGCTCGTCGACCTGCAGGACGAGCGGCACCTCGGGCACCGCCCGCCGGACGTCGGCGAGCACCAGCCCGACGCCCTCCGCGAGGGAGTCGACGAGGTCGCGACGGGCCCCGGGGTCGCTGACGGCCACCTCGCCCCGCTGCCGCTGGAGGGCGGCGGCGAGGGTCCACGGCCCGGTGACACCCACCTTGAGCGCGCGAGCCCCGGTCAGCTCCGGTCCCCGGTCGCCGAGGGCGTCCAGGTCCTGCCGCCACCACGAGCGGGCGCGCCGTAGGTCCGCCCCCGGGCGGTCGACGAGGCGCCACCCGGCGGGCTGCAGGTCCACGGGCAGGTCGACGAGGAACGCGGCCCCGCGACCGATCACGTCCGACCCGACACCGCGGCCCGGCAGCTCCGGCACGAACGGCACGTGACCGTCGCCGAGCTCCCCGACGACGACGTCGAGCGCCTCGTCCGGCCGGCTGTGCGGCAGCGACCCGACGCCCGTGGCCCAGGGCCCGGCCGGAAGCGTCACCAGCGGTCGTGGACGACCGGGCGCACGTGCCGGTCGTACGTCTCACGCACCGCCCGGCGCTGGTCGTCCGTCAGCGGCGCGCTCGTCATGACGGCGGCGTTGCGTCGCGCCTGATCGGGGTTGCGGGCGCCGGGGATGACGGTCGTGACGCCGGGGGTGTCGACGACCCAGCGGAGGGCGAGCTCGGCGAGCGGCCGCTCCCCCGCGACCTCGCGCAGCTCCTCGACCGCGCGGAGGCCGACGTCGAACGGTACGCCGGAGAAGGTCTCGCCGACGTCGAAGGCCTGCCCCTCGCGGTTGTAGGTGCGGTGGTCGTTCTCCGCGAACGTCGTCGACGCGTCGTAGCGGCCGCTCAGCAGGCCCGACGCGAGCGGCACCCGCGCGATGATCCCGACCCCCGCCTCCTGGGCGGCGGGGACGACCTCGTCGAGCGGCTTGAGCCGGAACGCGTTGAGGATGATCTGGACGGTCGCGACGCCGGGCCGGGCGATCGCGGTCAGTGCCTCGTCGCAGCGCTCGACGCTGACGCCGTACGCCGCGAGGACACCCTCGTCGACCAGCGCGTCGAGGACGTCGAACACCCGGTCGTCGGAGTACACCGGGGAGGGCGGGCAGTGGAGCTGGACGAGGTCGAGGGTGTCGACGCCGAGGTTCTGCCGCGACCGCTCCACCCACGCCCGCAGGTTCGCCTCGGTGAACTGCTCGGGCACGTGCGGGTCGGCGCGGCGGCCTGCCTTCGTCGCGACGAAGGGCCGCTCGGGACGTGCGGCGGCGACGGCGCCGACGATGCGCTCGCTGCGCCCGTCGCCGTACACGTCGGCGGTGTCGAGGAACGTGACCCCGGCGTCGAGCGCCGCCACGACGGTCGCGCTCGCGTCGGACTCGCTGACCTCGCCCCAGTCGGCGCCCAGCTGCCAGCAGCCGAGGCCGACGACGGACAGGTCCCGCCCCAGCCGCGGGACGTGACGGGCGGTGGCGGTGTCTCCGGTGGGGTCGGACGTCGTCGAGGTCGTGTCGCTCACGGACCGCGAGCCTACGGCTGCGTGGTCAGCCCGTCGTGCCGGGTGCCGCGGTCGGCGCGCAGCCGGGCGAGGAGGGCGAGCGCGTGCTCGGGCTGTGCGAGGTCCGTGCTCGCGAGCACCGGCACCACGGCCCGCTCCTCCGTCTCGCGGACCGCCAGCGGGGAGGCGGTGAACAAACCCGTCACCCCGAGCACGCGCCACCCGAGGGCGGCGAGGCGCTCGGCGCCACCGAGCGCGCCGACGGCGTCACCGGCGGCGAAGAGGACCCCGTCGACGGCCGCGCGGACACGGGGGTCGGCGACGAGGGCGGCGGACTCCCGCTGGAGCACGCCGTCGGCGATCTCCATGACGACGACGTCGTGCCGACCGCGCAGCTCGGCGAGGAGCCCGCCGACGACGCCGACGCAGTCCTCGTGGGCGACCCCGGCCGTCGTGGGGTGGCCGGCGTCGGTGAAGTCGAGGGCCTCGGCGCCCGCGTCGGTGAACAGCCACGGGTCGTTCCCGGCGGCGGTCCCCGTCACCTTCGCGGCGCCGACGCTGAGCCCGGCGGCGCTGAGGCCGGCCACGAGCATGGCGAGGGCCGTCGTCTTGCCGGCGTTCATCGCGGTGCCGACGACGGCGACGACGGGCACCGAGTCGGCCGTCGCCGGCTCCGGCTGCCGGGGCCGCACCGTCGTCCAGTCGCGCAGGCGGAGGCGGCGGCCCGTCCCGTCGGCGAGCAGTCCCACGGGCTCGATCCGCGTCGGCGCGGCCATGCTCGCGTGCGCGGCGTCGACCCGTGCCGCGATGCCACCGGCGGCGACGAGGTCGCACGGGCCGAGGTCCTCGGGGACGTGGGCGAGGAACGCGTCGGGCGCGTAGCGGTCGGCGTAGGCGAGGACCACCTCGTCACCGGCGAACACACGGGCGTGCCGGCCGGTGGGCAGCTCGACCCACGTGTGCTGTCCGACGGAGGTGACGCGGGCGAGGACGAGGTCGCCCGCGGCGGGGACGACGTCGTCCCCGGTGAGCAGCGCGAGGGGCTGCCCGGCGTGCAGCGGCACGACGTGCCGGCTCGCGTACGTCAGCTTCGCCCGCCGCAGCCGCTCACCGAGCGTGGGCGCGGCGGCGCGCTCGACGACCTTCTCCACCGAGCGGAGCACGGCACGGGCGTCCGGGGTGTCCGGGCAGCCGGGAGCGGGCTGGGGCGTGGTCATGGGTCCCTCCGAGACGATGGCCTCGCCCGCGGGGGCACGCCCCCCGGTGCGGCGCTCCGGCGCGCTGCGGCGGCACATCGTGGCACGCGCCGCCGCGGCGCGGAAGGCCCGTCCGGGCGCTCCTGTGGACACTCGCCCGGACGGCCGCCGGTCAGGGGGACACGAGGCGGTAGCCCATCCCGCGGACCGTCTCGATCCGCTCCCTGCCGACCTTCCCGCGCAGGTAGCGGACGTAGACGTCGACGACGTTCGACCCCGGGTCGAAGTCGTAGCCCCAGACCCGGGAGAGCAGCTGCTCGCGGCTGAGCACCTGGTCCGGGTGGCGCATGAAGACCTCGGCGAGCCCGAACTCCCGCGCCGACAGGTCGACGGTGCGGCCCTCGACGTCGGCGCGCCGCGTCCGCAGGTCGAGGCTGAGACCACCGACGCGGAGCACGGTCTCCTCCGCGGACGACGCGGACGCCGCGCGCAGCCGCAACCGCACGCGCGCGAGCAGCTCCTCGAAGGCGAACGGCTTCCGCACGTAGTCGTCGGCGCCCAGCGACAGCCCCGTCACCGTGTCGTCGACGGCGTCCCGCGCCGTGAGGACGACGACCGGGACGGTGTGCCCCTGGGCGCGCAGCGCCCTGAGGACCGAGAAGCCGTCCATGAGGGGGAGCCCCACGTCGAGGATGACGAGGTCGACCTCGTCGCTGCGGGCGAGGTCGAGCGCCGTCACGCCGTCGGGCGCGGACGTCGTCGTGAAGCCGTTGGCCCGCAGCCCCTTCTCGAGGAAGCTGACGATGCGCGGCTCGTCCTCCGCGATGAGGATGCGGTTCACCGGTGGGCTCCGTCCGGTCGGGGGCCGTCGGCCCCGTGGGGTGGTCGGTACAGGGACAGGTCGTAGGCCCCGTCGTCCGGCGGCCCCTCGGGCGGGTACGGGCCGTCGACCGGGCGGTGAGGCACCTCGAGGTCCTCGTCGGGCTGACCCGCCGGCACCCACGGCAGGTCGAGGACGAACGTCGCGCCCTCCCCGGGTGCGTTCTCCAGCACGACCCCGCCGCCGTGCGCGACGGCGATGGCCTGGACGATCGCGAGGCCGAGACCGGTGCCGCTCCCCCGGTCCTCGCCCGTGCCCCGACCGAACCGCCGGAAGATGTGCTCCTCGTCGTCGGGGTCGACGCCGGGCCCGGTGTCGCGCACCCACAGCAGCACCCGGTCCCCGGCACCTGTGTCGTCACCTGCGACGCGGGCGGACCCGATCGCGATCTCGTCGTGCGGTGCGGTGTGCGTGACGGCGTTCGCGGCGAGCTGGACGAGCGCCTGCGTGACGCGCTCGCGGTCGAGGAGGACCGTGCCCGCGGCGAGCCCGTCGAGGCGCCACGACCTCGGCGCGACGGCGCTCACCTTCTCGAGGACCTCGTCGGTGAGGACCGTGACGTCGACGGGCCCGGGGCGCACGAAGTCCGGCCGCTCCGACTTCGCGAGGGTGATGAGGTCGTCGACGAGCCGCGACATCCGGTCGAGCTCGTCGAGCACGAGCTCCCGGGTCGCACGCACGTCGGTCGGGTCGTCGGCGTCGAGCAGGTCGAGGTGCCCGCGGACGATGGTGACGGGCGTCCGCAGCTCGTGCCCCACGTCGTTGAGGAGGTCGCGCTGGCTCGCGAACGCGCTCTCGAGGCGGTCGAGCATCGCGTTGAAGCGGCGGCCGAGGTCGGAGACCTCGTCACGACCCTCGACGTCGATGCGGCGGGAGAGATCCTGGTCGTCGATGCTCGCCGCGGCGTCCCGCAGGGCGGCGAGCGGCGCGAGCAGCCGGCCGAGCAGGAGCCACCCCACGGCTGCGACGACGACCACGACGGCGCCGTAGACGACGGCGCGGTCCCGGATGGTCCCCGTCACCTCGGCGTACTCGTCGGACACGAGGTACGTCGCGACGAACAGGGCGTCGCGCCCGTCGGCGGGGTCCACGACGGGGACGGCGGCGAAGGCGAGCCGGCCCTGTGAGGTGTCCGTGCTGCCGATGCCGGGGGCGGGGAAGGCGACGATGTCGGCGAGCGCGGCGGTCTCGTCCTCGAAGTCGATGCGCTCGGTCGACTCCTGCACGGTGACGAGGCGGCCGTCGACGAAGCCGAGGAGCACCTGGTTCTCCTCGGGGGCGAGCGTGGTGACGAGGGTCGTCAGCACCTCGTCGACGCCCTGCCACGGCTCGCCCGTCACGGGGTTGAGCGGTCCGGAGGCGAGCGTCTCGAACTCCTGGACCTCCTGCTCGAGCTCCCGCGCGACCCGCTCGTCGACGTCGTTGTACTGCACGACGTAGCTGAGGACCGCCGACACCGCGAGACCGACGACGAGCAGCAGGACGACGGCGCCGACGACCTGGGCGCGCACCGACCGGGTCACCGGGGACCGCCCCGCTCAGTCGTCGTCATCGTCATCGTCCTCATCGTCGTCATCGTCCGGGCCGTCGTCGTCGTCCGGGCCGCCGTCGTCGTCCGAGTCGTCGTCGTCCGGCGGGGGTGCCGGCGCGGGCTCCGGCGCAGGCGGGGGCGGGGCGGGCGCCGGCGCGGGCTCCGGTTCCGGAGCGGGCGCAGGTGCCGGGTCGGGCGACGGGCTCGGTGACGGGCTCGGTGACGGGCTCGGTGACGGGCTCGGCGACGGGCTCGGCGACGGGCTCGGCGACGGGCTCGGCGACGGGCCGGCTGACGGCTCGGGGGCGGGGATCGTCACGACGACGCTGCCGAGCTCCGGCACCCGCGGGACGACGGCGAGCGCCGCCGCGGCGACCGCGGCGATGACGACGACGCCGGTCGCAGCAGCGAGCACGGCGTTACGGGTGCCGCCGGCGGGTGCGACGGGCTCGACCGGCGCCGCTGGGGCGGGCGTGCGCGTCCGGTCTCCCTCCACGTGCACCACGGTCCCGACGGCGGGTGACCCGCGCGTGAGACCCACATGAGAGCCGCCTCATGTGGGGGTCAGGCCGCCCGCGCGGCCCCGAGCACGGTGTCGCTGTCGTCGTACATGGCGAGCAGCTGCCCGGACGCCACCGCGGGGACCGGGGACTCCGGTCGGAGCGCGACCGCGTCGGGCGTCGCGTGCTCGACGGTCACGGCGACCGGACGCGCGTGGGCGCGGACCTGGACCTCGACGCGCGAGCCCACCGCGGGCGGCGCGCCGTGCCACACCGGCTCCGTGCCCGCCAGGGCGGCGACGAGGAGGTCCTCGGCCGAGCCCACCGTCACGGTACGGGTGACGGGCTCGAGCGAGAGCACGTACCGGGGCCGCCCGTCCGGGGCGGGCCGGTCGAGGTGCAGACCCCGGCGCTGGCCGACGGTGAAGCGGTGGGTGCCCTCGTGCCGCCCGACGACGGTGCCGCTCGTGTCGACGACCGGACCGGCGGCGTCCCCCAGCCGCCGGGACAGCCAGCCCGGGGTGTCGCCGTCCGGGACGAAGCAGATGTCGTGGCTGTCCGGCTTCGCCGCCACCGCGAGACCGCGGGCGGCGGCCTCCTCGCGCAGCAGGGCCTTGTCGGGGGTGTCGCCCACCGGCAGCACCACGTGCCCGAGCCGCTCGGGCGCGACCGAGGCGAGGACGTACGACTGGTCCTTCGCCGCGTCGGCCGCCCGACGCAGCCGCGGACCGTCGGGGCCGTGCTCGAGCCGCGCCCAGTGCCCCGTCGCGACGGCGTCGAACCCGAGCGCGAGGGCGCGGTCGAGGAGCGCGGCGAACTTGATCCGCTCGTTGCAGCGCACGCAGGGGTTCGGGGTGCGCCCGGCCGCGTACGCCGCGACGAAGTCCGCGACGACGTCCTCGGCGAACTGCTCGGAGAGGTCCCACACGTAGAAGGGGATGCCGAGGACGTCCGCGGCGCGACGCGCGTCGTGCGCGTCCTCCACCGTGCAGCACCCGCGCGCCCGGGCGGGGCCCGAGCCGCCCTCGGCGCGCGACAGCGCGAGGTGGACCCCCACGACGTCGTGGCCGGCGTCCACGGCGCGCGCCGCCGCCACGGCGGAGTCGACGCCGCCGCTCATCGCCGCCAGCACCCTCATGTGCTCACCCCGCCAGCACCGCGCCCCGGCTGCGGGCACCGGCGGCGCGGGCGCGCTCGAGCACCGCGGGGAGGACCTCGAGGACCCGGTCGACGTCGGCGTCGGTGCTCGTGCGTCCGAGCGAGAACCGCAGCGCCCCCCGGGCGAGGAGCGGGGCGACGCCCATCGCGTGCAGGACGTGCGAGGGCTCCGGCACGCCGGCGCGGCACGCCGAGCCCGTGGACACGGCGACACCCGCGGCGTCGAAGAGGTAGAGGAGGCTGTCGCCCTCGCAGCCGGGGAACGTCACGTGGAGGTTCGTCGGCAGGCGGCCGCCCGAGGCGGGGTCGGCGCCCTGGACGACGGCGGTGGGGTCGGTCGCGAGGAGGCCCGCGGCCAGGCGGTCGCGGAGGGCGGCGACGCGCGGCGCCTGGTCCGGCTGCTCCGCCACGGCCTCCCGGAGCGCGACCGCGAGGGCCGCCGCGGCCGGCGCGTCGACGGTGCCGGAGCGTACGCCCCTCTCCTGCCCGCCGCCGTGGAGCACGGGCTCCAGCGCCGTGCCCCGGCGGACCACGAGGGCCCCGGACCCCGTGGGGGCCCCCAGCTTGTGACCGCTCACGGCGACGGTGTCGGCACCGATCGCGCCGACCGCCTCGGGCAGCCAGCCGACGGCCTGCACGGCGTCCGCGTGAACGGGTACCTCGTGCTCGTGGGCGAGTGCGACGACCTCGGCCAGCGGCTGGATCGTGCCGACCTCGTTGTTCGCCCACATGCACGTGAGGAGGGCCGCCCGGTCCCCGTCGCGCTCGAGCAGCGCCGCCGTGCCGGCGACGTCGACGCGGCCGTCCGCGTCGACGGGCAGCCACACGACCTCCGCACCGCGGGCGTCGGCGAGCCACGTCACGCAGTCGAGGACCGCGTGGTGCTCGACGGGGCTCGCGAGGACGACGCGGCGCCGCGGGTCGGCAGCCGTCCGGGCGCCCCACAGGCCCTTGACGCCGAGGTTGTCGGCCTCGGTGCCGCCTGCGGTGAGGACGACCTCCGCCGCGCCCACCCCGAGCGCCGCCGCCACCTGCTCCCGGGCGTCCTCGACGGCGCGACGGGCGCGCCGGCCCGGCCCGTGCAGCGAGGACGGGTTGCCGCCGGCGAGGGCGGCGTCCCGCCACGCCGCCAGCGCGGTGTCGCGCACGGGCGTGGTCGCCGCGTGGTCGAGGTAGGCGCTCACGCGTAGAGGGTAGGCACCCCGCTCACCCCTTGCGTCGCGCGATCTCCTCCGTGGCCGCGGGGAGGATGCTCGAGAGGTCGCCGACGACGCCGAAGTCGGCCATCTCGAAGATGGGCGCCTCGGGGTCCTTGTTGACCGCGACGACGACCTTCGACGTCTGCATCCCCGCCTTGTGCTGGATGGCACCGGAGATGCCGGCGGCGAGGTAGAGCTGGGGGGACACGGTCTTCCCGGTCTGGCCCACCTGGTTGCTGTGGGGGTACCAGCCGGCGTCGACCGCCGCCCGGCTCGCCCCGACCGCGCCACCGAGGGCGTCGGCGAGCGCCTCGACGGCGCTGAAGTCGCCGTCCGTCCCGCGTCCGCCCGACACGACGATCGAGGCCTCGGCGAGGTCCGGCCGACCGGAGGCCTGCTTGGGCTGCCGCTCGACGATGCGGGCGGACTTCGCCTGCTCCGACACCTCCGGGGTGAGCACGGTGACGGTCCCGGCCGCGGGCGCCGGCTCGGGCGCGACGGTGTTCGGCTTCACGGCGACGAGGGGCGTGCCGCGCGTGACGGCGCAGCGGGTCGTGTAGGACCCGGCGAACACGGACTTCGTCGCCACGACGCGGTCGCCGTCGAGCGCGACGTCGACGGCGTCGGTGACGACGCCGGACCCCGTGCGTACGGCGAGCCGGCCGGCGACCTCCTTGCCCTCGGGGCTGCTCGGCAGGAGCACGGCGGCGGGCGCACGCTCCTCCACCAGCCGGGCGAGCACCTCCGACTTGGGCGCGACGAGGTGGTCGACGACGTCGGCGCCGCCCACCATGACGACCTCCGCGGCGCCGTGCTCGGCGAGGGCGGCGGGCGCGTCGGCGCCCTCCGGCGCACCGAAGACGACGGCGACGGGATCGCCGAGGCGGCGGGCGAGGGTGAGGAGCTCCAGCGACGCCTTGCGGACGGCGCCGCCGGAGGACTCGGGCGTGGGGGTGGCGTCGACGACGACGAGGACCTGGGCCATGGGGTGTCTCCTGCTGCTGTCGGTGCGGGCGGGTCGCGCAGGCTCAGACGAGCCGCTGGGAGGCGAGGAACTCCACGAGCTTCGCGGCGCCGTCGCCCTCGTCGGTGACGACCGTGCCGGCCTGCTTCGGCGGGCGGGCCTCGGCCTCGACCGCCGCGGTCCACGCCGCGTCGAGCCCCACGTCGGCGGGGTCGACGCCGATGTCGGCGAGCGTCCACTCCTCGACCGGCTTCTTCTTCGCCGCCATGATCCCCTTGAACGAGGGGTAGCGCGGCTCGTTGATCTGGTCGGTGACGCTGACGAGCGCCGGCAGCGAGGCCTCGACCGTCTCGGTGCTCGCGTCGCCGTCGCGCCGGATGCGGACCGTGCCGCCGGCGCCGCCGGAGAGGGTGACCTCGGCCGCGTACGTCACCTGCGGCAGGCCGAGACGCTCCGCGACCATGGCGGGCACGACCCCCATGCCGCCGTCCGTGCTCGCCATGCCCGTGAGGACGAGGTCGGCGCCGACCTTCTCGAGCGCCTTCGCGAGGACGAGGGACGTGCCGACGGCGTCGGAGCCGTGGATGGCGTCGTCGCTCACGAGGACACCGGCGTCGGCGCCCATCTGGAGGGCCTTCTTGAGCGCGTCGCGGGCGTCGGCGGGCCCGATGGTGAGCGCGACGACCTCGGCGTCGTCCCCGGCGGCGCCGGACTCCCTGAGCCGGACCGCCTCCTCGACGGCGTACTCGTCGAGCTCCGACAGCAGGCCGTCGACGGCCTCGCGGTCGGTGGTGGTGTCCGCCCGGAACCCGCGGTCCCCCTGGGCGTCCGGGACGTGCTTGACGCAGACGGCGATCTTCATCGACGACCTCTCCTCGTGCCGGCGGGGACGGTCGGCCCCCGCGCCTGGCGGCATGTTACTCATCAGTAGCCCTAGGCTCGACGGACCCGCCCGGTGGGGCGGACGCCCCGTCGCGCCTGCGGGGCCCACACTGCCACGCGTGCCCGACACCCACCGCCCGGCCCTCCCGCTCACCGGCGAGCGGACCGGCCCCGACGACGGCCACGCGGCCTGGTCGCGGGAGGAGCGGTACTGGTTCGCCCGGCACGTCGCCGGGTACCGGCTGGCGTCCCGGCTCCTGCCGCCGGGGCGTGCGGGGCGCCGGGCGCTCGTCGTCGACACCGGCATCGGGGAGGGGTACGCGAGCACCCTCCTGCGGGCGCGGCGCGACGTCCCCGGCCCCTGCGTGGTCGGCGTCGAGCTCGACGCGGCGGCCGCGACGCACGCCGCGGCCGGCTACGGCGGGGCGGAGGTCGCCGACGTCCGCGGGAACGTCGTCGCGCTCCCTCTCGCCTCCGGCGTGGCCGACGCGGTCGTGAGCAGCCAGGTGATCGAGCACGTCTGGACGCCGTGGGAGCACCTCGACGAGGCGGCGCGTGTGCTCCGCCCCGGCGGGGTGCTCGTGTGCACGACGCCGAACCGGCTGACGTTCTCCCCCGGCCTGCCCCGGGAGGCCCGACCCGCGAACGTCTACCACCACCGCGAGTACGACGCCGAGGAGCTCCGGGCGCTCGCGGCCGGCCGGCGCCTGACGGCCGTGCAGGTGCTCGGCGTCCACGGGCCACCGCCCGACGCCCGCACCGTCAGCCGCGCCGCCGCGGCCGGCTTCCGGGTGGCACCGGGCGGCCCCGGAGCCGCGCTCGACGACGCCCTCGACCTCGTGCTGGTGGCGCGGCGGGCCTGAGCGCGGGGTCGTGGGCGAGGAGGTCGGCGCCGGGCCACGTGCCCCGCGCGGCCCGCTCGGCACGGTCGGCGACCTGGACCGCCGGCACTCCGGCGAGGACGACGTCGGCGGGCCACGCGCCGCGGACGACGGCGTGGGCGGCCACCACGGTGCCGCGGCCGAGGTCGCTGCCACGCAGGACGGCGCTGCGCAGCCCCAGCCACGAGCCCGGACCGATCCGCACGGGTGCCTTGCGGATGCCCTGGTCCTTGACCGGCCGGGCGACGTCGCTGTGGACGTGGTCGAAGTCGGCGACGTACGTCCAGTCCGCGAGGAGGGTGCCGTCGCCCACCTCGACGTCGAGCCAGCACGTGACCCGGACGTCGGCGCCGGCCACGACCTTGTCCCCGACCCGCAGCATCCCCTCGTGGGCGCGCAGCACCGTCCGCTCACCGAGGTGGACGAACGCCCCGAGGTGCACCCGCCCGTAGCCGGGCACGGTCCGGACACGCGCGCCGCGCCCGAGGAAGACCATCCCGTGCGTCACGACGTCGGGATGGAGCAGCCGCAGCCGGAGGAGGCGGGCGTAGCGGACGAGGTAGCCCGGGGTGAGCGCGCGGTGGCGCCACACCCACGCGAGCGACTCGCGGGACAGGTGGGCGTACTGCTCGGGGTGGCGGCCCTCGCGCAGCCGGACCCGCCACGCGGCGACGACGGCGGCGAGCCCTTCCACCCTCCCGGTTCTAGCAGAGGCGGCGCGCGGGCTCAGGCCCGCGCGGCCGCGAGGACGGCGGGACGCGGGTCGAGAGCGAGCGCGACGAGGCCGGCGACGACCCGCGCCCCGCCGGCGTCCGGGTCGTCGCCCGGCCCGCCGGCCGCCGCCGGGCGGAACCCGTAGACGGCGGCGAGCCGGGCGGCGGCGAGGCCCACGTGGGCGGTCAACGACCTGTCCGCCGGCAGCGCGCCGCCGGCCCCCCGGTACCCCTCGAGGAAGGCCCACGCGGTCTCCCCCGCCGCAGCGGTGTCCCCCTGCAGCGCACGCAGGACGAGGTGGGCGAGGACGTTGCCGAGGTCGACGGCGGCGTCCCCGCGGGCCACCAGGTCGAGGTCGAGCACGCCGACGCCCATGTCGCACTCCCGCGTGCCGCGGACGAGCACCTGCCCGTCGTGCAGGTCGCGGTGGAGGGTGACGGGGACCGCCGGCGCGCCCGCGGCCGCGGCGTGCTCGACGACGACGCCCTCGAGCCGCGCGACGGCCCACGGCGGCAGTGCACCCAGCGACCGGGCCAGTCGCAGCCACCGCACGCTCACGGCGACCTCGTCGTCGAGCGCGTGCACGGGGGCACCCTCCGGTGCCGGGGCGGCGTGCACGCGGGCGAGCATGGCCCCGGTGGCCCGCCACGCCGCGACGCGGTCGTCCGCCGACGCGAGGGCCCGCAGCGTCGTGCCCGGCAGGTCGGCCGTCACGACGATGCCGGTCGCCTCGTCGACGTCGAGCACCTCGGGGACCGTGACACCCGCCGGCCGCCACGACGCGGTGCGGGCGAGCCCGGCCGCGCGCCCGGGCCGCACGACCTTCGCCCAGTGCGGGTCCGTGCCGGGGCGGTCGAGGCGGACGACGGCCCGCCGGCCGGGACGGTGGGCGACGAGGCGGGCACCCGGCCACTGCAGGAGGGTCGGCAGACCGGGGAGCCGGTGGTCCGCCCCGGCCGGCTGCAGCACGACGCCCGTGCCGGGCAGGTGCTGTGCCCGGGCGCAGCGCCGCGCGACGTCGGCCGCTCTGCCCTCGTCGGCGAACCACTGCCCCGCCGTCCAGCCGGGCGGCTCACCGTGACCCGCGGCGGCGTGGAGCAGCAGGTGCTCGGGCGAGCGCGGCCACGCGCGGCGGAGGCCGAGACCGTGGGAGAGGAGGTCCGCGCGGATCCCGAGCAGGGCGGGGCCGCGGGTCGTCGCCGTCACCGCTGTCCCCTGTCGAGGACGCCGCGCACCCGGCGGAGCAGCTCGTCCGTCTGCTCCGCCCACGTCGGGGACCCCGTCCGGAACGGCGCGACGGCGCGTCGCAGCAGACGGGCGGCGAGCCAGGGCCGCAGCGCGTCGGGGTCCGGCCACGACCCGCCACGGGCGGCGTACCCGTCGAGGAGCCGCCCGAGGCGGTCGTCGGCGGCCGCCGGCGCCTCGACGAGCCACGAGGCCGCGAGGTCGGCGACGTCGGCCACGAGCGGACCCCGGCCCGCCTCGTCGAGGTCGAGCACGCTGACGCGACCCCGCGCGTCGACGAGGATCTGGTCGGCGGACAGGTCCCCGTGAACCGGACCGAGGGGTCCGCTCCCGCCGCGCAGGAGGCCCCGGACCACGTCGTCGACGAGCGTCGCGCCGGACGTGCGGCCGGCCGTCGCGTCGAGCACGTCGGGCCGCAGCCGCCGGAGCATGCGCCCCGCCGCCCGCACCGCCGCGATCTCGGCGGCGAGCGGGTCCGCGGGCTGTGCCGGCGGACGCGGCGGGCCCAGGCGGTGGAGGTCGGCGAGGACGGCCCCCGCGGCCGCGAGGGCCCCCTCAACCCGGGCGTCGCCCACCGCCAGCAGCCGGTCGAGCGGGACGCCGGGGAGGTGCTCGGTGACGAGCAGCCCGCGGCGGGCGTCCACGGCCAGGGGCCGCGGGGCGCGGACGCGCCCCGCGGCCCCTGGCGGGCCCGGTGGTCCCGCGACGGTGCGCCAGCCCTCGACGGCGCGCCCGAGGTCCGCGGGCCGGTACGCGCGGACGACGACCGGGTCGAGGGCGCCGTCCGGCGACGACGCCCGCCCGACCCAGCGCCGGCCCGGCTTCCACGCGAGCGGGCGGAGGCTCGTGCGCCCCCGCAGCGCACGCCGCACGTCCCGGCCGGGACGGGCCGGTACCTCGTCCCCCGCCGCGGGGGCCACGAGACGCAACCCGGGCAGGTCACGGTCACCGGCCGCTCTCGCGACGAGCGCGAGGCGGTCGGGGTCGACGTGGACGGCGTGACGGCCGGCCCGGCCGACCCCCTTCGCGAGCTTCGCGGCGGCCCCCGTGTGCCACACGGCGAGGAACACCTCGGGGAGCGCGCGCTCGGCGGGCACGAGGCGGGCGACGCCGCCGGCCCCGGGCTTCCAGCGCAGGTAGCGGACCGCGTAGCGGCCGTCGGCGAGCGGGTGGGCGCCGGTCGCCGCGGCCCAGCCCGCCAGGGCCTCGGCGTCGAGGAGCAGCCGCAGGCCGGGCACGTCCGGCTCGGCGGCGAGGAGCCTCTCGACCTCCCTCGCGGTGGCGCCGCTCGGCGACGGGACGCGGTCGGCGGCGGGGCCGGTCGCGCCGCCGACCCGGTCCCCGTCGAGGGTGGCGTCAGGCACGCGCACGTCGCCCCCTCGGTGCCTCGCGGGGCTCGTCGACCGGCTCCGTCGCTGGCTCCGCGGGAGGGGTCGGCACGGCGGACAGCCGTCGCGGGGCGGGCCCGAGGACCTGCTCCGGTGGGCCGGCCGCGACGAGCCGGCCCGCCTCGACGCGGAGGACGACGTCGGCGTCGCGGACCGACTCGACGTCGTGCGTCACGACGAAGGTCGTGCGTCCGTCCGTGAGCCGGGCGAGGGCGGCGACGACCTCGTCCTCGGTGTCCTGGTCGAGGCCGGTGAGGGCCTCGTCGAGGACGACGACCGGGGCGTCGCGCACGGCGGCCCGCGCGATCGCGATGCGCTGCCGCTGCCCGCCCGACAGCGTGGTGCCGCGCTCCCCCACGACGGTGTCGTAGCCGTCGGGCAGCCGGGTGACGAAGTCGTGGGCGCCGGCGAGCCGAGCGGCCCGCTCCACCTGCTCGTCCGTGGCACCGGGCGCACCGAAGGCGATGTTCTCCCGCACGGTGGTGGCGAACAGGACGCTCTCCTGCAGGACGACCGCCACCTGCGGCCGGACCGAGGCGATCGTGAGGTCGCGGACGTCGTGGCCGTCGAGGAGGACCTGGCCCCGGTCGGGGTCGCGCAGGCGGGACAGCAGCGACACGAGGCTCGACTTGCCCGAGCCGCTCGGGCCCACGACCCCCACCCGCTGACCCGGGTGGACGGTGAACGACACGTCGCGCAGCACGGGGTGACCCGGCTCGTAGGCGACGGTGACGTCACGGAGCTCGACGTGGCCGCGCAGGCGCGGTGCGGCTCTCGCCCACGACCGGTCCTCGAGGTCCGGCCGGGTCTGGAGGAGGTCGACGACCCGCTCGCCCGAGGCGGCCGCCCGGGCGATCCGGCCGGTGTACTTCGCGACGTCGCGCATCGGCTTGAACGCCGTCTTGAGGTACGTGAGGAAGACGACGAGCTCCCCCGGCGTCAGCGCGCCGGCGACGACGCGCGTGGCGCCGACGTACAGGACGAGACCGGTCGCGAGCCCGACGAGCACGTCGGTCTTGCGCTCGAGCCCGGCGGCGAGCTTCTTCGCCTTGACGCCGTCCTTGAGGCTCTTCTCGTTGCTGCCGCCGAAGGCCCGCTGGAGCGGACCCTCGAGGGAGTACGCCTGCACGACCTTCATGGCGCCGAGGGACTCGGTCGCCACCGACGCGATGGCCCCCTCCGCGACGCGCTGCTTCCGGGCGACCCCGCTGATGCGGCGGGTGAGCCGGACGCTCGTGAGGGCGAAGACGGGGAACACGAGGAGGACGACGAGCGCGAGCTGCCAGTCGAGGACCACGACCACGACGAGCATCCCGACGAGCGTGACGACGTTGCCGACGAGCGGGAGCGCCGCCGTGACGGCGACCTCCTGCAGGCGGCCCACGTCGCCCGTCACCCGCGTGACGAGGTCGCCGGTGCGCGCCCGGTCGTGAAAGGCGAGGGACAGCCGGTTGAGGTGGGCGTACATGTCGGCGCGCACGCGTGTGAGGACCCGGTTGCCCGCGAGGGCGAAGCACACCGTCATGAGGTAGCTCGCGAGGGCACGCAGCGCCGTGAACGCGACGAGCGCGAGCGCCGCGACGAGGATGACGGTCCCGATCCCGGCCGGCTGCGCGACCCCGAGCTGCGCACCGGTGGCCACGGCGACGGCGTCGACGACGTACTTCAGCGGCCACGGTTCGAGCAGCCGCATCGCGACCTCGAGGAGCAGCGCGGCGCTGCCGGCGAGGAGCAGCTTCCGCTCGCGGCGGACCTGGGGGCGCAGGGCGCGGAGGGTCCGGCGCAGGGCGGGGGCGGAGTCCCGCAGGCCGGTCGGTCGTCGCGCCACTCACACCACCGCCCCGACGGCGACACGGGCCGGCAGCGGCTGCGGCGCGTGGTCGGCGAGGGCGAGCACGCGGGCGACGACGGCCCGCCACGTGTGCCGGGTGACGGCCGCTCGCCGGCCGCGGGCGCCGGCGAGGCGACGGGCGAGCGGGTCGGCGGCCAGTGCTGCGAGGGCGTCGGCGAGGTCGGCGGCGTCCCCCGGCCGGTGGAGGCGCCCGAGCGACCGGTCGCCGGCCGCGCCCGCGCGGAGGAGCCCCGCCATCCCGGGCACGTCGGCCGCGACGACGGGCAGGCCGGCGGCGAGGTACTCGTAGACCTTGAGGGGCGAGAAGTAGAAGTCGGCGGCGGTCTCGTAGGGGGCGCACCCGACGTCCATGCGGTGCAGCTGTGCGGCGACCGCGACCGGGCTGAGCGCGCCGGTGAGCTCGAGGGCGTCGGCGACGCCACGCGCGCCGGCACGGTCGACGAGCGCCTGGCGCTGCGGCCCGTCCCCCACGACGAGGAGCCGCCACCGCGGGTCGCGCCGGCGCAGGAGCGCGACGGCGTCCACGAGGTGCTCGGTGCCGTGCCACGGCTTGAGGCTGCCGACGAACCCGACGGTGAGGGGCCGCACCCCGCCGGGTCGGCGGGCCGGGGTGACGCGAGCGGTGTCGACGCCGTTCGCGACGACGTGCACGCGCGCGGGGTCCCCGTCGCAGGTGCGCAGCTCCTCGCGCGCCCAGCGGGCGACACCGTCGCTCACGCACACCACGGCGCCGGCGCTGCCGAGGGAGCGCCGGGCGGCGGCCGTCGCGCCCGCCACGTCGTGGAGCTCCCGGTGGTCGGCCTGCTCGCGCACGAGGGGGGCGTTGACCTCGAGGACGGAGCGGACCCCGTGCCGTGCCGCCCACGCGACGCCGGTGCCGCCCCACAGGCTGTAGCGCTCGAGGACGAGGTCGACGCCCGCACGCTGCCGGTGGAGGCGGTCGAGGACGCCGGCGACGGCGGTGTCGCTCGCGCGGGCGGCGGCCTCCCGCGCCGCCCCGAGGGTGCCGCTGACGGCCGGCAGGCGGTGGACCGTGACGGCGCGGAGGCAGTCGGGAGCGGGCCCCCCGGGACGGGGCGAGACGACGTGGACGTCGTCCCCGCGCCGCACGAGCTCGGTGAGGACGGCCTGGAGGTGGACGGAGGCGCCCTTGGTGCCGAACACGGGGATGCCCGGGTCCGAGCACACGACGACGGCCCTCATGCCGGCACCGCCTCGACCGCACGCGACCGGTGGCCGCCCGCGAGCACCTCCGCGTGCATCGCGCGGAGCCGCCGGGCCTGGTCCCGCCGGTCGTAGCCGGACTCGACGAGCGAGCGCGCCGCGCGCGCGGTGCGCTCGCGCAGGTCGGCGTCGTCGAGGAGGCGACGCAGCGCGCGTGCGAGGGCGGCGGGGTCACGCTCCGGGACGAGGAGGCCCGTGTCACCGTCGCGCACGACCTCGGGGATCCCCGTGACCGGCGTCGACACGACCGGCGTCCCCAGCGCCATCGCCTCGAGGACGACGGTGGGCAGCCCGTCGCGGTTGCCGTCGTCGCCGACCACGCACGGCGCCGCCATGACCGCGGCGGCGGAGACGGCTGCTCGGACCTCGTCCTGCGTCCGGGGCCCCAGCAGCCGGACCCGGTCGGTGAGCCCGAGCGCGGCGACGCGGGCCGCGAGCTCCGTGAGCAGCGGCCCCGACCCCACGACGTCGCACGTCACCGGGTCGCCGGACGCGCGGAGGAGGTGCAGCGCCTCGACGAGGTCCCCGAAGCCCTTCTTCTCGACGAGTCGACCGACCGCGACGACGTGACGCGGCCGCTGCCGCGGCGAGCGCCACGCGAACGCGTCGAGGTCGATGCCGTTGTTGACCTGCCGGACGCGACCCGCGTCGGCGCCGAACCGCTCCCGGAGGTGGGCGACGTTGTACGCGCTGACGGTGACGACCGCCGCGGCGTCGCGGAGCTTCTGCCGCAGGTCGTCGTCGTCGACGGACTCGTGGAAGACGTCTTTCGCGTGCGCGGTGAAGGAGTACGTGATCCCGGCGAGGCGCGCCGCGAGCCGGGCGACGGTCGTCGCGACGCTACCGAAGTGGGCGTGGAGGTGGTCGAGGCCACGGGCGACGGCCGCGTCGGCGACGGCGACGGCCTGCAGCGCGTCCCGCGCGTCGGCCTCGAGCAGCTCCGGCAGGAGGCCCGGGAGGCGGGGCAGGCGCGTGGCCGCCTCGCGCAGGCGCTGCCACGCCTCGCTCGCGCGGACCGAGGAGGAGTCGACCCACGTGACGGGCGCCTGCACGCGGGCGAGGTCGGCGTGGAAGCGGGCGTCGACCGGGGGCCGCAGCGAGAAGATCTCGAGCGAGGCCCCCGCCTCCTCCAGCGACAGCACCTCGGTGAGCACGAACGTCTCCGAGAAGCGCGGGTACATCTTGAGGACGTAGCCGATGCGCGGGGTGTCAGACGGCGACACGGTCCACCTCCAGGTCTCTCGTCGCCGCGGCCGCGGCGGGTCGCCGAGGGGCCGCGGCCACGAGGGAGCGGGCGAGGCCCGGCAGGCGCGCCAGGCCGTCGAGGTCGACGTCCGCGGGCTGCTCGGGAGCCGGTCGGTCCGCGTCGGCCGCCGGCGGCAGGACGCGGGCGAGCCAGTCACCGACCGCGCCCGCGTGGCAGACGTCGGGGTGGAGCATGTCGACGAGACCGCGCGCGGCGAGCCGGCGGGCGCGCACGAGCTGCTCGCGCCGGGGTCGTACCCGTGGCACGAGCAGGGTGGGACGGCGCGCGGCGAGGAGCTCGCACACGCTGTTGTAGCCCGCCATCGACACGACGGCGGCGGCGCCGGCGACGAGGTCGGCGGCGTCCGGCACGAAGTCGAGGACCCGCACGTCGTCGCGGGCGGCGGCGAGGCCGCGCAGCTCGCGGCGCTGCTCGGCGGCCATGTACGGGCCGGTGACCGCGATCCCCTGCACGCCCGTCGGCAGGGGTGCGGCGAGGAACGCGCGGGCGAGGTCGACGCCGTCCTGGCCGCCGCCGACGAGGCACAGGGCGTACGGCCCGTCGGGTCGGCGCACCCGGCCCGCGCGGGTGCGCGTGCGGGTGCCGTCCTGACGCCCGCGGCCGAGGTAGCCGGTGTGGACCGTCATGGCGGCGACGTCCGGCGACAGCCCGTACTCGGCGACGGGGTCGTAGACCCGCGGGTCGCCGTACACCCACACGGCGTCGTAGGAGTCACGGAGCACGTCGTCCGTGCGGTCGCGCTCCCACTCGCGGCGGGCGGCGACGGGGTGGTCGAGGACCTCCCGCAGCCCGAGCACCACGCGTGTCGGCAGCGTCTCGCGAAGCACGCGGAGGGCCTCGTCGAGCTCGCCGTGGACCCCGCGCGCCACCTTGTCGACGACGAGGAGGTCGGGCGCGAAGGCGAGGAGCGCGGCGGTGACGACGCCGGCTCGGATGCGGAGGACGTCGGCGAGGGGGGCGTCGAGCACGCGGCTGGCGTACGAGCCGTCGGTGGACTTGGCGAGCGCCGGGAGGGTGACGACCTCCGTCCGCGGCGGCAGCGGGAGGGAGGTCGCCTCCGGGGCGCCGGTGAGGAGGAGGACGTTCGTCGCCGGGTCGGCGCCGACGAGCGCGGCGGCGACGGCGATGTTGCGTCGGACGTGCCCGAGGCCCTGGGTGTCGTGGGAGTAGAGGGCGACCCGCCTCAGCCGCGCGGGTGCGGCCCCCCGGGTGCGGCGTCGACGGTCGGTGCGGGCGAGCCGACCCGGGGTGGCCGGCGCTGCGGTCGCGATGCTGTCCACACGTCCTCCGTCTGCCCCGCGGCGCCGGCGCGTGCTGCGCCGTCTGGTGAACCGCTGGTGAACGGACGGTGTCGCGCGGGTGTGGCAGGAACGTGAGCGCCGCATGGGGGGTCTCTCATGTGGGTGAGAGACCTGTCATGTCCGGGGCCGTCGGGCCCGGGTCAGGGTCTCGTGCCGGTCACCCCGACGTCGTAGAACACGCCCTGCGGGAGGACCTTCGACAGCACGCGGTCGACGCGCCCGAGCCGCTGCCAGCCCCGGTAGGCGAACATCGCCCAGCCCCACCCGAGCCGCTCGGGGTTGACGGCGGCCTCGAAGGTCCGCACGGGCCAGCCGAGGAACGCCGCGAGCAGCTCCTCCGTCGCCGTCGTGACGTCGACGGCACCCGCACGGAGGGCGGTCCGGGCGAGGTCGCCGGGGTGGAAGGTGTGGAGGTCGACGACCGCCTCGAGCGCGGCGGCGCGCGAGGACTCGTCGAGCTCCTCCTTGCTGCGCGCCCAGCGCTCGCGGAACGGCGGCAGGTGCGTGACGCGGGTGGTCACGGCCCACGTCGCGCGCCCCAGGGCACGGGCGTAGCGGTCGCCCACGACCGTCGGCTCCCCGGCGAAGAGGAACCGGCCGCCGGGACGCAGCACGCGCAGGCACTCGCGCAGGCCCGCCTCGACGTCGGGGACGTGGTGGAGGACGGCGTGACCGAGGACGAGGTCGAAGGAGGCGTCGTCGAAGGGCAGCTCGGTGATGCCGGCGACCTGGCCGCTCACCCCGCCCTCGCCGTCGGGGAACCCGAGCCTGCGGGCGTGCTCGAGGGCGACGTCGACCATCCCGGCGGAGACGTCGGTGACGACGACCTCCTCCAGCCAGCCGGCCTGGCGCAGGTTGAGGGAGAAGAAGCCGGTCCCGGCCCCGATCTCGAGCGCGCGGCCGAACGGCTTCGGGGCTGCCGCCGCGGCGGGACCGAGGGTGGTGGCGAACCGGGCCGAGGCGAAGTCGATGCACCGCTCGTCGAAGGAGATCGACCACTTGTCGTCGTAGGTGCCGGACTCCCAGTCGTGGTAGAGCACCTGCGCGAGGTCGGTGTCGTGCCACGCGGCCTCGACCTCGGCCTCCGTGGCCGCAGGACGCGGGGTCTCCTCCGGCGTGTCGCCCGGGGTGTCGTCGCCCACGTCAGCTCCCCTCGAAGACGGCCTTGCCGGGGCCCTGCTCGACGAAGGAGCGCAGGCCGGCCTGGGCGTCCCGCGTGCCGAAGAGGCCGGCGAACAGGCCGCGCTCCAGCTGCAGCCCCTCCGCGAGCGAGCCGTCGAGGCCCGCGTCGACGGCCTGCTTCGCCGCGGCGACGGCGACCTGGGCGGCCGTCGCGTACCGCGCGAGACGGGCCCTGGCCGCGGTCTCCGCCGTCCCGGCGGGGGCCACCTCGTCGGCGAGACCCAGCTCGAGCGCCTCGGCCGCGTTCACCATGCGCCCGGTCCACACGAGGTCCTTCGCCCGCCCGGGGCCGACGAGCCGGGCGAGGCGCTGCGTGCCGCCGGCGCCCGGGACGAGGCCGAGGGTGATCTCCGGGAGGCCGACGCGGGCGCCCTCGTCGAGCACCCGGTGGTCGCACGCGAGCGCGAGCTCGAAGCCGCCGCCGAGCGCGAACCCGCTGACGGCGGCGACGGTGGGGACCGGCAGCCCGGCGACGTCGTCGAGCGCGCCCTGCAGGTCGGCGGCGAGCCGGAGAACGTCGCGCATGCCCATGCCCGCCATCTCCTTGATGTCGGCGCCCGCGGCGAAGACGTCGCCGCCGGTGACGACGACCCCGCGGACGCGCGCGTCGGCGCGCGCGTGGCGGACGGCCTCGGCGACGCCGTCGCGGATGCTCGCCCCGATGGGGTTCATCGGCGGCCGCACGAGGCGGACGGTGCCGATCACCCAGTCGGCGTCGCCGGCCCCTGCGTGGGGGTCACCGTGGGCCGGGTCGTGCGGGGCGGTCTCCCACTGGACGTGCGGGCCGCACGCGAGCGTCTCGACGTCGGGCATGGGCCCGATCCTGCCACCGGTCCTGCCGGTCCCCGTGCGGGTGGGCAGACTGCACCCCGTGCTCCACGACGCCTCCGCCCCGCCGCTGCGCGCGACCGGCAACGCCCGGCCGTTCCCGCTGGGGGTGGTACCCGGGCCCCGGGGCTCGACGGTGGCGGTGGTCGCCGACCACGCCGACGCCGTCGAGGTGTGCGTCGTCCGCGCCGACCCCCGGGCGCCCGGCGGGCGGCGGGAGCACCGCGTGCGCCTGCCCGGACGCACCGGCACGGTGCACCACGGCTGGGTCGAGGGCCTTCTCGAGGGCGACCGCTACGTGCTGCGGGCGCACGGGCCGTGGGAGCCCGCGGCCGCGCTGCGGTACAACCCCGCGAAGGCGCTCGTCGACCCGTACGCGCGGGCGCTCGACGGTCCCGTCCGGTTCGGCGCCTCCCTGTTCGACCACGTCCGGGACCACGGCCGCGCGAGCGACGTGCCGAGCCCGCTCGACTCCCTCGGCGACGTGCCGTTCGGCGTCGTGACGGCCCCGCTCGACGCGGCGGGCGTCGCGGCCCTCGACGCGGGTCGCCCCCGGACCCCGTGGTCGCGGACCGTCGTCCTCGAGGCGCACGTCCGCGGTCTCACCATGCGCCACCCGGGTGTGCCCGGCCCCCTGCGGGGGACGTACGCGGGCCTCGCTCACCCCGCCGTCGTCGAGCACCTCCTCGCGCTCGGCGTCACGGCGGTCGAGCTCCTGCCCGTGCACGCGAGCACCGCGGAGCCGGGGCTGGCCGAGCGCGGCGGGGTCAACTACTGGGGCTACAGCACGCTGTCGTTCCACGCCCCGGAGCCGCGCTACAGCGCCGCGGTGCGCGCCGGCGGGGACGCCGCGGCCGCGGTCGAGGAGTTCCGGGACGCCGTCCGCACGCTGCACGCCGCCGGGCTCGAGGTGTGGCTCGACGTCGTCTACAACCACACGTGCGAGGGCGGGGACGGTGGCACGTCCCTGAGCTTCCGGGGTCTCGACAACGCCCTCTACTACCGCACCGCCGGGGCCCGCTACCTCGACGTCACCGGCACCGGCAACACGCTCGACCTGTCCCACCCGGAGGTCACGCGCCTCGCCCTGGACTCGCTGCGGTACTGGGTCCGCGAGATGGGCGTCGACGGGTTCCGCTTCGACCTCGCGCCGGCGCTAGCCCGCCGCCACGACGACGACCAGGGGGTCGGCGGATTCGACCGCGACCACCCGTTCCTCGTCGCCGCCCGCACCGACCCCGTGCTGCGCGACGTCAAGCTCGTAACGGAGCCGTGGGACGTCGGCCCGTACGGGTGGCGCACCGGGCAGTTCCCCGTCCCCTTCGCCGACTGGAACGACCGGTTCCGCGACGGCGTGCGCGCGTTCTGGCTCGAGGGGTCGCGGGCAGAGCTCGAGGGCCGCCCGGGACCTGGCGTGCGGGACCTCGCGACCCGGCTCGCCGGCTCCGAGGACGTCTTCGGCGGCCGGCGGCGCGGCGGCTCCCGCGACGCGACGGCGAGCGTCAACTTCGTGACCGCCCACGACGGGTTCACCCTCGCCGACCTCGTGTCGTTCGACCGGAAGCACAACGAGGCCAACGGCGAGGACAACCGCGACGGGCACGGGCACAACCTGTCGTGGAACCACGGCCACGAGGGGGCCACGGACGACCCCGCCGTCCTGCTGGAGCGGCGGCGGTCGCTGCGCGCCCTGCTCGGGACCCTGCTGCTGTCCGCGGGTGTGCCCATGCTGCTCGCGGGCGACGAGCTGGGGCGCACGCAGCTCGGCAACAACAACGGCTACTGCCTCGACGACCCGACGACGTGGACGGACTGGGACCTGCAGCCGTGGCAGCGCGACCTCGTGGAGACGACGCGGTTCCTCGTCGGGCTCCGCGCGGCGCACCCGGTCCTGCGGCAGGACCGCCACTTCGGCGACCGACCCCGGCAGCGCCCCGACGGCACCCGGGACATCGGCTGGTTCGACGGAGACGGCGAGGAGGTGTCGGAGGCCGCGTGGGCGGATCCGTGGCGTCGCACGCTGCTGGCGTTCCTCAACGGCGACGGCGTCGCGGAGCACCTGCTCGAGCGCGACGACGTCGGGGACCCGGTGCGGGCGGAGTCGTTCCTCGTCGTGGTCCACGGCGGGGCGCACCCCCGCGAGGTGCAGCTGCCGGAGGCGCCGTGGGCGGCGGGCTACCGGCGCGTGTGGTCGTCGGTCCAGGAGCGCCCGTCGTGGCCGACCGGTCCCGGCGGTCACGCGGGCGCGGGCCCCGCCGACCTGCGCGGCGGGGAGCGGGTGACGGTCGAGTCCCGGAGCCTCACGCTCCTGCGGGTCGTCCGGAGCTGAGGCGGCGTCGCCGTACGGCGACCCGTTGCGGGACGCCTGACCGGACAGGTCTGTCAGGACGAGCGGGAGTCCTCGCAGGTCGATCGGCGATCGCCTGTCGGTGTTCCCGGAGGAGGGTCGGCTATGGGGACAACCAGGGCGCCGCCTGCGGGAGCGCGCCAGGTGGGAGGGCGACCACTCGACCGGATCGCCACAAGGGCCCACGACCCTGAATTGCTCGTGGGCAGGGCGCGTCGCGGGAGCCGCCTTCGACCGTAGAGTCGCAGGGGTGCTGGACCCTGCGGAGGCAGTAAAGGCGGCCGCCGAGGACGCTGCCGCTTCGGGCCGCCCTCCGCTGGTGTTCCTCAGCCAGGCGATGCTGCAGGACCTAGCGCGCTGGACAACCCGAATGCCCACGGTGGGCGCTGACGCGATGGCCGTGGCCCAGCGCTATTGGAACCAGGGGCAGAGCAGTCCAGAGGAGCTCACATCTGCTCGAGTTGCTTGCTGGGAGTACCTAAAGCGGAAGAACGGGACCGACGTCGCCACGAACCGGCGGGGCGACTACCTCGTTCGGGCTGTCATCTGTGCTCTCTACACGCCAGGCACAGACCACGATCTACAGGACACGGCTGACTGGTTCTGCCGCATGCTTGAGGGTGCTCAGAGTGCGCCTCACAGTTGAGCCCGACCGCGATCTGAACGTAGCCGGCAGCCGGTTGGCTACCGGCAATATGTCACCTTCGGCGCGGGGCCACAGCGGTCAGGCAGCGCCAGACGGCCGAACGGGAACCCGTGCGTGCTAACCCTGCTCTGTCTCACTTGCGTCGTCGACGTGCCGCAGTGACGACCGCGGCGGACCGCTGCTGGAGGTGCGCCGTGCCGTTCGGGCGGACCCACTCTGGGTCGCGGTCCCACGGCGGCGTTCGGCCGTCCACTGGCTGCGCCGTGAGGTGCCAGCCGTCGCACAAATCGCACGGGTAGACCCGGACAGGGAGCCGGCGCTGCTTGTCCTTCCTGGCGGCCTTCTGCTGGATGCTGGAGAGCGCGGCACGGGCGGACGCCTGGTCCGGGTGGAACGCCTTCTCGCAGTTCCGCACGCCCTGAGTGTTCCATCGGCCGGCCAGCCGTGTCCGCTACTGGATCAGTGAGCGGGACGGCAAGCAGCCTGGACGCCGACATCCTCGGACTAGATGCTTTGCTGTCACTCCGCCGAGGCGTCGTTGACCCACTCGGCCTGGGACCCGCGGGCAGCCGCCCATACCCGCGCCAGCATGTCAACAGCGAACGGCCCCCAGGCCAACAGCAGAAAGAAGGCGCCCAGCAGCCCCAGTTCCCACGCATGCCAGTACTGCTCGGACCACTCGACCGCGCGGACTCGAGCCGGCGCGTCGAGCTGGTAGATGACGTCTAGCGAGTCCCCCTCGGCGAGCAGCCGGTAATCGCCCTCCGGCGGTGTGAACTCCTTGGTGGCAGCCTCGACAACACCGCCTCCACGCGTCTCGAAGCGCAGCTGAACTACAGGGGTACGGCGCTCGTAGTCGATGGAGAGCACCGTCGCAGTCGTCCGGGCGACCCCCGCCTCGAAGGCGCGTTCGTCTCGGACGCTGTCCACTGCGCCGAGCAGGAAGACGACTCCGAGAAGCGACAGGAATCCGAGGCTGACGAGCACGGCTGCACGCGTGCGACGCTCAGCCTTCAGCTCAGCCGCCGTGGGCGTACGAGCCCGGCGCCCCCCGCGACGCTCCGCCATGCGGACATCCTCCCTCGCCGTAGCCATGCTGACCACGGTGCCGGGAGCATCGTCCGCCGAAGCGCAACCCTCTAGCCGCCATCACCACCCCCGCATCAGAACGAGACGCCGTCGCCGGTAGCCGATGCCTGTGCGGGCAAGGTACCGCCCGCCTCATGGGCGAAAAGGCGCCGACAACGCAGCGAGAAGAAGCAGTGCCAGGCCAAGCAGCGGCAGAAGATCGATGGCGTTCAAGGCCACGGGGAGCCAGACGGCCCGTACGCGACGGCGGGCGAGCCGCAGCGTCCACGGCAGGAGCGCGAGACCGGCCAGCAGGACCAGGCCGAGGAGGAGCAGGGACCCGAACACCAGCACATAGCCGTGGGGGTCGTACAGCGCGTAGTCGTCTGGAGAAAGCGCCCGTGCCCTCTGCTCGCCCATCCAGTAGTCCAACCAGAACGCTGCCAGCACGCCCGGGGGGACACCGAGCAACAACGACAGGACGGCCGTTTCCCAGGACCGCGGGAGCGCAGGCCGCGTGCCCGTCGAATGAGCCTCCCCCTCCCCGGCCCCTACGTGCGAGTCCCTCACCGACTCATGGTGCCCGAACGCTGGCGCCGTCCGGCGGAGCGGCCACTCGTCGAGGGATTCGACCATGCCGGCCAGCGCCGCCCTCGTCCGCCGGTTGACGCCGCCCCGCATGCGGATCGGCATGCGGAGCGTGCCGATCCTCGGCGGGACCCAGGTGCGACGGGAGGCGGAGTCGGTCGCCGGCTGAGCGCTTGACCGGTCAGTCTTCGGTAGTCGGGCCCCCATCTACCCCGCCGGTGATCGGGCAAGGTGGTGGGTATGTCGGACGCCGTCGCGTTGCTCCTCCTCGTGGCTGCGTTCGCGTCGTTCGGCTTGGACGGGTACCGACAGTGGCCGAGGCTGCGGTCAAGTGCCGATTCAGGTCGAGCGTTCTGGCTCATCAGTCGTGAGAGGCAGCGACCATGTACTGATCTTGGTAGGCGTAGGCCTCCTCGTCATCGCGATCCTGGCTCTGCAGGCGGGGCCGCAGTGGGGCTTGCTTGCGCTGCCACTGATCGTGGTCGTGATCTGGTACCTGGCGGGTTTGCCTGGCTACCCCACATCGGGCCGGGGAGCTCGTCGACGCCATGAGGAGTGATCAGCAACGCCTCGCGAACGATCGCCAGCTAGCCATCCCCTGCTGGGACCAACGCCCTCGCGGATGAACGTCACGAACAGGGCCATGCAGACGGTGCTGCTCGTGCACGCTGATGCGAGAGGGAGGACCGATGAAGTGCACGTTCGTTCGTAGGGGCTCGGCCATGACGAGTGTGCCCATGGCGCCCTCCGCGCCGCTGGGGTCGCGGCGAGACGACCGGGTGCTGCGCTCGGGCTTCATGGCGACGGCGCTGCTGGCGGCGCCCTGGTTGCTGTCGGTCGCGCTCTACGCCGGGTCGATGCTCCTGGCCTCCGCCTGGCTCTTTGTCGCCTCGTTCTGGGCAGTCCTTGCGGCGGGTCCGATGGCGATGCTCGCTGCACCTCTGACTGTGATGGCGGTGCGTCGCCGGGCGCCATGGCTCCGCCCCGCCTGTCTGATCTCGCTGGTCAACGTCCTACTCCTCCTGCCGTTCCTGGCGTTCGCGTCGTTGCAGATGGAGTTGTGGGGGCGCTGACGACCCGAACTCAGGGAGCGTTCGAGAACGCGGCACCGGCTCACCGGATACCGATCCGCTACCGGACCAGTCGCACGTCGACCGGGACGTCGAGGTCCGCCCAGGCCCGGTCCGCCGTGAGGACCTGCGGCGGATCGCTGCGGACCGCCAGGGCGAGGCAGCAGCGGTCCCCGAGGGACAGCGAACGACCGCCGGGGAGGCCTCGCATGGCGCCCGCGAGCTCGGCATCGGCTTCGGTCACTGGTTCCACCCGCACGCCTGCGGCACCGAGCAGCTCCCGCAGCCGCGCGGGGTCGACGTCCTCGTCGACCAGCTTGCCGATGACCTCGGCCAGGTTGGCTGCCCCCAGCAGCGAGCCGGGCAGGACAGCCATGACCATGTCCGCGCCGGCTTCGTCGTGCAGGAGGGCGAGGACCGCAGACGCGTCGAGCACGGTCATTCGCGGGCTGCTGCCTCACGCCGCTCGGCGAGGAGCTGCTCGACCAGGGAGCGGGAGGCAGGCACCGAGGCGGCGAAGCCCCGCAGCTCTGCGGCGGCGTCCTGCTGACGCTCCAGGACGAGCCGGCGTCCCGCCAGGTGCAGGTGCAGACGGTCACCGGGAGCCAGTCCCAGGGCGGCCCTCACGTCGGCAGGGATGACAAGACGGCCCTGCTGTCCGAGCACGAGCGTGGCATCCATCGGGCAAGTGTGACACGGCCCGATGCGACATGCCACGAGCGCCGTGCCTGCCCCGGGGGACGATCTGTTGTCGGATTCTCACGCGGCGACGGAGCGCCGAACCAGGACGAGCCGCCGGACGGCGGCTGCAGCAGGATCCTCAGGTGCCCACCCTGCTGCTGCTCCGCCACGGCCAGAGCGCGTGGAACGCCGCCGGCCGGTTCGCTGGCTGGGTCGACGTGGACCTCACCCCGGACGGGGAGCAGCGGGCGCACCGCGCGGGCAGGCTGCTGGCCGACGCGGGCCTGCTCCCCACCGTCCTGCACACCTCCCTGCTCACCCGCTCGGCGTGGACAGGTGCGATCACGGTGACCGCGGCAGGGCGGGCCTGGCTGCCCGTCCACCGCTCGTGGCGCCTCAACGAACGCTGCTACGGGGCACTGGAGGGCCACCAGCGCAGCGCCGTGCGAGCCGAGCACGGCGACGAGCGGTACCGCGCCTGGCGACGCTCCTACGACGTCGCGCCCCCTCCGCGCAGCCCGGCAGCGCACGCCGAGCTGCTCTGCGACCCTCGCTACCGCGACCTGTCGCCGGAGCAGACACCACGGACGGAGAGCCTCGCCGATGTCGTCTCGCGCCTGCTCCCCCACTGGGAGCAGGTGCTGGTCCCCCAGCTGCGAGCCGGGCAGGTCCCGCTGGTGGTGGGGCACAGCAACTCCCTCCGCGCCCTGGTGTCCCACCTGGACGCCATGACGCCGGACGAGGTGCCACACCTCAACGTCCCGACGGGCATGCCCCTCGTGTACGAGCTCGATGACGACCTCGTGCCCGTGGTCCGCGGCGGACGCTACCTCGAACCGGAGGCAGCAGCCCGCGCCGCCGCCGAGGTGGCCGCCCAGGGCGGCGACTCCGGGTCGCCGCCGTCCTGATCAGCGCAGCGCGCCGCTCCTCAGCCGCGCACGTGCCGTGGGGTCAGGAGCCCGCGTTGGCAACCAGCCCGAGCTCGGCGACCGACGACAGCGCGTCGTGGCGCGGGAGCACCCGCACCGTGTACCCGAACGGGCCGGTGCGGCGCAGCTCGAGCGTCGCCGAGAAGCGGTGCCGCCCGCCCTCGTACGCCTCGGCGTGCGCCAGCGGCTCGAAGCGGACGTCGGTGAGGGAGTCGGCGTCGTTGACCCGGCCGTGGACCAGCTGGACGTCGACGTCGTCCGGGTCGAGGCCGCCGAGGCTCACGTACGCGTCGACCCGCAGCGGGTCACCGACCTGCGGGGAGTCGGCGACGTCGCCGGACTCGACGTGGTCGACGCGGACGGCGTGCCAGCCCTGGAGCACGCGCTGCTTCCACGCCGCGAGCTCGCGTGCCCCCGCGTGGTCCGGGGTCCCGTCGAGCTCGCGCGAGGCGACGGCGGCCGGCGCGTACAGCTCCCCGACGTAGTCGGCGACCATGCGGTCGGCGAGGACCTTCGGCCCGAGCGTCGCGAGCGTGTGCCGCACCATCTGCAGCCACCGGCGCGGCAGGCCGGCCTCGTCGCGGTCGTAGAAGCGGGCCGCGACGGACGTCTCGACGAGGTCGTAGAGCGCCGCGGCCTCGAGGTCGTCGCGGTGGTCGGGGTCGTCGACACCGTCGGCGGTGGGGATCGCCCAGCCGTTCTCGCCGTCGAACCACTCGTCCCACCAGCCGTCGAGGATGGACAGGTTGAGCCCGCCGTTCAGCGCGGCCTTCATCCCCGACGTACCGCACGCCTCGAGCGGGCGCAGCGGGTTGTTGAGCCACACGTCGCAGCCCGGGTACAGCGACTGCGCCATCGCGATGTCGTAGTTCGGCAGGAACGCGATGCGGTGGCGCACGTCGTGCTGGTCGGCGAAGCGGATGACCTGCTGGATGAGCCGCTTGCCCGCCTCGTCGGCGGGGTGGGACTTGCCGGCGATGAGCAGCTGCACCGGGCGGGTCGGGTGGGTGAGCAGGGCCTTGAGCCGCTCCGGGTCCCGCAGCATGAGGGTGAGCCGCTTGTACGTCGGCACCCGGCGCGCGAAGCCGATCGTGAGGACGTCGGGGTCGAGCGCGTCGTCGACCCACCCGAGCTCGGCGGGAGAGGCACCGCGCCGCAGCCACGAGCGCCGCAGCCGGCGCCGCGCCTCCTGCACGAGCTGCTCGCGGAGCGTGCGGCGCAGCGCCCACAGGGCCTCGTCGGGGACCCGCTCGACGGCCGACCAGTCGACGGCGCCCTTGTCGGAGCCGTCGCCGACGACGCCGCCCTGCTCGGCGAGGAGCGCGACGACGCGGTCGTCCACCCACGTCGGCGCGTGGACGCCGTTCGTGATGGAGGAGATGGGCGTCTCGGTGGCGTCGAAGCCCGGGAAGAGACCCTCGAACATGTCGCGGCTCACGACCCCGTGGAGGCGGGACACCCCGTTGGCGCGCTGCGCCAGACGCAGGCCCATCACGGCCATGTTGAAGACGCTGGGGTCGCCGCCGTCGAAGTCCTCGGCGCCGAGCGCGAGCACCTTGCCCACCGGGACGCCGTCGACGCCGTTGTCGCCGCCGAAGTACGTCTCGATCTGGTCCCGGCCGAAGCGGTCGATGCCCGCGGGCACGGGGGTGTGCGTAGTGAAGACCGTGCCCGCGCGCACCGCCTCGAGCGCCTCGTCGAACTCGAGGCCGGCCTCGACGTGCTCGCGGATGCGCTCGAGCCCGAGGAAGCCCGCGTGGCCCTCGTTGGAGTGGAAGACCTCGGGCTCCGGCGCGCCGGTGAGCCGGGAGAACAGCCGCAGGGCCCGCACGCCGCCGATGCCCAGGAGCATCTCCTGCTGGAGCCGGTGCTCCTTGCTGCCGCCGTACAGCCGGTCCGTCACCGTGCGCGCCCGCTCGTCGTTGCCCGGGATGTCGGAGTCGAGGAGGAGCAGCGGCACCCGCCCGACCTGCGCGCGCCACACGTGCGCGCGCAGCGTGCGCCCGCCCGGCAGGCCGACCGTCACCACCGCGGGGGCGCCGTCCTCCTCGCGCAGCAGCGACAGCGGCAGGCCGTCGGGGTCGAGGACGGGGTAGGTCTCCTGCTGCCAGCCGTCGCGGCTCAGGGACTGCTTGAAGTAGCCGGTCTTGTAGAACAGCCCGACACCGACGACGGGCACGCCGAGGTCGGAGGCGGACTTGAGGTGGTCGCCGGCGAGGATGCCGAGGCCCCCGGAGTACTGCGGCAGGGCCGCCGCGATGCCGAACTCCGGCGAGAAGTACGCGATGGACGCCGGCACGTCCTGCTGCCGCTGGTACCACCGGTCGCTCGTGAGGTACCCGTGCAGCTCCTCCGCCGCGGCGCGTACCCGGCGCACGAGGGCGGCGTCCTCGGCGAGGACCTGCAGCTCCTCGGGCGTGAGCAGCCCGAGCATGCGCGCGGGCTCGTGGCGGGCGGCCTCCCACTTGCGCGGGTCGAGGGAGGCGAACAGGTCACGGGTCGGGGTGTGCCACGACCAGCGAAGGTTGAGCGCGAGCTCGCCGAGCGGCGCGAGGGGCTCGGGCAGCACGGTGCGGACGGTGAAGCGCCGGATTGCTCTCACGTGCAGGGAGCGTATGCGCTCGCCGGTCACCCCGGCGGGCGGGACGGGTCAGCGCGCCGCGAAGGTGAGGCAGACCGCGCTCGCGCCGGAGGTGTCGACGTCGATCTCCTCGGCGGTGCACTCGAGGTTCTCGTTGTGCACGCAGCCCGCCTCGTGGCAGGCGCCGACCTGCGCGTCGCCGGACTCGGTGCCGCCGCGCGCGTCCGCGGGCAGGAACGTCTCGCACGCGGCGGAGCCGCTGTTGCCGATGGTGATGGCGGCGGCGTGGCAGTGGTGCTCGCCGTTGTAGGCGCACGACGTCGCCTCGCACGAGTGGACGATGGGGAGCGCGGCACCGACGGGCATGGGTCCTCCTGCGGACGGGACGTCAGACGAGCGGACGCAGACGACGGTAGCGACCCCGACGCGTTTCCGACACCCCGACGCGCGGACGAATCCGCAGGTCAGAGGCCGTTTAGCCGTGGTCCGTGTTGCGTAAACCGGGCAGGCACGGCACACCTTGCCGGCGACGGGGAGTCGCTGACGTGCCGCGCCACGCCCGGTCTCGGTACGGTCGGTCCCGTGGCTGCCGACCCGACGTCCGCCCGCCCCTCCCGCGAGCCCCGCGCCGCCGGGACCGTCGAACCACCGCAACCCGTGCGACCACCCGTCGACCTCTCCGGGCGCCAGGTCGGCCGCATCCCCGTCCTCGACGTCACGCCCCGCGTGGACGACGGCCGCTGGCCCGCCCGCGCCGTCGTCGGCGAGGCCGTCCCGGTCGAGGCCACGGTGTTCCGCGAGGGCCACGACGCCGTCGCCGCGTACGCGGTGCTGACCGCGCCGGACGGGCGGGAGGCCGCGCGCGTCCGCATGCACGAGCTGGCGCCGGGCTCCGACCGGTTCGGGGCGTGGGTCGTCCCGGACGCGACCGGCGACTGGACGTTCCACGTCGAGGGCGCCTCCGACGTGTGGGCGACGTGGGAGCACGCCGCGACCGTCAAGGTCGCCGCGGGCGTCGACGTCGAGGTCATGCTCGCCGAGGGCGTGCCGGTGCTGCAGCGCGCCGCGGCCCTCGCGGAGGCCGCGGGCGACCGCCCCGCCGCCGAGGTCTGCCACGACGCCGTCGCCGCGCTGCAGGACCCCGCCCGCCCGGTCGAGGCGCGCCTGGCGCCCGGCGTCGGCCCGGAGGTGCACGCCGTCGTCGACCGCTACCCCGTCCTCGACCTCGTCACCGCCTCCGCGCCCCTGCGGCTGCGTGTCGAGCGCGAGCGGGCCCTCTTCAGCGCGTGGTACGAGTTCTTCCCCCGCTCCGAGGGCGCGCACTACGACGAGGAGAACCGGCAGTGGGTGTCGGGCACCCTCCGCACCGCCGCCGAGCGCCTCCCCGCGGTCGCGGCCATGGGCTTCGACTTCATCTACATGCCGCCGATCCACCCCATCGGGCGCATCAACCGCAAGGGCCGCAACAACACCCTCGACCCGCAGCCGGGCGACCCGGGATCGCCGTGGGCGATCGGCGCGGCGGAGGGCGGCCACGACGCCATCCACCCCGACCTCGGCGACGAGGACGACTTCGCGTACTTCGTCTCCCGCGCGAAGGAGGTCGGCCTCGAGGTCGCCCTCGACTTCGCCCTCCAGTGCGCGCCGGACCACCCGTGGGCCACCGACCACCCCGAGTGGTTCACCACCCGCGTCGACGGCTCGATCGCGTACGCGGAGAACCCGCCGAAGAAGTACCAGGACATCTACCCCGTCAACTTCGACAACGACCCCGAGGGCATCTACGCGGAGTCGCTGCGGCTCCTCGAGTTGTGGATCTCCCGCGGGGTCACCGTCTTCCGGGTCGACAACCCCCACACGAAGACCGTCGAGTTCTGGGAGTGGCTCATCGGCCGCGTCAACGCCGAGCACCCGGAGGTCATCTTCCTGGCGGAGGCGTTCACCCGGCCGCAGATGATGCGGACCCTCGGCAAGGTCGGGTTCCAGCAGTCGTACACGTACTTCACGTGGCGGACCTCGAAGCAGGAGCTCACCGACTACGTCACCGAGCTCGCGACCGTCTCCGCGCACTACATGCGCCCGAGCTTCTGGCCCAGCACGCCCGACATCCTCCACGCGTTCCTCCAGTACGGCGGGCCCGCCGCCCACCGCCTGCGGGCCGTGCTCGCGGCCACGCTCGTGCCGAGCTGGGGCATCTACGCCGCCTACGAGCTCGGCGAGCACGTGGCCCGGCCGGGCGCGGAGGAGTACATCGACAACGAGAAGTACGAGTACCGCCCCCGGGACTGGGCGGCCGCCGAGCGGGAGGGCCGCTCCCTCGCACCGCTCCTCACCCGGCTCAACGAGATCCGCAAGGAGCACCCGGCGCTGCAGCGGCTGCGCGGCATCGTCTTCCACCAGACCGAGGACGACGCCGTCATCGCCTACTCCCGCCACGTGCCGGCCGAGCACTCCCCGACGGGGAAGGCCGACACGGTGCTGACGGTCGTCAACCTCGACCCTCACGCCGCGCGGGAGACGATGGTCCACGTCGACACGACGACCCTCGGGCTGCCCCCGCACGCGTCGTACGTGGTCCACGACCTCCTGAGCGGGCAGTCGTACTCGTGGGCGGGGTCGAACTACGTCCGCCTCGACCCCTACCACGCGACGGCGCACGTCTTCGCCGTGCGCGCCCACTGAGAGGAGCCTCGTGCAGGGACTGCAGCTGTCGAGCCCCGGGCTCGACAACGACCCCCACTGGTACAAGAAGGCGGTCTTCTACGAGGTCCTCGTCCGGGCCTTCAGCGACTCCACAGGGTCCGGCTCCGGGGACTTCCAGGGCCTCATCGACAAGCTCGACTACATCCAGTGGCTGGGCGTCGACTGCCTCTGGCTGCCGCCGTTCTACGCCTCCCCGCTGCGCGACGGCGGCTACGACATCAGCGACTACTACGCGGTGCTGCCGGAGTTCGGCACGCTGCCGCAGTTCACCGAGCTGGTGTCCGCCGCGCACGCACGCGGGATCCGCGTCGTCACCGACCTCGTCATGAACCACACCTCCGACGCCCATCCGTGGTTCCAGGCCTCGCGCAGCGACCCCGAGGGGCCGTACGGCGACTTCTACGTGTGGAGCGACACCGACGAGAAGTACGGCGACGCGCGCATCATCTTCGTCGACACGGAGACGTCGAACTGGGCGTTCGACCCCGTGCGGCGGCAGTTCTACTGGCACCGCTTCTTCTCCCACCAGCCGGACCTCAACTTCGACAACCCGGCCGTGCAGGACGCCATGGTCGACGTCGTCCGGTTCTGGATGGACCTCGGCATCGACGGCTTCCGGCTCGACGCCGTGCCCTACCTCTTCGAGGAGGAGGGCACGAACTGCGAGAACCTGCCCCGCACGCACGACTTCCTCGCGAAGGTCCGCAAGGTCGTCGACGAGGAGTACCCGGGTCGCATCCTGCTCGCCGAGGCGAACCAGTGGCCCCGCGACGTGGTCCCGTACTACGGCAGCGACGACGCCCCCGAGTGCCACATGTGCTTCCACTTCCCCGTGATGCCCCGGCTGTACTACGCGCTCCGTGACGAGCGGGCGGGCTCGGTCCTCGACATCCTCGCCGACACCCCGGAGATCCCCGCCACCGGCCAGTGGGGCACGTTCCTGCGCAACCACGACGAGCTGACGCTCGAGATGGTGACGACGTCGGAGCGCGCCGCGATGTACGGCTGGTACGCCGCGGACCCGCGGATGCGTGCCAACATCGGCATCCGCCGTCGGCTCGCGACGCTGCTCGACAACTCTCGGGCGGAGATCGAGCTCATCCACGCCCTCGTCCTGTCGATGCCGGGCTCGCCGTGCCTGTACTACGGCGACGAGATCGGCATGGGCGACAACATCTGGCTCGACGACCGCGACGGCGTCCGGACCCCCATGCAGTGGAACCCCGACCGCAACGCCGGCTTCTCCGCCGTGCAGGACCCCGGCAAGCTCTACCTGCCGGTCGTGCAGTCGCTGGTCAACCACTACTCGACGGTTAACGTCGAGGCGCAGCTGGCCGCCGGGTCCTCGCTCCTGCACTGGCTGCGCGGCATGCTCGCGCTGCGCAAGCGGCACCCCGTGTTCGGCCTCGGCGCGTTCACGCCGTTGCCGCTCGTCGACCCCGGCACGGTCGTGACTGACGCCCACGCGTGCGACAACGAGACGGTGCTCGCGTTCCTCCGCACGCTCGACGCGACGACGCCGGGCGGGGAGCACGAGACGCCGGAGACGGTGCTGTGCGTGCACAACCTCGCCTCGACGCCGCAGGCGGCCGTGCTCTCGGTCCCGGGCATGGCCGGGGCGCGCATCGAGGACCTCTTCGGCGGGACGGGCTTCCCCGACCTCGACGACGACGGGCGGGTCCGGCTCACCCTCGGCAGCCGGGACTTCTTCTGGCTGCGGCTCGTGCCGGCGGCGGGGAGCGGCGCGTGACGGGCGCCGTCGCCCTGCCGTGGTCGGCGGCGCTGGAGCACGTGCTCCACGCGTGGATGCCGCGACAGCGCTGGTACCCCGCGAAGGGACGCGGGGTGGGACTGCGCCCGCTGGCGGCGTGGGACCTGCCGGGTGCGTCCGTGGACGGCGACGCGCAGGTGACGGTGCACGTCGTCGCCCTCGACTCCGGGGACCGGGTCGACGTGGTCCAGGTGCCGCTCGTGGGGCGACGCGAGCCGCGGGAGGACGCCGAGGCGGCGCTCGTCGGCGCGCTCGAGGGCGCCGACGGCACGCGTCACGTGTACGACGGCCCCCACGACCCCGCGTACGTCGCGGCGCTCCTCGACGCGTTCGAGGTGCCCGAGGGCGGGGACGGCGTGGCCCGGGGACCGGCGAAGGTCCTCAGCGGCGAGCAGTCGAACACGAGCATCATCGTGTCCGGCGAGCCGCCGTCGATCGTCAAGGTGTTCCGCACCCTCCACCCCGGGGCGAACCCGGACGTCGAGGTGCTCGCGGGCCTCACGCGCGAGGGCGCGTCGGCCACGCCGGCCCTGCGCGGCTGGTCGAGCGGGAGCTGGACCCTGGCGGACGGGTCGACCGTGTCGGGGCACCTCGCGGTGGCCGTGGAGTTCCTCGCGGGCTCCGAGGACGCGTGGCGGGTCGCCCTCGCCGCCCTCCGCGCGGGCGACTCCTTCGCCGAGCAGGCCCGCGGTCTCGGGGAGGCCGTCGCCCGGGTCCACCTCGACCTCGCGCACGCCTTCGGCACGGTCGACGTCGACGACGCCGCCCGGGACCGGACCGTCGCGACCCTGCGGTCGCGGTCGGCGTGGGCGCGCCACGCGGTCGCCGAGCTCGCACCCCACGACGGGGCCCTGCAGCGGCACGAGGCCGCGCTGGCCTCGTTGCCCGACCTGCCCGCGCTGCAGCGTGTCCACGGCGACCTCCACCTCGGTCAGGTGCTGCACGCGCCCGGTCGCGGCTGGGTGCTCCTCGACTTCGAGGGTGAGCCGCTGCGCCCGCTCGCCGAGCGCGTCCTCCCCGACCTCGCGCTGCGCGACGTCGCGGGTGTGCTGCGCTCCTTCGACTACGCCGCCGGCCACGACGCCGTCACCGGCGCGGGCTCCCCCGGTACCGACCCGGACGCGTGGGCGGCCGAGGCGCGGGACGCGTTCTGCGGCGGCTACGGGTCCGTCGCCGGTCGCGACCCCCGCGAGGACGACGTCCTCCTCCGCGCGCTCGAGCTCGACAAGGCGCTCTACGAGGTGGTGTACGAGGCGCGCAACCGCCCGTCGTGGCTGCGCATCCCGCTCGCGGCCGTCGAGCGCCTCCTCTGACCCGCCCCGCCCGTCTGCGTTTCTGTCGACAACCGTGCTGTCTGTCTGCATTCGTGTCGACGGTCGTGCCCTACGTCTGCACTCGTGTCGACATACGCGCCGTACGTCTGCATTCGTGTCGACGTCTGCACGGCACGGCCGCTCGCCTGTCGACCTGCGCGCGCCACCGACGTCTTCACAGCCCTTCGGCTGGCGACGTCGTCCACAGCCTCACGTCCAGCGGGCGGCGACCCGAACCACCATGAGGTGCGCTCGGCCCATGCGCCCTTCCTTCGGTGTGCGTGGACCCGTCGCCACACAGGACCTGCTGACCGAGTTGCCGCCGTCGACGGTCTACGGGAGTGGCTTCCGCCGGGTGATGCACGGAGTGCGCATAGGGGCGGAGCAGCCCGTCGATCACGGCACGCTGACTCTCGGCTACCGCCGTCGGTCCCCACGCGCCGTCTTCACCGCGCACAGCGCTGCATGGATCTGGGGCGCGAGGATCGCATCGGCGGCCGAGTCGGTCTCGGCCGGCTTCGACGGCAGTCTGCCCCGACGTCGGGACGAGGTGACGCCGCACCGGCTCAGCCCGGGCACCGAGGTCGTGCTCGCGGGTGACTACGGGCGCACCGCGAGCCCCGCGTGGACGGCGCTTGATCTGGCACGAGCACTCAACAGGCCGGACTCCGACGAGCGCCGGTCGGTCGCCGAGGTCGACGCCGTCCTTCGGTGGTCGTCCTGCACCCGGGCCGAGCTGCTCCTCCTCCTGGACGTCGTGCACAGGCTCGACGGTCTCGAACGCGCCCGCCGGGTCATCGAGCTGGTCCGGGACGGAGTGGACTCACCTCCGGAATCGGAGCTGCGCCTGATCGCCGTCGATGCCGGCCTGCCCGCTCCCGTCGTGCAGTGCCCAGTCCGCGATAGGGCGGGCAAGGTCGTCGCTCGCCTCGACCTGGGCTGGCCCGAGCTGCGCGCGGGCGCCGAGTACGACGGACTCGACCATCTCGACCGCGACCGGCAGACGGTCGACATCCGGCGCCACAACGAGCTGCGCGACCTCGGTTGGCGCGTGCTCCAGGTGAACTCGCCGATGATGAAGGGCCCTCGAGCGGCCCTCATCGGACAGTTGCAGCGCGTGGTCCTCGGGCCCGCTCCCGGCCGCCTGCTCTCCTGACGCCGAAGCACACGTCGACACCAACGCCAACGTCCGGCACTGACGTCGACAGAAACGCAGACGTCTGGCGCAGACGTCGACAGAAACGCAGACGTCTCGCGCAGACGTCGACAGAAACGCAGACGTCCGGGCCAGACGTCGACAGAAACGCAGACCTCTAGCGCAGGCGGCGCGCGGCGCCGGGGTCGGGGGCACCCACGACGTCCGGGTGGAGGACACCCGCGAGCGCCTCGACGCCGTCGACCAGACGTGGGCCGGGGCGGACCACGAGACCGTCGGCGTCCAGCGCCCACACGGCGGCGTCGCAGCCGCGGCGCGCCAGCTCGGTGACGACCGCGCCGCCCTGCTCGACGGCGCCGTCGAGGTGGTACCCGCACGGCGCGACGAGGACGACGTCGGGTCGGGCCGCGACCGCCTCGTCCCACGTCGTCGTCACCGATCGGGCACCAGGCGCGCCGAGCACCTCCTGCCCGCCCGCGGCGACCACGAGGTCGGGCACCCAGTGCCCCGCGGTGAACGGCGGGTCGACCCACTCCAGCACGGCGACGCGGGGCCGCGGCCGTCCGGCGACGGTGGCGGCGACCCGGTCGAGCCGTGCCCGGAGCGCGGCGACGAGCTCCTCCCCCGCCGGGACGACGTCGAGCGCCCTCGCGACGTCGAGGACCGAGAGGACGACGTCGTCGAGCGAGGCGGGGTCGAGCGCGACGACGTCGGCGGAGCAGCCGAGGTGGGCGAGGGCGTCGTCGACGACGTCGGAGGGCAGGGCGCACACCCGGCACAGGTCCTGCGTGAGGACGAGGTCGGGCTGCAGGCCCCGCAAGGCACCCTCCTGCAGCGTGTAGAGGTCCTCCCCCGCCGCCGCCATCGCCCGTACCCGGGCGTCGATCTCCGCGGGCGTCATGCCGCTCGTGTCGGCGCCGCCGACGACGACCGCGTTGTCCGTGCGCGCGTCGGCGGGGTGGTCGCACTCGTAGGTGACGCCCACGAGCCGGTCGGCGGCGCCGAGCGCGTACACGATCTCTGTCGCGGACGGCAGGAGCGAGACGACGCGCGACGGCTGCGGCACGCCCTCACGCTAGCCCGACCGCGCCGGCAGGACCGTCGCGGACCCCCCGCGACTCGCCTACCGTTTGACCCTCCCCGCAGGCTGGGCAGGATGGGGCGCATGACTGCTGACGGTTCCGCGCTCAGCCCCACCGACGTCGCCCTCGACACCCTGGCCGCCGTGGCCGCGGGCGCGCACCACGACCCTCACTCCGTGCTGGGCGCCCACCCCGGCCCGGACGGCACGACGGTACGGACCCTCAAGCCCTTCGCCCGCAGCGTCACCGTCCTCACACCGGGCGACGGCGCCGAACCGGTCCGCACCGAGGCGACCCACGAGCACGACGGGATCTGGGTCGCCGTCCTGCCCGGCGGACCGAGCGACTACCGCCTCGAGGTCGTCTACGACACGAACGAGGGCCGGGCCGTCCACACGGTCGACGACCCGTACCGCTTCATGCCGACCCTCGGCGAGATGGATCTCCACCTCATCGGCGAGGGCCGTCACGAGCAGCTGTGGACCGTCCTCGGGGCGCACGTCCGGCGCTTCGACGGACCGCTCGGGACGACGGAGGGGACGAGCTTCGCGGTGTGGGCCCCGAACGCCCGCGCCGTGCGGGTCGTCAGCGACTTCAACTCGTGGAACGGGCGCACGCAGGCCATGCGCTCCCTCGGCTCGTCCGGCATCTGGGAGGTGTTCGTGCCCGGCATGGTCGCCGGGGCGCGATACAAGTTCGAGATCCTCGACCGACACGGCCGCTGGCACCAGAAGGCCGACCCGATGGCGCGGCACACCGAGGTGCCCCCGGCGACGGCGAGCGTCGTGACGGACTCCGCCTACGAGTGGGGCGACGCGACGTGGCTCGCCGAGCGCGCCGAGCGCGACGTCCACAACGGGCCCATGAGCGTGTACGAGGTGCACCTCGGCAGCTGGCGGCAGGGCCTGTCGTACCGCCAGCTCGCCGAGGAGCTCGTCGGCTACGTGCAGGACCTCGGGTTCACGCACGTGGAGTTCCTCCCGGTCGCCGAGCACCCCTTCGGCGGTTCGTGGGGCTACCAGGTCACCGGCTACTACGCCCCGACGTCCCGCTTCGGCCACCCCGACGACTTCCGCTACCTCGTCGACCGGCTCCACCAGGCGAACATCGGCGTCATCGTCGACTGGGTGCCGGCGCACTTCCCCAAGGACTCGTGGGCGCTCGCCCGCTTCGACGGCGAGCCGCTGTACGAGCACCCCGACCCCCGTCGCGGCGAGCACCCGGACTGGGGGACGTACGTCTTCGACTACGGCCGCACCGAGGTCCGCAACTTCCTCGTCGCGAACGCCCTGTACTGGCTCGAGGAGTTCCACGTCGACGGCATCCGCGTCGACGCGGTCGCCTCGATGCTGTACCTCGACTACTCGCGCAAGGACGGCGAGTGGTCGCCGAACCAGTTCGGGGGCCGCGAGAACCTCGAGGCGGTCGACTTCCTCAAGGAGTTCAACGCGACGGCCTACAAGCGTGTGCCGGGCATCGTGACGATCGCGGAGGAGTCGACGGCCTACCCGGGCGTCACGCAGCCGACGCACCTGGGCGGCCTCGGCTTCGGGCTCAAGTGGAACATGGGGTGGATGCACGACTCCCTCACGTACGTGAGCAAGGAGCCGGTCCACCGCCAGTACCACCACCACCAGATGACGTTCTCGATGGTGTACGCGTTCAGCGAGAACTACGTCCTGCCCATCAGCCACGACGAGGTCGTCCACGGCAAGGGCTCGCTGCTGCGGAAGATGCCGGGAGACCGCTGGCAGCAGCTGGCGACGGTCCGCGCGTACCTCGCGTTCATGTGGGGTCACCCGGGCAAGCAGCTGCTGTTCATGGGCAGCGAGCTCGGTCAGGAGCCGGAGTGGAGCGAGTCCCGGTCGCTGGATTGGTGGCTGCTCGACACGCCGTGGCACCGCGGGCTGCACCACCTCGTCCGCAGCCTCAACCACACGTACGCCGAGAACCGCGCGCTGTGGGCGAACGACTTCGACCCGAGCGGCTTCCAGTGGCTGGAGGCCGACGACTACGGGCGGAACGTCTTCGCCTGGCTGCGGCAGGCCGACGGCGAGAAGCCGGTCGCGGTGGTCGCGAACTTCGCCGGCGGCCCCCACGAGGACTACCGGCTCGGGCTGCCCCACGCCGGGCGCTGGCGCGAGGTGCTCAACACCGACGCCGAGGAGTACGGCGGCTCGGGTGTCGGCAACCTCGGCGTGGTCGAGGCCGTCGAGGAGCCGTCGCACGGGCGCCCGGCCTCCGCCGTGCTGCGGGTGCCGCCGCTCGCGACGATCTGGCTCACGCCGGAGGACTGAGCGGGGGGCGGCGGGCCGCCCGCCCGGCGGGCTCCCTCAGAAGAGGGCGCTCGCGAGGGCGCCCCGCGCCTTCACCACGCGCGGGTCGCCCGTGCCGACCACCTCGAAGAGCTCGACGAGCCGGGTCCGCACGGCGGCGCGCTCCTCGCCGGCGGTGCGCCGCACCAGCTCGACGAGCCGGGCGAACGCGTCCTCGACGTGCCCCCCGAACAGGTCGCGATCCGCGACGGCGAGGTTCGCCTCGACGTTGCCGGGGTCGGCGGCCGCCGCCTCGGCGAGACCGGCCATGACGGCCTGCGGCACGGCGGACACCCGCTCGAACAGGTGGGCCTGGGCGAGACCCGCCGTCGCGTCGGCGTCGGCCGGGTTCTCCGCGAGCGCGCGCTCGAACGCACGGGCGGCGGCCGCGTAGTCGCCGCGCTCGAACGCCTCGGCGGCCTCGGCGTGCAGCGGCGGCAGGGGCGGCTCTGCCGCGACCTCGTCCTCCTGCGGCTCCTGCCCGGTCTCGACCCTGCCGGTGACCCCGTTCTGCTCGGCCACCCGGAGCAGCTCGTCGAGGACCTGCCGGGCCTGGGCCTCCGGGACGGCGCCGGTGAACAGGGGCACCGGCTGGCCCTTGAGCAGGGCGACGACCATCGGGATCGACTGCACCTGGAACGCCTGCGCGATGCGGGGGTTGGCGTCGACGTCGACCTTCGCCAGGAGCCAGCGACCCTCGTACTCGCGGGCGAGCTTCTCCAGCACCGGAGACAGCTGCTTGCAGGGGCCGCACCACTCGGCCCACAGGTCGACGACGACCGGGACGGTGAGGGACTGCTGGAGGACGGCCTCGAAGTCGGCCTCCGCGACGTCGACGACGACCCCGGTGGAGCCGGGCCCGGGGGTTCCGCCGGGGGCCGCTGCGCCGGTGGGCGCGCCCTGGGGGCGGGCGAGGGCCGTCAGGTCCACGGCGCCTCGGAGGTTGAGGCCGGACGGCTGGGTCATCGTGCTGGTCCTCTCGAAGGATCTCTCGGGTGCGGTCACTGCCCGCACCGCAGCGTGCCACGTCCCGCGCGGCCGCGGCGACGGACCGCGACCGGCTCAGGTCGCGGGCGCCTCGCCGACGGCGAGGAGCTCGACCGCCCCGCGCTCGGCCGGGACGAGGTGGACGAGCACCGCGACCGTCCGCACGGACAACGCACCACCGTCCTGCTCGATTCCGCCGTCCGCCGGGGGCAGCGCCCGGACCTCACCCGCCCCGGGGCGAGGCGTCGCCTGCGCGCGGGAGGTGACGGCCGTGACGGTCAGCACGTCCCCGGTCGCCGTCCGCGCCGCCAGCAGGGTCCCGGTCGGGCCACCGAGCACGTCGACCCCGTCGTCGACCGGTAGCCACGGACCGTGGGCGACGGTGACACCGCCGAGCGACCCGACGGCGGCCCGCTCCGCGGCGGCGCGCGTCTGCGTGGCCCGGACGAACCGGTCGGGGGCGAACGCCGCGGCCACCGGGCTCGTGTCGCCGGAGCCGAGGACGGACACGTACCCCGGCAGCAGCTGGGCGAGCGCGCGACGCAGGGCCGCGTCCGCCACGGCGTCCTCGTCCCCGTCCCCGTCCGGCACGTCGGTTGCGAGGGCCTCGTCCGGGACGACGTCGAGCGCGGGCGACCCCGTGCCGGCGGCGTCGAGGGCGGGGACGGTCTGCCCCGGCAGCACCGTCGCGCTGCCCCACAGCCGGTAGGGGGAGCGCGGGTCCTCGGACACGAGGACGTCGACGACCGGCAGCGTCCCGGCGCCCTCGGGCGCCGTGACGGTGGCGAACCAGCGCGGCCAGCCCTCGAGCCGCGGCGACAGGACGCTCGCCGGCTCGACGACCGCGGGCTCCTGCGGCTCGCTCGGCACCGCCGACGCCGACGCAGGAGCCGACGCAGGAGCCGACGCAGGAGCCGACGCAGGAGCCGACGCAACAGCCGACGCAGCAGCCGACGCAGCAGCCGACGCAGGAGCCGACGCAGGAGCCGACGTCCGGGCGTCTCCCTCGGGCATGGACGCGAGCGCCACGTCGAGCGCAGGTCCCGTGGCGGCGGCACGGACGGCCTCCGGGTCACCGGCGGCGACAGCGGACCGCAGCCGGGCCACCACCTCCGCGCGGACCCGCGCGGCCTGGCCCGCCGTCACGACACCCGGGGGCTCCGCCGTCGTCGCGGGCACGGGCGGCGGCTCCGCCACCGGAAGGCCCGCGCAGCCCGCGAGCCCGGCGCCCGCCAGCACGACAGCCGCCGCGAGGGCCACGGCGCGCACGCCCGCCGGGATCACCGGCGCACCCCCGCCCCTGCGCCTCGCACGGACCGCCTCCGCCGTGCGAGGCGACGGTTGAGCACCACGAGCCAGCGCAGGCCGACGGCCGCGAGGAGCGCACCGCCCGCGACGAGCGGCCAGGCACCGGGGTGCCGGGCGGGTCGGTCCCACACGACCTCGGCGGTCCCGCCGTCCCCGGCCGCGACGACGACGACGTCCGTGGGCCGGGCCCCCTCGACCCGCAGCTCGGCGCCCGGGCCCGTCGCCTCCCGCTGCCACACGTCCGCCTCCGCCGGGTCGGGCGCGCCGCCGCCGCCCGCCACGGCCTCGACGGCCGGGCGGTCGATCGCGGCCACCCCCGTGAGCCGCGTGTACGAGGCCCCACCGAGCCACGCCCGCACCTCGTCCTCGCGCCCGAGGAACACCCCGGTGCCGGCGCCCCCGCCCTCGACCGCCACGGTCACGGGCCGGCCGGTGAGGGCGAGCACGCCGGGGTCGGACACGACGAGCCCGCCGGCGGTCGGCAGCGGACCGCCCACCCGCTGCGGCGGCGCGGCGAGGGTGAGCATGACGACGCCGGCGACGACCAGGGCGAGCCCGAGTGCCACCACCGTCGTCGGGACCGCGCGAGGGACCATCGGTCGGCGAGGATAGGCGCGGGGGCGCCTCCTCCGGCGCAGGCGCGGCGTGGCGGGGCCATGACGGCCGAGCGGCGGCTCAGAAGCGCGCCGGCTCGGTGTACTCCCCCCACTCCGCGCGCAGGGCGTCGCATATCTCACCGAGGGTCGCCTCGGCCCGGCACGCCTCGAGCATGGGCGGCAGGAGGTTGGAGCCGTCCCGGGCGGCCGCCACCATGGCGTCGAGGGCCCCCCGGACACGCGCGTCGTCGCGGTCGCGGCGACGCGTGCGCAGGGCCGCGACCTGCTCCGTCTCCACCTCGTGGCCCACCCGGAGGATCTCCAGCGGACGGGTGACCGACCCGGTGTGGCAGTTGACGCCCACCACCCGCTTGTCGCCCTTCTCCAGCGCCGTCTGGTAGGCGAAGGACGCGTCGGCGATCTCGGAGAGGAACCAGCCGTCCTCGATGCCGCGCAGCACGCCGGAGGTCATGGCGCCGATCTCGTGGTGCACCCGGCCGTCGGCGTCGCGGTCGCGACCGGCCTCGCCCATCGCCTCGATCGTCGCGAAGACCCGCTCGGCCTCCGCCTCGAGCCGGTCGGTGAGCGCCTCGACGTACCAGCTGCCGCCGAGCGGGTCGGCGACGTTCGCGACGCCGGTCTCCTCGGCGAGGACCTGCTGCGTGCGCAGCGCGATCTCCGCGGCCTGCTCGCTCGGCAGCGCCAGGGTCTCGTCGAGGGCGTTGGTGTGGAGGGAGTTGGTGCCGCCGAGCACGGCGGCGAGCGCCTCGACCGCGGTCCGGACGACGTTGTTGTACGGCTGCTGGGCCGTCAGCGACACCCCGGCGGTCTGCGTGTGGAACCGCAGCCACTGCGCCCGCTCCGTCGTGGCGCCGTAGCGGTCCCGGAGCCACCGCGCCCAGATGCGGCGGGCGGCGCGGAACTTCGCGACCTCCTCGAAGAGGTCGATGTGGGCGTCGAAGAAGAACGACAGACCGGGCGCGAACACGTCGACGTCGAGCCCCCGCGACAGGCCGAGCTCGACGTAGGCGAAGCCGTCGGCGAGCGTGAACGCCAGCTCCTGCGCCGCCGTGGAGCCCGCCTCGCGGATGTGGTAGCCGGAGACGCTCACGGGCTTGAAGCGGGGCACCTCCGCCGCGCAGTGCTCGAGGAGGTCCCCGATGAGGCGCAGGTGCGGCTCGGGGGCGAACAGCCACTCCTTCTGCGCGATGTACTCCTTGAAGATGTCGGTCTGCAGGGTCCCGTCGAGCACGCGGGTGTCGACGCCCTGGCGCTCCGCCGCGACGAGGTACATGCAGAACACGGGGACGGCCGGGCCCGAGATCGTCATGGACGTCGTGACCTCGTCGAGCGGGATGCCGGCGAACAGCACCTCCATGTCGGCCGCGGAGTCGACCGCCACGCCGCAGTGCCCGACCTCGCCGACGCTGCGGGCGTCGTCGGAGTCACGCCCCATGAGGGTCGGCATGTCGAAGGCGACACTGAGCCCGCCCCCGCCGTGGCGCAGGATCATCTTGTAGCGCTCGTTCGACTGCTCGGCGTTGCCGAAGCCGGCGAACTGCCGGATGGTCCACGCGCGTCCCCGGTAGCCCGTGGGGTAGAGCCCCCGGGTGAACGGGAACTCCCCCGGCCACCCGATGCGCGGGTCGACCTCGTCCCCCGGCGGTCCGTAGACGGGGTCGACCTCGACGCCCGACAGCGTCGTGAAGTCGGCCTCGCGGACCTTGCCGGCCTGCTCGGCCTGCTCGTACCTGGCCTGCCACCGTGCGCGCGCGTCCATGTGCCCTCCTGCCGACCGCGATGTCGTCCCCGCCAGCGTACGGAACCGCGGAGCGGGCCGGTGCGTCCCATCCCCAGCAGACCCTGGAGGCCACCGTGGACGAGCACACCGCCACCCCCCGCACCGCACGCCGCCGCCGTGGTGCCCGCCTCGCCGCGGGTCTCACCGCGGCCCTGGCGGTCGCGGCGGGCGTCGCCGTCGTCGACGTCGCCCGTGCGCCCGAGGCGGCGGCGGCCGGCCTCGAACCGTTCGGCTCGTGCGAGGAGCTCCTCGGCTGGTACCGCGACACGGCCCTCGCCCACACGGGTCCGTACGGGCTCGGCGGTCCGGGCGACGACTCCGTGGGCGGCGGGGTGGCCGTCATGGAGGACAGCGCGGCCGCGGCGCCGGCCGCCGACGGCGCGGCTCGGACCGGGGACGCCGTCGGGACCTCGGGCACAGGGACCAACGTGCAGGAGGAGGGGGTCGACGAGCCGGCACCGCTCAAGCTGCTCGGCAGCGGGTCGGACCTCGCCGTGACGGTGGTCGGTGAGGAGCTCGTCGTCGTCGACACGGCGGCGGGTGCGGTCGTCGGCCGCGTGCGGCTCGCGCCGGCCGCCGACCCGGCGTCGCACGGCGGGACAGGCGCAGGCGGGACCGGCGGGCTGGACGACGCCGCTTCGGACATGGTCTTCCCGGCGCCCGGACGGTGGTTCGGGGACCTCCTCGTCGTCGGCGACCACGTCGTCGTGCTCGGCTCAGCGTCGCTGCCGGTCCCCGTGGAGGACGGTCCTGCGACGGGCGGCGTGGCGGGCGGCGCGAGCGTCGATCTCATGCCATGGCCGGGGTCGGTGACGACGACCGCGACGGTCGTCGACGTCGCCGACCCCCGCTCACCCCGGGTGGTCGACACCGTGGAGGTCGAGGGCTCGACCGTGTCCGCCCGCGCCGCCGACGGCGTCGTCCGGCTCGTCGTGACGAGCACGCCCGTGCTGCGCACCACGGACCCGTGGACCGTCGCGCAGGACCCCGACGCGCCGGCGGCCGCCCGCGCCACCGGCCCGGACGGCTCGGTGCCCCCCGAGGCCGAGGCGGAGGCCGAGCGACGCAACCGCGCGATCGTCGAGACCGCGGACCTCTCGACGTGGCTGCCCGACCTCGTCGAGCGCGGCGACGACGGCACGGCCGCGCTCAGCCCGCTGCCGTGCGACGCCGTGCACCACCCGTCCGGTGACGCCGGCCTCGGCACCGTCGCGGTCCTCACGCTCGACCCCGCGGCCGAGGACCCGCTGAGCGCGACGACGGCCGTGAGCGCCGACGGCTCCTACGTCTACGCCTCGACCGACCGGCTGTACGTCGCGACGACGCGCGGCGGGTGGCTGTGGGGCGGGCCCGTCCCGTTCGGCGTCGCCGTCGACGACACGGAGACGGCGGCACCGCGCGTCACGACGGAGCTCCACGGCTTCGACACCTCCGAGCGCGGGGACGTCACGTACCTCGGCTCGGGCGAGGTCGACGGGTGGCTGCTCGGGCAGTGGGCCATGGACGCCCACGAGGGCCGGCTCCGGGTCGGCACGACGCTCGACGGCGGCGAGGCGGGCACCTCCTCGAGCGTCGTCGTCCTCGAGGAGGACGGCACCCGCCTGGTCGAGGTCGGCCGGGTCGACGGCCTCGGCCCCGGCGAGCAGATCCGGTCCCTGCGCTGGTTCGACGACCTCGCCGTCGTCGTCACCTTCCGCCAGACCGACCCGCTCTACACCGTCGACCTCGCCGACCCCACCGACCCGCGGGTCCTCGGGGAGCTGAAGGTGACGGGCTACTCCGGCTACCTCCACCCCGTCGGCGACGGGCTCCTCCTCGGGGTCGGCCAGGAGGGCGACGCCGAGGGCGTGCTCTCGGGCGCAAAGGCGGAGACCTACGACGTCCGCGACCTCGCCGACCCGACCGACGTCGACCGGCTGGTGTGGCCGGACGCGACGAGCTCCGTCGAGCAGGACAGCCGCCGCTTCGCCTACCTGCCCGACCTCCGGACGGCGCTGGTGCCGCTGGACCGGACGAGCGCGGTCGGCTGGTCGAGCGGCCTCGTCGCCGTCCGCGTCGCCACCGACGGCACCCTCGCGGAGACCGGCGAGTGGGTGCTGGGACAGGACGGCTGGGTGCACGGGCTCGCGAGCAGCGGGGACCGTGTCGTCGTGTCGGGCGAGCGCTGGCCGGGAGCGGACGAGGGTCGTCCGGTCGAGGGACCCGAGCGGACGCTCACGGTCCTCGACGCGGTGTCGCTCACCCCGCTCGTCGAGGTCGTCCTCTGACGGTCGCGACGCGCCCGGCCTCGCACCGCCGGGTCACGCGAGGAGCGTCCGACCCGGGTCACGGGTGCGCCACAGCTGGACCGGCACGGCCGCGAGCATGACGACGACGGCGAACCACGCGGCGGCCGTGACGACGGGCGCGGGGTCCGCGGCGGCGACGCCGGCCGCCCCCCACGCGGCGGCACCGACGAACGGCAGCGTCCCCGACCGCAGCCGCAGGCCGACGTCCAGGACGACCGCCGCGGCGGCCACGAGAGCGACGATGCCCGCGCCCCGGGCGAGGGCGCCCTCCTGCGGCGCGCCCAGGTAGACGCCGGAGATGGCGGTGTTCGCGACCGTCGCGAACGTCACCCAGCCGAGCAGCAGGGGGGCGACGACCCCCGGCAGCAGCCGGTCGAGGCCGTGCGGAGGAGGTGCCTGCAGCCGCGCCGCAGCCACGGCGGCCGTCACGACGACGACGACGATGAGCACCTGCGCGACGAGGACGGCGGTGCCGTCCTGCGGGAACACGAGCTCCCACGCCGTGTTGGCGGCGAAGGCCGCCGCCAGCCACCAGCCCGTGCGGCGGTGGACGTCGCGCGGCAGCTGCGCGGGCAGGGTCTGGTACACCGCCCACGCGGCGCACGCGGTGAAGATGAGCCCCCAGACGGCGAACGCGTACCCGGCCGGCGTCACGACGGTCGCGTAGCGGTCGGAGACGTCCGCGACGGACGTGCCTCCCGCCAGCGCGGTCCCGAGCGGGCTGCCGGCCACCTGCGCGACCGCGGTGACGACGACGGCCACAGCACGGGCGAGGTCCCCGGTCGTCCGCCTGGGCGGCGCGTCCGCCGGTCCGGCGGGTACGTCGGGCGTGGCGGCGAGGTCGGCGGCAGGCTCGGTCATGGCGGGCATCCTCCCCCGCCGGACGGGTGGCCGCGCGCGGGTACCGGGCGAGCACGCTGTGCTCCGGGGCGGTCACGCCCTAGCGTGATCACGTGCCGCAGGGACCTGCACAGGGTGAGCCGGTGCGCCGGGGAGGGGTCCCCGGCGCGGAGGCCGGGCCGCTCGGCGTGCTCGCGGAGGTGTGGGAGGAGGTCGACTTCGGGCTCGTCGTGCTCGGTCACGACTGGCGGTACCGCTACGTCAACCCCCACGGCGCCCGGAGCCTCGGCCTGACGCCCGCCGACCTCCTCGGGCGCGACTACCGCGAGGTGTGGCCGGACTCGATCGGCGGGCGCTTCGAGCAGGCGTACTCCCGGGTCCTCGCCACCGGCGAGGCCGAGGTCGTCGACGACTACTGGGAACCGTGGGACCGGTGGTTCCGCAGCCGCATCCTCCCGTGCGAGGTCGGCATCATGATCCTCTTCGTCGACGTGACGGAGGAACGGCGGCACGCGAGCTCCGACCTGCGCAGCGTCGAGGTCCTCACCCAGCTCGTGAGCCGGGCGCCGGCGGGCGTCGCGGTGAAGGACGACCACGGCCGCTACCTCTTCGCCAACGACGCCGCCGCCGCGCAGGCCGGGCTCCCGGTGTCCGCGCTGCTCGGGCGCACCGCGGCCGAGGTGTTCCCCGGCCCGGTGGGCCGGCAGAAGCACGAGGCCGCGCTGCAGGTGGCCGTCCGACAGGTGCCGGTGACGACGGAGGAGGAGGTCGTCACCGGCGACGGCACGCGCCGCAGCTACCTCGCCAACCGCTTCCCCGTCTACGGCCGCGACGGACTGCTCGTCGGGGTCGCGGCCATCCACACCGACATCAGCGAGCAGAAGCGGGCCGAGGCCGAGCTCGCGGCGAGCCGGCAGCTGTACCGCGACATGTTCGCGGCCACCACGCTCGGTCAGGCGCTGCTCGACGAGCCCACGCACCGGGTGGTGGAGTGCAACGACGCGTTCGCCCAGATGCTCGGGCTGTCACCCGAGCGTGTCCTCGCCGCCGACACCCGCGACCTCGTCGCGGACCTGCCCGGCTGGCTCGAGGGGATCCGGTCCGCCGTGTCCCAGGGCCGGACGGCGTTCGAGATCGACGGGGAGCTCCGGCGCCCCGACGGGCAGCGCGTCCCGGTCGTCGCGAGCTTCACGATCCTGCGCGGCGGACGCACGGCAGCCGTGATCCTCCGGGACATGACCGCGCTCCGGGCGCTGCAGGAACGCCTCGTCGACGCCGAGCGGCTCGAGGCGGTGGGGTCCGTCGCGGGCGGGGTGGCCCACGACGTCAACAACGTCCTCGCCGCGGTGACGGGGTACGCCGACCTCCTCGAGACGCACGTCGCCACGGACGGGACGGCGGTGCGGCACCTCCACGGCATCCACCGGGCGGTCGCCAGGGCCGGGGACCTCGTCGACCGGCTCCTCGCCTTCGCCCGCCGCCAGGAGCTCGAGGCCACCGAGTTCGACCTCGCCGCAGCGGTCCACGACCTGAGCGACCTATGCCGACGGCTGCTGCCCCACGACGTCCGCCTCGTCGTCGCCGCCCTGCCCGCCCTCCCGGTGCGGGCGGACCAGACGCAGGTGCAGCAGGTCCTCCTCAACCTCGTGCTCAACGCACGCGACGCGCTCCCCGCCGGCGGGACGGTCGCCGTCGCGGCCGAGGTGCGGGAGGTGGGCCGCGACGACCTGCGGCTGCCCCCGGGCCGCTACGCCGCCCTGGAGGTGCGTGACGACGGGACGGGCATGGACGAGCAGACGGCGCGCCGCTGCTTCGAACCGTTCTTCACCACGCGCGAGCGCAGCGGGGGCCACGGGCTGGGGCTGTCCACCGCCATCGGCATCGCCCGGCAGAGCGGAGGGGACCTGCGGGTGACGAGCGAGCGCGGCGTCGGCACGGCCTTCACGCTCCTCGTTCCCCTGGTCTCGGTCCAGCAGCGGGCCGGCGGGGGGGAGGTGACCACGGGTGGTCCGGGTCGCAGCCCGGGCACCGCGTCGACCCGCGCGGCCGGCGCCGTGGTCCGCACGCTCGTCGTCGACGACGACCCCGACGTGCTCGAGGTCGTCGCCGAGACGCTGCGCGCCGCGGGGCACGACGTCGTCACCGCCGCGGGCGCCGACGACGCCCTCCTGCTTGCACGCTCCCTCGGTCCCTCGCTCGACCTCGTCGTGTCCGACCTCCACATGCCCCCCTCCGACGGGCACGCGCTGCGCCGCTCGCTCGCGGCAGAGCTGCCCGCGCTGCCCGTGCTGCTGGTGTCCGGCCGCCCCGACCTGCTCGAGGACCTCGACGGGCCGGTCCTCGCCAAGCCGTTCCGGCCCGGCGAGCTCGTCGCCGCCTGCGAAGAGCTGCTGCGCCGATGAGGCTCCTGCTCGTGGAGGACGACCCGGACCTGGGGCCGCTGCTGCTCGCGCGCCTCCAGGAGGAGGGCCACGTCGCCGACCTCGTCGCCGACGGCGAGGAGGCGCTGTGGCTCGCCGGGGAGCAGGACTACGACGTCGTCGTGCTCGACGTCGACCTGCCGGGGCGGGACGGCATCGACGTCTGCCGAACCCTCCGCGCGGGCGGCGACCACACGCCCGTCCTCATGCTGACCGGCCGCGGCGCGCTGGCGCACCGTGTCGAGGGCCTCGACGCCGGCGCCGACGACTACCTGCCCAAGCCGTTCCACCTCGCCGAGCTCGAGGCCCGGCTGCGCGCCCTCGGTCGGCGCGCCGACCGCGCGGTGCAGCTGCGGTACGAGGTCGCGGACGTCGTGGTGGACCCGACCGCGCGGACGGTGACGCGGCAGGGCGGTGACGTGCCGCTCGCGGGCCGCGAGTACGCCCTCGTCGAGCTGCTCGCCCGCCACGGGGGCCGCGTCGTCTCGCGCGACACCATCGCGGCCACCCTGTGGGACTTCGCGAGCGACGTCACGGACAACGCCCTCGACGTCCTCGTCTCGGGGGTGCGCGGCAAGCTCGACCGCCCCTTCGACACGTCGGTCCTGCGCACGGTCCGGGGCGTCGGCTACCGCCTGGGCTGACGTCGCCGGCCGACGTGTCGCGACCCCCCCGGCGTCACCCGTTCGGCGCAGCGCCTCAGGTTCCCGACAGGTCGTGGGGACACAGTCACCGGCGTGGACCTCGACGTCGTCTCGTGCGCGTGCCGCCCGCGGCTCGTCGTCGTGCACCCGGACGCCCACGTCCGCGCGCTCGTGCGTCACGCCACGCCCCCGCTGCTGCTGCCGCTCGGCCTCGCGCGCGGCTCCCACCTCCTCACGTGGCTCGCGTCCGGGTCCGGGACGACCCGGCTCGTCGTCGCCCTCGACCCGGCGCGCACCCCCGCGGGCCCGCTGCGCGAGCGCCTCCCCCGGACGATCTCGACGCACCTGCTGAGCATCAGCGACCTCCGCCTCGACGAGCCGGACCCCGCGGTCGACTCCACGCTCCCCCGCCGCCGGCTGACCCGTACGTCGCTGGCCCGGCACCTGCGCGGCCTCGGCCTCGACGGCTCGACGTGCGTGTGCCCACCGGCCACGGTGACCCGCCCGACGGCGGTGACGGCGTGAGCCGGCGACAGGCCCTCGTCCCCCTCCACCCCGCGGAGTCGGCCCGCGTCGCCGGCGTCCGTGCGACGCGGGCGGTCGTGGGCGCCGAGGACACGGTCCTCGACGCGCTCACGTCGCTGGCGGCGCGGACCACGGGTGCCGGCGGGGCGATGGTGACCCTCGTCGACGAGTCGACCGTCCGGGTCGTCGCCGCCACCGGGACCGGTCGCGAGCCCCTGCAGCGGGAGGACGCGATGTGCGCGTGGGCGGTCGCCCACGACGCCCCCCTCCACCTCGCCGACCTCACGTGCGACGAGCGGTTCGCCGACGGTCCCGTGGTCGCCGCCGGCGTGCGGTCGTACCACGGCATCCCCCTCCACGGCCCGGGGGGACTGCCCCTCGGGGCCCTCTGCGTCGTCGACGCGGGGGTCCTCCAGCTCTCCGACGACCTCCGGGACGCCCTCGGCGAGCTCGCGACCGTCGCGGAGTCCCACCTCGTCCGGCTCCACGCCGACCTGCCCGGCACCCCGGCCGTCGTCCCAGCGCGCCCCGCTCCCGCGGCGGAACCGGCCGCCGACGGACGGACGCACGACCTGGCCGGGGTCCTCGACGTGGCCGACGGGCTCGCGTCGGGCCAGTTCGTGCCGTACTACCAGCCCATCGTCTCGCTCGACGACGGCGCGCTCGTCGGGGTGGAGGCGCTCGTCCGGTGGGAGCACCCCGACCTCGGCCTGCTCCCCCCCGCCGCCTTCCTCCCGCAGGCGGAGGCCGACCACGTGGTCCTCGCGCTCGACGCCCTCGTCCTCGAGGAGGCGTGCAGCCAGGTGGCGCACTGGCGGCGCACGCGCCCCGACGCCGCCGACCTCGAGCTGTCGGTCAACGTCTCGGGGCACCACCTCGCCCGCGGCTGCCTCGCCGAGCTCGTCGCCGACGCCCTCGACCGCAGCGGCCTGCCCGCCGGCGCCCTCACCCTCGAGCTGACCGAGACCGTGCTCCTGCAGTCCGGGGACGAGTGGACCCTCGCACAGCTCGACGAGCTGCGGGCGCTCGGCGTCGGCCTCGCCCTCGACGACTTCGGCACCGCGTACTCGACGCTCAGCTACCTGCAGAGCTTCCCCGTCACCCGCCTGAAGATCGACCGGAGCTTCGTCCGGGGCCTCGGCGTCGACCGCCGGGACGCCCTGCTCGTCGAGTCGGTCGTGGGGCTCGCGCGTGGCCTCGGGCTCGACGTCGTCGGGGAGGGCGTGGAGACCCCGCGTCAGGCGGGGGTGCTGCGGGGACTCGGCTGCGACAAGGCGCAGGGCTACCACTTCCAGCGCCCCGTCGGCGCCGAGCAGCTCGAGGGGTCCGGCCGGCTCGGCCCGGTCCTCGACGGCGGCGCGGTGGCGCCCATCGACTTCGGCGACGACGCCCCGGCCCTGCCGAGCCTGTTCGGCGAGGCCGCAGGGCCCTTCCTCGGCAGCCGGGAGGCAGCCGCCTGCTAGACCGGGTCGCGGCCGGTCGTCCCCTTGCCCACCGGCCGCGACCCCGTCCCCCTCACCCGGCCGCAGCGCGACCGATCGCCGCCTCGAGCCGCTCGACCTTGCCGTCGAGCTCGCCGCTGCGGCCCGGCCGGACGTCCGCCTTGAGGACGAGCGACACCCGCGGCGCCGTCGCCGCGAGCGTGTCGACGCAGCGTCGGACGACGTCCATGCACTCGTCCCACTCGCCCTCCAGGGTCGTGAACATGGCGTCGGTGCGGTTGGGCAGGCCGGAGGCGCGGACCAGGCGCACGCACTCGGCGACGGCCTCGGACACGGAGCCGTCCGGGGCGGCGGTGGACGGGGCGAGGGAGAAGGCGACGAGCACGCGCCGAGGCTAGCCCTCGACCTCCGCGACGAGCCGGTCGGCGGCGGTGAAGGCGTCGAGGCGGCCGGCCGCGACCTCACCGGCGACGTCGTCGAGCAGCCCGCCCTCGCCGGGCTGGCCGAAGGTCCGGCGGAGCCGGGCCAGGGCGATGGCGCTGACCTCGGCCGCGGCGCGGCGCAGCCGCCGGGGGACGACCGCGTCGTGCTCGCGCGCCCACCGCTGGTGCGCCCGGACCGCGTCGACGAGCTCGGCGACGTCGCCGCCCGCGGCGACGCTCCGCACGACGCTCGGCCGCCAGTCCCCCGGCGCCCGGCCGTCCGCGCCGAGCGCGACCGACTGCCGGAGCTCCCGGACGGTCGCGTCGGCGCCGTCCCGGTCGGCCTTGTTGACGCACAGCACGTCGGCGACCTCGAGGATGCCGGCCTTGGCCGCCTGGACCCCGTCGCCCATCCCCGGGGCGAGCAGCACGACCGTGGTGTCGGCGAGGCCCGCGACCTCGACCTCGCTCTGCCCCACCCCGACGGTCTCGACGACGACGACGTCGACCCCGGCCGCCTCGAGCACACGGACCGCCTGGGGCGTCGCGGCCGCGAGGCCACCGAGGTGGCCTCGCGAGGCCATCGAGCGCACGTACACCCCGGGGTCGAGGGCGTGGACGCCCATGCGGACGCGGTCGCCGAGGAGCGCACCGCCCGAGAAGGGCGAGGAGGGGTCGACCGCGAGGACGCCGACCCGCGCGCCCTCCTCGCGCAGCGCGGTGACGAGCGCGGCGACGGTCGTCGACTTCCCCACGCCGGGGGACCCGGTCACCCCGACGACCCACGCCTGGTCACCCGAGCCGTCGGCGAGGGCGGCCACGACCTCGCGCAGCTGCGGGCCGCCGTCGGAGACGACCGACACCAGGCGCGCGACCGCGCGGTGCGACCCCTCCCGGGCGGCCGCGAGCTCGGCGGGGACGTCGAGTCGACGGCTCCGCCGGGAACGTGCCGGCATCAGGCCCGCGGGACGTGGAGGAGCAGGGCGTCGCCCTGCCCGCCACCGCCGCACAGGGCCGCGGCCCCGACCCCGCCGCCGGTGCGCCGCAGCTCGAGGGCGAGCGTGAGGAGCAGCCGCGCCCCCGACATGCCGATCGGGTGGCCGAGGGCGATGGCGCCGCCGTTGACGTTGACCCGGGCGTCGGCGACCTCGTCCGGCAGGCCGAGGTCCGCCACGGACGCGAGCCCGACGACGGCGAACGCCTCGTTGATCTCGTAGCGGTCGAGCGCGGCGGCGTCGACGCCGGCGCGGGCGCACGCGGCCCGGATCGCGGCCGACGGCTGGGTCTGGAGGGTGGAGTCCGGGCCCGCGACGCTGCCGCTCTCCCCTACCTCCGCCAGCCACGGCAGCCCGCGCTCCTCGACCAGCTCCTTGCGGGCGACGACGAGCGCGGCGGCGCCGTCGGAGATCTGCGACGCGGAGCCGGCCGTCACGGTGCCGTCGGCACGGAACGCCGGGCGGAGCCGGGCGAGGGACTCCACGGTCGTGTCGGGCCGGACGCCCTCGTCCTCGGTGACGACGAGCGGGTCGCCCTTGCGCTGCGGCACCGCGACCGCCACCACCTCGTCGGCGAAGCGGCCGTCCTTCCACGCCGCCGCGGCGCGCTGGTGCGAGCGGGCGGCGAAGGCGTCCTGCTGCTCCCGGGTGAACGTCGCGCGGCCGGCGTGCTCCGTCGTCCCGGGGGTGTTGGCCGCGTCGGTGAGCCCGCCCATCGCCTGGGCGGTGAAGGTGTCGCGCAGCCCGTCGTACGCCATGTGGTCGAGGAGGGCGACGTCGCCGAAGGTGTGGCCGCGTCGGCTGCCCGGCAGCAGGTGGGGCGCCTGCGACATCGACTCCGTGCCGCCGGCGACGACGACGTCGGCGAGGCCCGCGCGGATCATGAGGTCGGCGACGACGACCGCGTGCAGCCCGGACAGGCACACCTTGTTGACGGCCGTCGCGGGGACGGTCATCGGCAGCCCCCCGGCGACGGCCGCCTGCCGGGCCGGCGACTGCCCCACCCCGGCCTGGAGCACCTGCCCCATGACGACGTGGTCGACCTCGTCGGGAGCGATGCCGGACCGCTCGACGGCCCCGCGGATCGCCGCGCCCGCGAGCTGCGGGGCGGTGAGGGAGGAGAGGGATCCCTGGAGGCGCCCCATCGGGGTGCGGGCGCCGGCGACGATGACGGAGGCCATGGCCCCCACGCTAGCCCTCGGGCGCGGGTTACCGTGACGGGCGTGGGAGCAGCGGAGGACACGGGCCACGACGGCGCGGCGACGGCCGCGGGGGGCGCGCTCGCGGGGCTCCCGGGCGTGCTCGGCGTCGACCACGTCGGGGTCGCGGTGGCGGACCTCGACGAGGCGCTGCGCTGGTACGCCGACGTCCTCGGCCTCGTGTGCACGCACCGGGAGCGCAACGACGAGCAGCAGGTCGACGAGGCGATGGTCGCGGCGCCCGACGCCGGCCGCGGGGCCACCCTGGTGCAGCTGCTCGCGCCGACGTCCCCGACGTCGCCGATCGCCCGCTTCCTCGACCGCAGCGGTCCCGGCCTGCAGCAGCTGGCCGTGCGGGTCGTCGACGTCGAGGCGGCCGCCGCCCACCTGCGGGGTCGGGGGGTGCGGGTGCTGTCGGACACGCCTCGTCGGGGCACCGGGGGCAGCCGGGTCGTGTTCGCCCACCCCAAGGACTGCGGCGGGGTCCTCGTGGAGCTCGTCGAGCCCGTCGGGGCGCTGCCGTGACGCCGGTGGCACCGGCACGACCGCGCGTCCGGGGGATGCCGCCGACGGGGTGCGCCCGACTACCCTCGGGTGCAGCCCCGTCACCGCCCGCACCGACCACCCTGAGGACCCAGGAGCCCGCGTGAGCGACATCGCCCCCAACCAGTTCGCCGTCGTCATGCGCGGCTACGACCGCTCGCAGGTGGAGGCCCGGCTGGCCCAGCTCGAACGGTCCCTGCGGGAGGCCCGCACGCGCGTGGAGGACCTCGACTCCCGCTCCATGCGCCTCGCCGGCGAGCTCGCCGAGGCCAACCGCCAGCTCCGCGAGTCGGAGCGGCCGTCCTACTCCGGCCTCGGCGGCAAGATCGAGCAGCTGCTCCGCCTCGCGGAGGAGCAGTCGAGCGACATGGTCCAGCAGGCGCAGAACGACGCCGAGGAGCTCCGCGCGCAGGCGCGGCTGGAGATCACCGAGCTGCGCGCGTCGGCGGAGAACGCCGTCGCCGAGACCCGCGCCACCGCGAGCCGCGAGGCGCAGGAACAGCTCGACCAGGCCCGCGGCGACGCCGACGAGGTCCTCGCCGACGCCCAGCGCCGCGCCGACGACCTCGTCCAGGCCGCCGAGCGGCAGGCGGCCCGCCTCGTGAGCGCGGCCGAGCAGGAGGCCTCGGAGAAGCGCTCCACCGCGGAGCGCGAGGTCGCCCGGCTGCGCGCCACCGCCGAGCGGGAGGCGACGGAGGTCCGCCTCGCCGCGCGCAAGGAGGCCGAGGACGCCCGCACGGCCGCGAAGCACGACGCCGACGCGATGCGCGCCGAGGCCGCGCAGCTCCTCGAGCGCACCCGGGAGGACGTCGAGCAGCAGCGCAGCGACCTCGAGATGGAGCTCGTCTCGCGGCGCGAGGAGTCCGAGCGCGACATCGCCGCCCGCCACGACGCCGCCGTCCAGCAGGCCCAGACGATCGTCGGCGAGGCGGAGGGTCGTGCCGCGGCCGCGGAGGCCCGGGCCGCGAAGGCGCTGGAGGCCGCCGAGACCACGCGCCGCAACGCCGACGAGCAGGCGAAGCAGCTCGTCGGGAACGCCCGCCGCAACGCCGACGAGGCGCTCGCGCAGGCCCGGCTGCACGCCGAGCGCACCCTCACCGAGGCCCGCGCCGAGGCCGAGCGCTTCCGGGGCACCGCGCAGCGCGAGGTCGACGACCTCACGCGTCAGCGCGAGTCGATCACCGCTCACCTCAACCAGCTGCGGAGCCTCCTCGGCGGCGCCGCGGTCCCGTCGCTGCCGGAGGGTGCCGCCACGCCGGCGGCCATCAGCGGGACGGGGTCCGAGGGCGACAGCGGCGCCGACGCCGCGCACGAGCCGGACGACGCGGGTGGCGAGCCGGCAGCCGAGGCGGACCACGAGGTCGTCGACGGCGAGGTGGTCGACGACGTGGAGGAGGACGCCGACGCCGACGCCGACGCCGACGCCGACGCGGAGGACCGAGCGGGTGCCCGCGGTCCGGTGACGGCACGACAGGGTCGCGGCTGACCCCCGGTCCGCACGCCGCCGGGCTACCGTCGACGGTGTGAGCAGCACGCGCGCCGGTGCCGCGTCGGCACCCCCGTCGGGGTCGCCCGAGGCGGCGCCCGGGGGCGCGCACGCGGCGGGGGACGAGCACCGCAGCCCCGAAGGTCACGACGCCTCGCGCGCTCCCGCCGACCCCGCAGCCGATCCCGCAGCCGATCCCGTCACCGCGCTGGGGGCCCGCGGCCCGGAGGCGACGCACCGCGTCGTCGACGTGATGTCACGGCCCCGCCCGAGCGGTGCCTCGGCGTTCGCCCTCGGCTTCGTGGGCGCGCTCGGGGTGCTGCTCGCGATCGCCCTCGTGCAGGCCGTCGTGCAGGCGGGCCAGATCGTCACGCTCGTCTTCGCCTCGCTGTTCCTCGCGCTGAGCCTCGACCCCTTCGTCACCTTCCTCGAGCGGCACCGGCTCCCGCGTCCGGCCGCCGTGGCGGTCACCTTCGTCCTGCTGCTCGGGGCGGTCGGGGGCTTCATCGCCGCCGTCGCCCCCCTCGTCGTCGAGGAGGGCAGCCAGCTCATCCGGGTCTCCCCGTTCTACGCCCGGCGGATCGAGCAGAGCCAGGTGGCGCAGTCCCTGGACGCGCAGTTCGGGCTCTTCGAGCGCATCAACACCGAGCTGGAGAACCGGCTGCGGAGCAGCACGACCATCGACGCGCTGTTCGGCGGCGTCCTCGGGGCCGGCCGGGCGGTCATCACCGGCGTGTTCAGCGTCCTGCTCGTGCTCGTCCTCACGCTGTACTTCCTCGCGTCGCTGCGCAGCGTGACGGCGGGCGTCTACCGGCTCGTCCCGCTCAGCCGCCGCGAGCGGGTCCAGCGGATCGGGGAGGAGGCGCAGCGCCGCGTGGGCGGGTACGTGCTCGGGCAGCTGGGCGTCGCCTCGCTCAACGGCCTCCTCGCCTTCGTCGTCATGACGGTGCTCGACGTGCGCTACTCCGTCGCGCTCGCCTTCGCCGTGGGCGTCTTCGGCCTCATCCCGCTCATCGGCGCGACGATCGGCGCCGTGCTCGCGTGCACCGTGGCGGCGCTCGGGGACCTGTCGGACGGGATCGTGCTCGCGGTGTGGTTCCTCGTCTACCAGCAGGTGGAGAACTACGTGATCCTGCCGCGCATCATGGCCCGCACCGTCGCGGTGCCGAGCACCCTCGCCGTCGTGGCGGCGCTGGTGGGCGGGTCCCTGCTCGGGCTCATCGGCGCCCTCGTCGCGATCCCCCTCGCCGCGACGATCCTCCTGGTCGTGAAGGAGGTCGTCTACCCGCGGCAGGAGTCGCGCTGACGACCTCCCCGGAACGCGGCTCAGCCCCGGCGCACGCGCGTGGTGACGCGCTCGTACGGCCCGTCCCACGACGTCGGGAGCGGACCCGCCCCCGGCACCACCGCGGCCACGACGCGGTCGAGGACCGTCCGCACGTGCGGCTCGCCGACCCACAGGTGCTTGGCGTCGTCGACGCCGACCACCTGCGCCTGGGGGACGGCGGCGAAGCGGCGCCGGGCCTCCGCCGGCTGCAGGTAGTCGTCGTGCTCGGGCACGAGCGCGAGGACGTCGCGGCCGTCGCCCGCCCAGAACGCGAGGTCGTCGTCGGTGCTGAAGCGCAGCGGGGGCGACAGCAGCACGAGGCGCTCGACGACCGGTGCCCGGGCGTGCATGAGCGCGAGGTCGGTGCCGAACGACCAGCCGAGGACCGCGACGTGCGGGAGCTCGTGGTCCTCGGCGTACGCCAGGGCGGCCGCGACGTCGTTCGCCTCGCCGCGGGCGGAGTCGAAGCGGCCCTCGCTCGTGCCCCGGGGGCTCGTGACGCCGCGCAGGTTGAATCGCAGGACGGCGACGTCGGCGAGCGCCGGCAGCCGCCACGACGCCTTGAGGAACACGTGGCTGTCCATGTACCCGCCGTGGGTCGGCAGGGGGTGGAGGGTGACGAGCGTCGCGACGGGGTCCCGCTCGGGCGGCAGGGCGAGCTCGCCGACGAGCCGGAGCCCGTCGGGGGTGTGGAGCTCGACGTCCTCTCGACGGGCCGGGAGCCGGGTCGTCGGCCCGATCTCCACCGGTCCCTCCGCGGCGGTGACGACGGTCTCGAGCTGGCCAGGAGGCGGGGAGGTCACGACCGGCACGCTACCGAGGCGAGGACGCGGGCGGTGCGCTCAGCGGCCGGCCCGGGCGCGCTGCTGCCAGCACACCGTGTGCCAGTGCCGCCTCGCGGACGGCGCGTCGGGGGCGAGCAGAGGCCGTTCGGCGGGCCACGCGACGACGTGCGGGGCCCCCGCGGCGACCTGGTGCCCGCAGCCCGGGCACGTGTACGGCTTGTCCCCGCCCGGCAGCCGTCGCACGTGCCAGGTCCCGTCGCGGTGGTGCTCGACCGTCTCACCCCCGACGCCCGCCCAGCCGCCCGCGCCGCGCGCGTCGCCCGCGCCGTCGTCCCGCTCGGCCGCCGCGCGGTCGAGGGCGGCCCGCTGCCACTTCGACAGGCCGCGGGCCGTCCGTCCGCCGCCGCGGGGTGCTCGTCGGGCCACCGCACCAGTGTCCGGCACCCGGGCCGGTGCCTGCCCGCCGGGTACGGCACCTACGCTGCCGGGGTGCGGGTCGTGGTGGCGCGGTGCGAGGTGACATACTCGGGGCGGCTCGACGCCTACCTCCCCCCGGCCGCGCGGCTGCTCGTGCTCAAGGCCGACGGCTCGGTCCTCGTCCACTCCGACGGCGGGTCGTACAAGCCGCTCAACTGGATGTCCCCGCCGTGCGCCACGACGGTCGAGGCGCCCGCGGACTCCGACCCGGCCGGCGCCACGGAGGTGTGGCGCGTCCGGGCCCGCAGGTCCGACGACGAGCTGCGCGTCGTGGTCCACGAGGTCCTCCACGACCACAGCGTCGACCTGGGCGTCGACCCCGGCCTCGTGAAGGACGGTGTCGAGGCGCACCTCCAGCGGCTGCTCGCCGAGCACGTCGACACGTTCGGCGCCGGCTACCGCCTGGTGCGCCGCGAGCACATGACGCCGATCGGGCCCGTCGACCTGCTCCTGCGCGACGCCACGGGCGCGCACGTCGCCGTCGAGGTGAAGCGTCGCGGCGAGATCGACGGCGTCGAGCAGCTGACGCGCTACCTCGAGCTCATGAACCGCGACCCGCTCCTCGCACCGGTCCGGGGCGTGTTCGCCGCGCAGGAGATCAAGCCGCAGGCACGCGTCCTCGCCTCCGACCGCGGCATCGACTGCGTCGTCGTCGACTACGTCGCCCTCTCGGGCCGCGACGACCCGACCGCGCGCCTGTTCTGAGCGCCCGTCCCGAGCGTCTGCCCGAGCGCCCGGGGCCTCAGCGCCCGTCGGTGGCGAGCACCGAGCGCGCGAGGTCGAGGTCCTGCGGCCACACCATGACGCGCGGTCCCTCGGTGGTCGGGGCCAGGGTCGCCCGGATGGAGTGCGCGAGCAGGCGCTGGCGGAGGACCTCCGCCTCCACGAACGTCGCCGGCCGCGCGACGGGGACGAGCAGGCCGTACTCGTCCTCCGCGCCGGGACGCGAGCGCCGCTCGACGACCGACCGGCCCCGGGAGAACGTCCAGCGCAGCAGCACGACGAGCACGGCCAGCACCACGAGGGCCGCGAGCGGCCCGAAGGCGAAGCTGTAGCTCTCCCACGCCGGCACGCGATCAGTGTGCGCCCCCGGCACCGGCCCGGCGAGACCAGGGGGCCGCGGCTACGGTGAGCGCGTGGTCATCCTCTCGCGCATCTACACGAAGACCGGCGACGCCGGCACGACGGACCTCGGCGACATGACCCGCACCCACAAGACGGACCCCCGTCTGGTCGCATACGCCGACACCGACGAGGCCAACTGCGCGATCGGCGAGGCGCTCGCGGGCGAGTCGCGCGACGGTCTCGGGCCCGACGTCGTCGACGTCCTCGTGCGCGTCCAGAACGACCTCTTCGACGTCGGCGCGGACCTGTGCACGCCACTGCGACCGCACCACGAGTACCCGCCGCTGCGCGTCACCGAGGCGTACGTCGCCGACCTCGAGCAGGCCATCGACACCTTCAACGCCGACCTGACGAAGCTCCGCTCGTTCGTGCTGCCCGGCGGCACGGTCGCGGCGGCCCGGCTCCACACCGCGCGCACGGTCGTGCGGCGGGCCGAGCGCGCGACGTGGGAGGCGCTCGAGCGCTACGGCAGCGAGGCCGTCGCCGCCGAGGACGGCGCCGGCGGGGTCAACGTCCTCACCGCGCAGTACCTCAACCGGCTCTCCGACCTGCTGTTCGTCCTCGCGCGGTACGCCAACCGCGACGTGGGCGACGTCATGTGGCAGCCCGGGGGCGGGCGGCAGACCGCGACCGGGTGACCGTCTGTCCCGGCGGGGACGACGGCGGCGGCGTCGTCAGGCGACGTTGACGTTGCGTCCCGGCGGTCCCGACTCCACCCACAGCACGAGCGCCGCGGCGGACGAGGCGGGTACCGCGAGCTCGACGTCGCGACGACCGAGACTGCCCCGCAGCACGGTGAGCCCGTCGGGGACGACGTCACCCTCGCCCGCGGTCCAGCGGCCGAACAGCTCGAGGGCGCTGCGTTCCATGCAGAGCCCGCGCGACGCGAACGGCATCCACGTCGGGAACCACCGGAGCTCGTGCGTGTCGAACCGGGCGGCACCGCGGCGCCAGCGTCCCAGGGCGCCCGCGGACCCGGGCAGACGGACGTAGCAGCGGAACGCCCCGAGCCCGCGCGACACGTGCCGCCACCGCAGGACGAGCGCGAGAACGAGCGCGACGACGACGCCGAGCGCGACGAGGACGAACGCCTCGGGGGGCAGCGACGAGCGCCAGGTCGTGGCCACGAAGGGCCCGAGCAGCGCGTCCGTCGCCGTCCCCCGCCCTACTGGTCCTCGGTCCGGCCCTGCGAGACGTCGACGTGCTGGGCGACGACGGTCACGAGGTCGTGGTCGACGGAGAGGAACCCGTTCGACACCTCGGCGACGATCCGCGACCCGTCGACGGGCACGACCGAGACCGGCCCGTCGGCGAGCAGCGACAGGAAGGGCTCGTGGCCCGCGAGCACGCCGAGCGACCCGTCCGGGGTACGGGCCGACACCATGCTCGCCTCGCCGGACCACACCTGGCGGTCCGCCGCGACGAGCTCGACGCGCAGCGCCATCAGGACCCGGTCTCCTTCTGGATCCGGTCCCACTGCTTCATGACGTCGTCGAGGCCACCGACGTTGTAGAACGCCTGCTCCGCGACGTGGTCGAGCTCACCGTCGGCGATCTTCGCGAAGCCCTCGATCGTGTCCGCCAGCGGCAGCGTCGAGCCGGGCACGCCGGTGAACTTCTCCGCCATGTACGTGTTCTGCGAGAGGAACTGCTGGATGCGGCGGGCGCGGTTGACGACGACCTTGTCCTCCTCGGACAGCTCGTCGACACCGAGGATCGCGATGATGTCCTGCAGCTCCTTGTTGCGCTGGAGGATCTGCTTGACCCGGATCGCCGTCTCGTAGTGCTCCTGCGAGATGTAGCGGGGGTCGAGGATGCGGCTCGTCGACGTCAGCGGGTCCACTGCCGGGTAGAGGCCGCGGGACGCGATGTCGCGGGACAGCTCCGTCGTGGCGTCGAGGTGGGCGAACGTCGTCGCCGGCGCCGGGTCGGTGTAGTCGTCGGCGGGCACGTAGATCGCCTGCAGCGAGGTGATGGAGTGACCGCGCGTGGAGGTGATGCGCTCCTGGAGCAGCCCCATCTCGTCGGCGAGGTTCGGCTGGTAGCCGACCGCCGACGGCATGCGCCCGAGCAGCGTCGACACCTCCGAGCCCGCCTGCGTGAAGCGGAAGATGTTGTCGATGAAGAGGAGCACGTCCTGGTTCTGCACGTCGCGGAAGTACTCCGCCATCGTGAGCGCGCTCAGCGCGACGCGCAGACGGGTGCCCGGCGGCTCGTCCATCTGGCCGAAGACGAGGGCCGTCTTGTCGATGACCCCGGACTCCGTCATCTCGCCGATGAGGTCGTTGCCCTCGCGGGTGCGCTCCCCGACGCCGGCGAAGACCGACACGCCACCGAAGTTCTCGGCGACGCGGTAGATCATCTCCTGGATGAGGACGGTCTTGCCGACGCCCGCACCGCCGAACAGGCCGATCTTCCCGCCCTGGACGTAGGGGGTGAGGAGGTCGATGACCTTGATGCCCGTCTCGAACATCTGCGTCTTCGACTCGAGCTGGTCGAAGTTCGGGGCGCTGCGGTGGATCGGCCAGCGCTCGGAGACCTCGAGCGTCTCCCCTTCGGGCAGGTTGAGGACGTCACCGATGGCGTTGAACACCTTGCCCTTGGTGATGTCGCCGACCGGCACGCTGATGGGACCGCCGGTGTCGGTGACGGGGGCGCCGCGCACCAGCCCGTCGGTGGGCTGCATGGAGATCGCCCGGACGAGGTTGTCGCCGATGTGCTGGGCGACCTCGAACGTCAGGGTGCGGGTCTCGTCACCGAGGGCGACCTCGGTCGTGAGCGCCTGGTAGATGCCGGGCATGGCGTCGACGGGGAACTCGATGTCGACGACCGGGCCGATGACCCGCGAGACGCGTCCCGTGCTGGCGGAACCGGTCGCGGTCTGCTCCACGGCGGTGGCGGTCATGGTGGGTCCTTCCCTAGTTCTCGCTCTGGGCGGAGGCGAGCGCGTCGGCGCCGCCGACGATCTCGCTGATCTCCTGGGTGATGGCGGCCTGCCGGGCGGCGTTCGCCTGCTGCTGGAGCTTGCGGATGAGGTCGGTGGCGTTGTCGGTCGCCGACTTCATCGCCTGCTGACGGCTCGCGAGCTCGCTCGCGGCGGCGGACAGCATGGCCGAGTAGATCCGGCTCTGGATGTACTGCGGGAGCAGGGCGTCGAGCACGGCGTCCGGGTCCGGCTCGAAGGCGTAGAGCGGGAGGGCCTCCTTGCGGTCGTCGCCGGCCTCGTCGCGGACCTCGGCGACCTCGTCGACGACCTCGACGGGCAGGAGCCGGATGACGGTCGGCTCCTGCGTCACCATGTTGACGAAGCGGGTGAAGACGATGTGGATCTCGTCGACCCCGCCGTCGGCGCCGCCCGCGAGGAACGCGTCGACGAGCGTCTGCCCGACCTCGGCCGCGGTGTCGAACTCCGGGGCGTCGGAGTTGCCCGTCCACGACTGCTCGATGTGCCGCTTGCGGAAGGAGTAGAACGTCACGCCCTTGCGCCCGAGGAGGTACGGCACCACCTCGCGGCCCTCCGCGCGGAGGCGCTCGGCGAGCCGGTCGCCCTCGCGGATGACCGCGGAGGAGTACGAGCCGGCGAGCCCGCGGTCGGCGGTGACGATCAGGACGGCCGAGCGGCGGACCTCGTCGCGCTCGGTGGTGAGCGGGTGGTCGACGTCGGAGAAGGACGCCAGCGCCGACACCGCCCGCGTGATGGCCCGCGCGTAGGGCGCCGCCTCGCGGCTGCGCTGCTGGGCCTTGATGATGCGCGAGGCCGCGATCAGCTCCATGGCCCGGGTGATCTTCTTGGTCGAGGTCACCGAGCGGATGCGCTGTCGGTACACGCGCAGCGAGGCTGGCATCGGGCTGCGTCCTCCTTCTTGTCCCGGTCGTCAGGTCGTCAGGTCGTCAGGTCGCCTCAGCGGCGGCGGACGATCTGCTCCTGGTTGACGTCGTCCTCGTCGATCGGCTCGGACTCCTCGTGGCCGGGCGCGTTGATCGCGTGCCCGTCGCCCCCGCGGAACGTGCTCTTGAAGTCCTCGATCTCGCGCTCGAGCGCGGCGGTCGTGTCGTCCTCGAGCTTGCCCGTCTCCCGGATCGCCGGCAGCGCGATCTCGTTGCGGCGGAGGTGGTCGAGGAACTCCGTCTCGAAGCGGCGGATGTCCTCGGTCGGGACGTCGTCGAGCTTGCCGGTGGTGCCGGCCCAGATCGACACGACCTGCTCCTCGACGGGGAAGGGCGTGTACTGCGGCTGCTTGAGCAGCTCGACGAGGCGCTCACCGCGGGACAGTTGCGCCCGGGACGCGGCGTCGAGGTCGGAGGCGAACATCGCGAACGCCTCGAGGGCGCGGTACTGCGCGAGGTAGGTGCGGAGCGAGCCGGAGACCGACTTCATCGCCTTGACCTGGGCGGCACCGCCGACGCGCGACACCGAGATGCCGACGTTGATGGCGGGGCGCACGTTCGCGTTGAACAGGTCGGACTCGAAGAAGCACTGCCCGTCGGTGATGGAGATGACGTTGGTCGGGATGAAGGCCGACACGTCGTTCGCCTTCGTCTCGATGACCGGCAGGCCCGTCATGGACCCCGCGCCCATCTCGTCGGACAGCTTCGCGCAGCGCTCGAGGAGACGGGAGTGCAGGTAGAAGACGTCGCCGGGGTACGCCTCGCGGCCCGGCGGGCGGCGCAGCAGCAGCGACACCGCGCGGTACGCCTCGGCCTGCTTCGACAGGTCGTCGAACACGATGAGGACGTGCTTGCCGGCGTACATCCAGTGCTGGCCGATGGCCGAGCCGGTGTACGGCGCGAGGTACTTGAAGCCCGCGGGGTCCGAGGCGGGGGCCGCGACGATCGTCGTGTACTCCAGCGCGCCGGCGTCCTCGAGGGCACCGCGCACCGAGGCGATGGTCGAGCCCTTCTGCCCGATCGCGACGTAGATGCAGCGGACCTGCTTGCTGGGGTCGCCGGACTCCCAGTTCGCCTTCTGGTTGATGATCGTGTCGATGAGGACGGCGGTCTTGCCCGTCTGGCGGTCGCCGATGATGAGCTGGCGCTGACCGCGACCGATGGGGGTCATGGCGTCGATCGCCTTGACGCCCGTCTGGAGGGGCTCGCGGACCTCCTGGCGCGCCATGACCGACGGCGCCTGGAGCTCCAGCGCGCGCCGGGCCTCCGTCTGGATCTCGCCGAGACCGTCGACCGGGTTGCCGAGCGGGTCGACGACGCGGCCGAGGTAGCCGTCGCCGACCGCGACCGACAGGACCTCGCCCGTCCGGCGGACCTCGAGGCCCTCGGTGATGTGGCCGAAGGGCCCGAGCACGACGACACCGGTCTCGCGCACGTCGAGGTTGAGGGCGAGGCCCAGGGTCCCGTTCTCGTCGTCGAAGCGGACGAGCTCGTTCGCCATGACGCCCGGCAGGCCCTCGACCTGCGCGATGCCGTCACCGGCCTCGACGACACGGCCGACCTCCTCGGTCGACGAACCGGTCGGCTCGTACGAGCGGACGAACTCGTCGAGCGCGTCGCGGATCTCCTCCGGACGGATGGTCAGCTCGGACATCTCGTGCTCCTCAGGTGCTGTCTCGGGTGTGGTGGGTCAGGTCTGTGGTCGGGCGCCTCAGCGGCCCAGCTGCTCGGCGGCGGCGTGGAGGCGCCGGACGACGGTGCCGTCCCGCACCTCGTCGCCCACCTGCACGCGCATCCCGCCGACGACGTCGGGGTCGACGTCGATTGCGAGCCGCACGGTCCGCCCGTAGGCGCTGCTGAGCGCGGCGACGAGCCGCTGCTGCTGCTCGTCGGTGGGCCAGGTCGCGACGGTGACGCGCGCCACGAGGCGCTGACGTCGCTCGGCCGCGGCCCGCGAGACCAGCTCGAAGGCGTCCTCGGGGCGGCGACCGCGCGGGTGCGCGGCCATGCGCGTGACGAGCACCCGCGACTCCTCGCCGAGCGCACCGCCGACGAGCCGCTCGACGAGCCGGGCCTTCGCCCGGGCCGTGCCCTCCCGCCGGGACAGCGCGGAGCGGACGCCGCGGTCCCCGGCGAGCAGCTGCCCGGCCCGGTCGACCTCCTGCTCGACGGCGTCGAGCCGTCCCTCGGCCTCCGCGGCCGCGAGCACGGCGTCGACCCCGAGGAGCTCCGTGGAGGCCGCGAGGTCGCGCGCCTCGCTCCAGCGGGCGCGCACGGCGCCGGAGAGCAGGTCGACGGCGTCGGCGCTCACCTTGCCGCCGAGCAGCCGCTCGACGAGCCGTGCCTTGTCCTCCCCGCGCCGGGAGGCGTCGGTGAGGGAACGGCGCAGCGACACCGAGGAGTCGAGGAGGTCGGTGACGGCGAAGAGCTCCTCGCCGAGCCGGGTCCGGGCCGCGGCGTCCGGGGTGCGGTCGAGCAGCGCCTCGAGCCGCTCGGCGACCTCGGCGTGGCTGGTGCGGCTGACCCCGCGCATCAGACCGTCCCGCTGCCGGTGCTCGTGGTGCTCGTGGTGCTCGTGGTGCTCGTGGTGCTCGTGGTGCTCGTGGCGCCGGTGCCCTGCTCGGCCTCGAGGTCGGCGAGGAAGCGGTCGACGACCCGGCGCTGGCGCGCCTCGTCCTCCAGCGACTCCCCGACCACGCGACCGGCGAGGTCCACCGCGAGGCGACCCACCTCGCCGCGCAGCTGGGCGAGCGCCTGCTGCCGCTCGGCCTCGATCTGCCGCTTCGCCTGCTCGGTCACGCGGTCGGCCTCGGCCTGGGCGCGCCCGCGCATCTCGGCGATGATCGCCGCGCCCTCGCCTCGAGCCTGCTCGCGGATGCGGCCGGCCTCCTCGCGCGCCTCGGCGAGCTGGTCGCTGTACTCCTGCAGCTTCGCGTCGGCCTCGGCCTGCGCCCGCTCCGCCTTCTCCAGGCCGCCCTGGATCTTCGCGCTCCGCTCGTCGAGCACCTTGAGGTACGTCGGCAGAACGTAGCGCCAGAACAGGACGAACAGGACGACGAAGACGACCGCCGACCAGATGATGTCGTAGTACGCGGGGAGGAGGACCGGACGTTCGGCCCCCTCCACCGCGAGCACGGCCATCGGTGCGAGGGACATCAGAAGACGAAGCCGGCCGCGAAGCCGATGAGGGCGAGCGCCTCGGTGAAGGCGATGCCGAGGAACATCGTCGTCTGGAGCCGGCCGGCCATCTCGGGCTGGCGTGCCTGGCCCTCGACGGTCTTGCCGACGAGCACGCCGATGCCGATGCCGGGGCCGATCGCCGCGAGGCCGTAGCCGACGGTCGCGATGTTGCCCTCGAGAGCGGCGAGCACGGTGGTGGTGTCCACTGGGAGGTGTCCTTTCGGTGGGGTGGTCAGTGCTCCGGGTGGAGCGCACCGCTGATGTACACCGCGGTGAGCAGGGTGAAGATGTACGCCTGGAGGACGGCGACGAGGATCTCGAACAGCGTGAAGGCGAAGCCGCCGACGAGCGTGAGGACGAACATGGCGCCGAGCGCGTTGCCGCTCAGGAGCTCCTCGAGGAAGTACTGCGTGCTCTTGAAGCAGAGGACGAGCAGCAGGTGGCCCGCGATGAGGTTCGCGAGCAGACGGATCGTCAGCGAGAACGGCCGGATGAGGAACGTCGACGCGAACTCGATGGGCGTGACGAGCAGGTAGAGCGGCTTCGGCACGCCGGGCGGGAACAGGTTGCTCTGGAAGTAGCCGCCGACGCCCTGCGCGCGGATGCCGACGACGATGAAGGTGAGGTAGCTGATCGCCGCGAGCAGCAGGGGGACGCCGATGACACTCGTCCCGCCGATGTTGAGCAGCGGGACGATCCCCGTGATGTTGAGGGCGAAGATGAGGAAGAAGAACGTCGCGAGCAGCGGCAGGAAGCGCCGGCCGTCCTTCTGACCGAGGATCTGCTCGGCCACCTGCGTGCGGACGAGGTCGAGGCCGAACTCGACCGTGCTGGAGTACCGGCTGGGAACCAACCGCGCCCGCTGGACGTAGAGCACCATGACGAGCACGACAGCGGCCATCGCGATGAGCCGGACGAGCATGATCCGGTCGAAGACGGGCTCGCCGCCGACCGTGAACGGGATGGGGAAGAACTCGCCGATCCCGGGGGGCGAGAAGTTGCCCTCCTCGTCCGTGACGGACATCGGTAGCGCGGCGAACGCGGTCAGCGTCGTCAGCGTCGACTCCCGGGGTCGGGCCGGCGTGGGGACCGGCGGGCGAGCGATCGGCACCGGGGCCGCACAGGCTCAGACGCGCGTCTCCGCACGCCGGGCTGGGCCCGTGGGCACCGGGTCGCGGGAACCCTACCAACCCCCGGGCGTGCTCCCCACCGCGGCCCGCGGCCGCCGCCGTGGCACCCGCGACCGCTCAGCCGACGTACGGCACACGGGCCGTCGTGAGGGCCCGGTACTCCGCGTAGAGCGTCGCGACCATGCCGACGACGATGCCGACGAAGAGCGCGACGGGGTCGTAGAAGTCGAGGCCGCGCAGCCCCCACAGGACGAGCCCGACGACGACGACCTTGACGAGCCACGACCCGAGCACCCAGCCCGCGACGACGACCGGGTCCCCGCCGGCGACCCGCGCGCCGACGAGCGCGGTCGTGCCGAGGAAGGCGAGCGCGACGGCGAACCCGATCAGCGCCCCCCACACCCCGGGCGCACCGACGAGGAGGCCGGCGACGGCGGCGGTGACGGCCGCGGCCGCGGCGCACACGAGCGCCGCGAGGCGCACCGCCCGGCGGAGCGCCGCCCGCAGCGCGAGCCCGCCCTCGCCGACGGGGCGGGGGGCCGGGCCGTCGGGGTCCGCGTAGGGCTGGTCGCTCATGCGGGGACCTCCTCGTCGCTCGCGGCCGTCCGGGACGCCGCGTCCTCGTCGTCCCACCCGTCGGGGACGACCTCCTCGAGCAGGTGCTGCGGGATCGCACCGTCGCGCAGCACGCGCGGCGCCTCCCCCGTGCAGTCGACGATGGTGGAGGCGCGCTCGTCGAGGCACGCACCGCCGTCGAGGTAGACGGCGACGGAGTCGCCGAGCATGCCGTGGGCCTCCCCCGCCGACAGGGCGGCGGGTGAGCCGGCCGTGTTGGCACCGGACGTCGCGAGCGGCCCGGTGCGCGCGAGCAGCTCGAGCGCGACGGGGTGCAGCGGCATCCGGAGCGCGACGGTGCCGCCGGTGTCGCCGAGGTCCCACGCCAGCGTCGGCTGGGCGGGCAGCACGACCGTGAGCCCGCCGGGCCAGAACGCCTCGACGAGGTCGCGGGCGTACATCGGCACCTGCGTCGCGAGGCCGTCGAGTCCCGTCGGGTCGCCGACGAGGACGGGCGGCGCCGCGTCGCGCCCGCGACCCTTGGCGGCGAGGAGCGCCTCGACGGCGTCCGGCTGGAAGGCGTCGGCGCTGACGCCGTAGACCGTGTCGGTCGGGACGACAACGAGGGCCCCGCGCGCGACGGCGGCCGCGGCGGCGGCCAGCCCCCGTTCGCGCTCCCGGGGCGCCGAGCAGTCGAAGGTGCGGCTCACGCGCTCGATCCTCCCAGGTCCCCGGAGGCGGCCGGGCCGCGGAGCCGGGCGGTCGTCACCCGCGTCCGGCCCGTGAGGTCGACGTGGTGGCGGACGTCGTCCCACGACCCGCCCTCGGGCGCCTCGCGGCGCAGCACGGCCGCGACGTCGGCCGCCTGGTCCTCGCCGTGCTCGAGGGCGAGGAGGCCGTCCGGCAGGAGCAGGACCGCGGCGGTCCGGACGCAGCCGGCCAGCACCCGCATGCCGTCGGGTCCGCCGTACAGCGCGGCGGGCGGGTCGTGCTCGGCGACCTCGGGGTCGCGCGGCACGGCGTCGTCCGGCACGTAGGGCGGGTTGGCCGTGACGACGGCGCACGCCCCGGCGTGCTCGGGCAGGGCGGCGGCGACGAGGTCGGGGCGGGTCGCATCACCGTGGACGAGCCGCACCCGCCCGGCACCGAGCGCCGCGACGTTGCGCTGCGCCCACGCGTGCGCGGCGGTCTCGTGCTCGACCGCACCGACGCGCGCCCCGCCCTCGAGGGCGAGGGCGAGCGCGACCGCCGCGGAGCCCGTGCACAGGTCGACCGCGAGGGTGCCGTCGCCGGGCAGGGCCTCGAGCCCCACCTGGGCGAGCACCTCGGTCTCCGGTCGCGGGACGAACACGCCCGGGCCGACCGCCAGCTCGAGCCCCCGGAACCCCGCCGTGCCCGTGAGGTGCTGGAGCGGCACCCGGTCCGCGCGCTCGTCGACGAGGGCGGCGAAGCGCTCGCCGGCGCCGTCCGGCCAGCCGGCGCGCAGGACGACGAGGCGCTGCAGCCCGCCCCGGTCGGTGCCCGCGGCGTGGGCGGCGAGGAGCTCGGCGTCCGCCCGCGGCGTCGCCACGCCGGCGTGCTGGAGCGTCGCGACAGCGCGGGCGAGGTCCTCGACGAGGCTCACGCGCCCGCACCGGCCTCGCTCGCCGCGGCGAGGGCCTCCCGCGTCCGCAGCTGCACGAGGCTGTCGACGACCGGGTCGAGGTCGCCGTCGAGCACCTGGTCGAGGTTGTACGCCTTGTAGCCGCTGCGGTGGTCGACGACGCGGTTCTCGCCGAAGTTGTACGTGCGGACCCGCTCGGAGCGGTCGACGGTGCGCACCTGCGCGGCCCGTGCCTGCGACGCGGCGTCGGAGGCCGCGGCGCGGGCGTCGGCGAGCAGCCGCGCCCGCAGCACCCGCAGCGCCTGCTCCCGGTTCTGCAGCTGCGACTTCTCGTTCTGGCAGCTGACGACCGTGCCGGTCGGCAGGTGGGTGATGCGGACCGCGGAGTCGGTGGTGTTGACGCTCTGCCCGCCGGGTCCGCTCGAACGGAAGACGTCCACCCTAAGGTCGGCGGGGTCGAGGTCGACCTCGACGTCCTCCGCCTCGGGCGACACGAGCACGCCGACGGCGGAGGTGTGGATCCGGCCCGCGGACTCCGTCACCGGGACTCGCTGCACGCGGTGGACGCCGCCCTCGTGCCGCAGCATCCCGTACGCGCCCTCCGGAGCGGCGACCGCGAGCGTCGCGGCCTTCACACCCCCGAGGTCGGCCCACGTCGTGTCGAGCAGCTGGGTGCGCCAGCCGTGCCGCTCCGCCCACCGCTGGTACATGCGGACGAGCTCCGCGGCGAACAGCGCGGACTCGGTACCGCCCTCCCCCGCCCGGACCTCGACGATGGCGTCGCGGTCGTCGTCGGGGTCCCGCGGCACGAGCAGCGTCCGCAGCCGCTCCGTCGCCTCCGCAAGGGCGAGTTCGAGAGCAGGCACCTCGGCGCGGATGTCGGGGTCCTCGGCCGCGAGCTCGCGCGCCGTCGCGAGGTCCTCCCTCGCCGACGCCCAGTCCCGGTGCGCGGCGGCGACCCGGCCGAGCTGGGCGTAGCGGCGGGTGAGGCGGCGCGCCTGTGCGGGGTCGGCGTGGACGGCCGGGTCGCCGAGCGCGGCCTCGAGCTCCGCGTGCTCGTCGAGCAGCGGCCGGACGGCCGCCAGGTCGGCGGGAACGTCTGCTGCTCCACGCTCGTCGGCGCTCACGGTCGGTGCTGTCTCCCTCGCCTCACGACGACGGCGCCCGCCCCGCGGGTGCGGGACGGGCGCCGTCGACGGGTCCTACTTGGCGTCGGCCTTCTTGCCGTAGCGCTTCTCGAAGCGCGCGACGCGGCCACCGGTGTCGAGCAGCTTCTGCTTGCCGGTGTAGAAGGGGTGGCACTGGCTGCAGACGTCGGCGTTGATCTTGCCGCTCTGCGCCGTGCTGCGGGTCGTGAAGGTGTTGCCGCACGTGCACGTCACGGTGGTGGTGACGTACTCGGGGTGGATGTCGGACTTCATGGTGTCTCCTCGCTCTGGTGGTCGCCGGGTCGTGCAACGGGCACGTGAACCGGGACCGGTCGGGGACCAGTGTGACGCATCCGCGCAGCCGCTGGGACCAGCGGCTCCGGCGTCACGGCCTGGTCAATGCCTCAGTCGTCGTCGTGATTCCCGTGCTGGCCCGTGTGGTGGCCGTTGGTGTGCCCGGGGGCGGTCTTGCCGACGGTGAGGAGGAACTCGGTGTTCGACCGGGTCTTGCGGAGCCGGTCGAGGAGCAGCTCGACGGCCTGCTGCGCGTCCAGCGCACCGAGCACCCGCCGCAGCTGCCACATGATCTTCAGCTCGTCGGCCGCGAGGAGGATCTCCTCCCGACGGGTGCCGGAGGCGTTGACGTCGACCGCGGGGAAGATGCGCTTGTCGGCGAGCTGCCGCGAGAGGCGCAGCTCCATGTTCCCCGTGCCCTTGAACTCCTCGAAGATCACCTCGTCCATCTTCGAGCCGGTCTCGACGAGGGCCGTCGCGAGGATGGTGAGCGACCCCCCGTTCTCGATGTTGCGGGCCGCGCCGAAGAACCGCTTGGGCGGGTAGAGGGCGCTGGAGTCGACACCGCCGGACAGGATGCGCCCGCTCGCCGGCGCGGCGAGGTTGTAGGCGCGACCGAGGCGCGTGATGGAGTCGAGCAGCACGACGACGTCGTGACCGAGCTCCACCAGCCGCTTCGCCCGCTCGATCGCGAGCTCGGCGACCGTCGTGTGGTCGTCCGCGGGCCTGTCGAAGGTCGAGGCGATGACCTCGCCCTTGACGGTCCGCTGCATGTCGGTGACCTCCTCCGGTCGCTCGTCGACGAGGACGACCATGAGGTGGCACTCCGGGTTGTTCCGCGTGATGGCGTTCGCGATCGCCTGGAGGACGAGGGTCTTGCCCGCCTTCGGCGGGGACACGATGAGGCCCCGCTGGCCCTTGCCGATCGGCGCGACGAGGTCGATGATCCGCGTCGTCAGCTGGCCCGGCTCGGACTCCAGCCGCAGCCGGCTCTGCGGGTACAGCGGCGTCAGCTTGCCGAACTCGTCGCGGCCGCGGGCGTCCTCCGGGGAGGTGCCGTTGACGGTGTCGACGCGGACGAGGGCGTTGTACTTCTGCCGACGCTCCTCGCCGGGGCGCTCCTGACGGACCTGCCCGACGACGGCGTCGCCCTTGCGCAGGCCGTACTTCTTCACCTGACCGAGCGAGACGTAGACGTCGTGCGGGCCGGGCAGGTAGCCGCTCGTCCGGACGAAGGCGTAGTTCTCGAGGATGTCGACGATGCCGGCCACCGGCACGAGCACGTCGTCCTCGCGCACGTCCGGCTCGTTGTCGCCGCGCTGGCGCTCGCGCTTGTCGCGCTGGCGGTTGCGGCCGCGGCGGCGCCTGCTGCCGCGCTCGTCGTCGTAGTCGTCGCGGCCGGCGTCCGGACCGCGCCCGTCACGGTCGTCGCGGTCCTGGTCGCGCTGCTGGTCACGGGACTCCGGCTGCTGCGGGCCGCGCTGGTCGTCCTGGCCGCGCTGGTTTTCCTGACCACGCTGGTTGTCCTGACCACGCTGGTGGTCCTGACCACGCTGGTGGTCCTGGCCCCGCTGGTCCTGACCCCGCTGGTCCTGAGCCCGCTGGTCCTGGGTGCGCTCGCGCAGCCGAGCGAGGCGTTCCTGCCGGGCGGTCTGCCGACGCTGGGCGGTGTCCTCCCCGCGCGGTGGGAGGTCGGGCAGGATCGGCTCGGCCTTGAGGACGGCCTCCTGCACGGCGGCCTCGGCGTCGAGCTGCGCCCGGCGGCGGGCGCGGCTCTGCGAGGCGCGACGCTCGTCGGCGCGGTCGTCCCGGTCGCCGCGCGCGTCCCGGTCGTCGCTCGCCTCGCGGGCGCGGGCGGGTTGGGGCAGCGTCGGCTCCGCCGGGGCGTCGGACCGGTCGTCGCCCGCAGGGGCGGCGGGACGGTCGTCCCCGTCGGCGGGGGCCCCGGTCGCCGGGGCCTCGGCGCGGCGCCGGGGAGCACGCTCGCCCGCACCGTTGCGGGTCGGTGCGCCACCGTCGGTGCGCTCACGGACGGCGGCGAGCAGCTCGGCCTTGCGCATGCGGCCGGCCCCGCTGATGCCGAGGCGGGCGGCGACGGCCTGGAGCTCGGCCACCTTGAGTCGGCCGAGGTCGGCCGTGCCCGCCGGTGCGCCGGGCACGCTGGCCACGGCGTCGTGGGTGTCTGTCACGAAGGTCCTTCCTTCGGATTCCGTTGCTCCGCCGGCCTCGTGACGGGCACGGCGGTCTGGGGCAGCCGCAGGGCGGACGATCCTGTCGGAACGGCTTCTGCCGGCTGCGAGAACGACGGGAACGGTGTCGTGAGAGACCCCCGTCGTACGACGAACGGTAGCACCCGGAGGTGCTCAGCCGAGCACCTCCGCCCGAGCGGGTCCCCCGACCGGACGTGCGTCGACCTGCCAGGCGCCGGGCGCGACGGTGTCCGCGACCTGCTGCACCGTGGCGGCGGTGGACCCGAGGCACAGCAGGGACGGGCCGGCCCCCGACACGCACGCCGCCACGCCCTCGGCGCGCAGGGCCGCCAGCAGCTCCGCGCTGCCGGGCATGGCGCCGGAGCGCTGGGACTGGTGGATCCGGTCCTCCGTGGCCGCCAGCAGCAGGTCGGCGTGCCCCCGCAGGGCGTGGACGAGGAGCCCGGCACGCGCCCCGGTGAAGGCGGCGTCCGCGTGCGGCACCGTCGCCGGCAGCAGGGCCCGGGCGACGTCGGTGAGCAGCACCTCCCCGGGCACGCACGTGACGAGCGCCAGCCCGTCGGACACCTCGAGCGGGACCGCGCGGTAGCCACCGGCGTCGGCCCACGCGAGCACGGCCCCACCGAGCACGCTGGCCGCGGCGTTGTCGCCGTGGCCCTCCGCGGCGGCGGAGCTCGACACGAGCCACCCCGCGCGCGTGAGAGCGCCGGCCTGCTCGGCCTCGCCGTGGACGAGCGTCCACGCCGTGAGGAGGCCCGCGACGACGGCGGTCGCCGACGAGCCGAGGCCACGCCCGTGCGGCACGGCGTTGCGGCACGTGAGGTCGAGGTCGAGGTGGTCCGCGCCCGCGCCCAGGCCGGCGAGCCCGCCCCGCACCCAGCGCGCGACGAGGTGCCGGTCGTCGGTCGGCACCTCGCCCGCGCCCTCGCCCGAGACGTGCACCGAGGTGCGCGGCGCCTGCGGGTCGCTCGCGGGCGTGCAGCGGGTCTCGACGACGTCGCGGAGCTCGAGGGCGAGGCCGACGGCGTCGAAGCCGGGCCCGAGGTTCGCCGACGACCCGGCGACGTCGACGCGGACGCGGGCGGCGGCGAGCGCCCGGTGCCCCTGCGTCACGCGAGCCCCAGGGCGCCCGCGACCTCGACGGTGTCGGAGCCCACGCGCACCGGCTGCACGGGCGTGCCGTCCTCGCCGCGCAGGGCCCACTGCGGGTCCTTGAGACCGTGGCCGGTGACGGTGACGACGATGCGCTGGCCGGGGTCGACCTGCCCCGCCGCGTGCCGCTGCAGGAGGCCGGCCACCCCGGCGGCCGACGCGGGCTCGACGAACACGCCCTCGCGGGCGGACAGCCACCGGTGCGCGGCGAGGATCTGCTCGTCGGTGACGGCCTCGATCACCCCGCCGGACTCCTCGCGGGCGGCCACGGCCTGCTCCCAGCTCGCGGGGTTGCCGATCCGGATGGCCGTCGCGATGGTCTCGGGCTGGTCGACCGGGTGCCCCTTGACGATGGGCGCGGCGCCGGCGGCCTGGAACCCCCACATGCGGGGACGCCGGGTGGCGGGTCCGTCGTCGGCGTACTCGGTGTAGCCCTTCCAGTACGCCGTGATGTTGCCGGCGTTCCCCACGGGCAGGCAGTGGACGTCCGGGGCGTCACCGAGCACGTCGACGACCTCGAAGGCCGCCGTCTTCTGCCCCTCGATGCGCGCGGGGTTGACGCTGTTGACGAGCTCGACGGGGTAGGCCTCGGAGAGCTTCCGCGCGACGGTGAGGCAGTCGTCGAAGTTGCCGTCGACCTGCAGGAGCGTGGCGCCGTGGGCGACGGCCTGGGCGAGCTTTCCCATCGCGATCTTCCCGTCCGGCACCAGCACGGCACAGCGCAGGCCGGCTGCCGTCGCGTACGCGGCCGCCGAGGCGGAGGTGTTGCCGGTGCTCGCGCACACGACGGCCCGCGCGCCGCCGGCGACGGCGACCGTGATAGCGGTCGTCATCCCGCGGTCCTTGAAGGAGCCCGTCGGGTTGCAGCCCTCGACCTTGAGCCGGACCTCGCAGCCGAGCCGCTCCGACAGAGCAGGTGCCGGCACGAGCGGCGTGCCGCCCTCCGCGAGCGTGACGTCGCGGGAGCCGGGGGCGAGCGCACCGACGAGCGGGAGCCGCTCGCGGTACTCGGGGATGACACCGCGCCAGGGAGCCGCCATCACTCCCCCTCGACGCGCATGACGGAGGTGACGTCGAGCACCGCGTCGAGGTGCGCGAGGTCCTCGACGGTCTCGCTCAACGAGGTGTCGGGGGCGACGTGCGTGACGACGACGAGCTCCGCGGTGCGGTCGGGGCCCTCGCCGACGGCCTGCTGCCGCACCTGCTCGATCGACACGCCGTGCGCCGCGAACGCGTCGGCGACGCGCGCGAGCACACCCGGCCGGTCGGCGACCTCGAGCCGCACGTGGTAGCGCGTCAGGACACGCGACATCGGCAGCGCCGGGAGGTCCGCGTACGCCGACTCCCCCGGGCCGCGACCGCCGTGGACGCGGTGGCGGGCCACGGCGACGACGTCGCCGAGGACGGCACCGGCTGTCGGTGTGCCGCCGGCGCCGGGTCCGTAGAACATGAGCTCGCCCGCGGCCTCGGCCTCGACGAAGACCGCGTTGAAGGGTCCGCGGACACCGGCCAGGGGGTGGCTGCGCGGCACGAACGCCGGGTGCACCCGCACCGTCACCCCCTCCGGGCCGCCGTCGGCGCCGGCCGGCACGCGCTCCCCGATGGCGAGCAGCTTGACGACGCAGCCGAGCCGGGCGGCCGCCGCGACGTCGGCGGCCGTCACCCCGGTGATGCCCTCGCGGTGGACCGCGTCGCCGGGCACCCGGGTGTGGAAGGCGAGGCTCGCGAGGATGGCGGCCTTGCTGGCGGCGTCGTAGCCCTCGACGTCCGCTGTGGGGTCCGCCTCGGCGTAGCCGAGCGCCTGGGCGCGCTCCACGGCGTCGGCGAAGCCCGCGCCGGTCGTGTCCATCTGGTCGAGGACGTAGTTCGTCGTCCCGTTGACGATGCCGAGGAAGCGGCGCACCCGGTCCCCGGCGAGCGACTCGCGCAGCGGTCGGATGAGGGGGATCGCGCCCGCGACGGCGGCCTCGTAGTAGAGGTCGACGTCGGCGGCGCGCGCGGCCTCGAAGAGCTCGGGCCCGTGCTCGGCGAGGAGCATCTTGTTGGCCGTCACGACCCCCGCGCCGTGGCGGAACGCCTCGTGGAGCAGCGAGCGGACCGGCTCGATGCCCCCGACGACCTCGACGACGACGTCGGCGCGGCGGACGAGGTCCTCGGCGTCCGCGGTGAGCAGCGACGGGTCGACGCCCGGCCGCTCGCGCTCCGGCCGGCGCACGGCGATGCCGACGAGCTCCAGCGGTGCCCCGACGCGTGCGGCGAGGTCGTCGTGCTGCTCGCGGAGCAGCCGGGCGACCTCGGAGCCGACGACGCCGCAGCCGAGGAGGGCGACTCGGACGGGTTCCACGCGCCGCAGTGTGTCAGGACCGCCGGACACGGGGGTGGGGGTGGTCGCGGACCGGTCCCGCTCACGCCCGATCGGGCGCGCCCTCCCGCTGGTCCTGCAGCACCTGCACGATGTCACGGGCGCAGTCGGCCATCTCCGCCTCGAAGACGACCTCGGGGTCGGCGCCGGTGTGCCCGAGCCGGCCGATCACCTCGACCATGACGACGCCGAGGAGCCGGACCCAGGCCCGGGCGAAGCGCTCGCCGAGCGGACCCGGGAGGACGTCGAACACGTCGGGGCCCGCGGGCGCCGTCGTGGGCGGTGCCGCAGCGCCCCGACCGAGCCCGTCGACGAGCAGCCCGAGGAAGACCTGGCCGAAGCGCCCGCCCGCCGCCTCAGTGCGCGGGCAGCCCGACTCGAGCTGGTGGACGCCGCTGCCGTACATCAGCGCGAACTCCGCCGGGTGGGCGACGCACCAGTCCCGGAACGCGCGGCTGGCGGTGAGCAGCGCCTCACCGACACCGGCGTCGTCAGCCGTCCCCGAGCCCGTGAGCCGGTCCTGCAGCGCCTCGGTCAGCTCGTCGAAGAAGGACGCCGCGAGGCGGTCGACGAGACCGTCCAGTCCGTCGACGTAGCGGTAGAGCGCCGACGCCGTCATCCCCATGCGCCGCCCGACCTCGCGCACCGTCACGGCGGCCGGCCCGCCCTCGACGAGCAGCTCCCGGGCCGTCGTCACGATCTCGGCCTCGGTCGCCGCCCGCAGGCGGTCCCGACGGGGCACGACCGGAGAACGCACCTCCGATGTGTTGACAGTGTTCACGAGCGAGAGCATAGTTCACGACGGCGGTCGAGAACACCGTTCACCGAAACGAACATCGTCTACGGAGGATCCCCATGTTGTCTGCCCTGGCTCGCGGGATCTCCCGCCGCCCCGTCCTCGTGCTGGTCCTCGCGGGGCTCGCCCTCGCGCTCGCGGCCTGGAGCGCCTTCGCCATGGGCGGAGGACTCTTCGGGAAGGCGACGGACGGCGGCTTCGACGACGCCCGCAGCGAGTCGTCGGTCGCCGCCGCCGTCTCCACCGAGGAGCTCGGCCGCACCGACGTCGACGTCCTCGTGACGTACACCAGCCCCGGACGGACCGTCGCGGACCCGGAGTTCGCCGACGCGGTCACGCAGACGCTCGACGACGTCGTCGCCGAGCACGCGGACGTCGTCGACGAGGTCGTCAACCCCCTGGCGGCGCCCGATCCGGCGGCGACGGGGCTGGTCTCCGCGGACGGCACGACCGTCGTCGCGCTCGTCCGCCTCGTCGGCGAGGACGACGCCGAGCGGTCCGCGGTCTACGCGGAGGAGGTCGCCGACGACCTCGTCGCGCCGTCCCCGCTCGAGACCCGGCGCGGGGGTCTCGCCGCGGTCAACGCCGACATCAGCCGCCAGGTCGGCGCCGACCTCGCCCTCGCCGAGGGCGTCATGGTGCCGATCGTCCTGCTGCTGCTCGTCGTGTTCCTCGGGGGGCTCGTCGCAGGGTCGCTGCCCCTCGCCATCGGCGCGTTCGCGATCGTCGGGGCCTTCGGGATGGTGTCGCTGATCGGCGAGGTGACCGACGTCAGCATCTTCAGCGTCAACGTCATCACCGCACTGGGGCTCGGCCTCGCCGTCGACTACGGCCTCCTGCTCGTCGCCCGCTTCCGCGAGGAGCTGACGCCCGGCCGGCCCGTGCCCGACGCCCTCGAGGCGACGCTCACGACGGCGGGACGCACCGTCCTCGTCTCCGGGCTGACGGTCGCCGTGTCGCTGGCGGCGATGCTGTTCTTCCCCTTCATGTTCGTCCGCTCGCTCGGGACCGGGGCCATCGCCGCCGTCGTGCTCGCCATGCTCGCGGCCCTCACGGTCCTCCCCGCGATCCTGCGGCTGCTCGGCAGGCGCGTCGACGCGGTCGGTCTGCCGTTCCGTCGCGGCACCCGCGCCGGGGCCGACCGCACCGACGGGGCGTGGGCCCGCATCGCCCGCGGGGTGATGCGCCGCCCGGTCGTGGTGGTCGTCGGCGTCGTCGCGCTGCTCGCCGTCCTCGTCGCCCCGGTCGCCGACCTGCGCCTCGGCGGGGTCGACGTCCGGGCCCTGCCCGAGCGGGCCGAGTCGCGACAGGCCGCCGAGACGGTCGACGAGCAGCTGCCGTGGCTGTCCACCGACGCCGCCCAGGTCGTCGCCGTCGGCGCCGACGGCTCGGCACTCGACGCGACGCAGCAGGCGGCCGTCGTCGACGCCGTCGAGGCCGCCGCCGGCACGCCGGCGCGCGTCGAGGCGACGTCCGGCACGGCGGTCCGCCTGTCGGTGCCGCTGGCCGACTCGGACCCCTTCTCCGCCGCCTCCCGCGAGCTCGTCACGGACCTCCGCGACGTGTCCGTCGACGGCGTCGACGTCCTCGTGACCGGCGACACCGCGTACTTCGTCGACCGGCTCGACGTCATCACCGACCGGCTCCCCCTCGCCGTCGGGTTCGTCGTCGTCGCCGAGCTCCTGCTGCTGTTCTGGGCCTTCGGCTCGGTCCTGCTGCCCGTCAAGGCGGCGCTGCTCAACACCGCGACGATCGCCGCCACGTTCGGGGTGCTCGTGTGGGCGTTCGGCGAGGGCAACCTCTCCGGTGTGCTCGGCTTCACCGAGACGGGCTTCCTCGAGACGAGCCAGCTCGTCGTCATCGTCGCGATCGCGTTCGGGCTGTCGATGGACTACGAGGTCTTCCTCCTCTCCCGCATGCGGGAGGAGTGGGACGCCACCGGTGACAACACGACCGCGGTCGCCAACGGGCTGCAGCGCACCGGCGGCATCGTGACGGCGGCCGCCCTGCTCCTCGGCCTCGTCGTCGGCGGGTTCATGCTCGGCGACGTCACGTTCATCCAGATGATCGGACTGGGGCTCGCCTTCGCGCTGCTCCTCGACGCGACGGTGGTCCGGGCGCTGCTGGTGCCGGCGACGATGCGGCTCGTCGGGTCCGCGAACTGGTGGGCGCCGGGTCCGCTCGCCCGCTGGTGGGAGCGCTACGGCCTGCGGGAGGAGCCCGCCGCCGTCGCTGTCGTCCCGCAGCCGCGGCACCGTGCGGAGACGCCGGAGGAGGCGCTCGTGGGGTGACAGATCCAGCGCGGCCCCGGTCACGACGGCGTCGTGGCCGGGGCGGCGCCGTCTCTGACACGCTCGACCCGTGCCGTCGTCGCCGACCCTGCGCCGCGCCGTGGTCGCGGACGCCCCGGGGCTGGCCCGTGTCCACGTGCGGGCCTGGCAGGCCGCCTACCGCGGCGTCATGTCGGACGACTACCTCGACGGGCTCGACGTCGGGCAGCGCACAGCATGGTGGCGGGACCGGTTGTCCGCCCCCGGCGCCGGTCCGACGGTCGCGGTGGTCGACGGCGCCGTCGTCGGCTTCGCGCACGCCGGGTCGGCCCGGGAGGCCGCGACGGGCGACGACGGCGAGCTGTACGCGATCAACCTCGATCCGTCCGTCTGGCGGCAGGGCATCGGGACGGCGCTCCTGCGGGCGGCCGAGGCGGACCTGCGGACCGGTGGTCACCGCGTCGCGGCCCTGTGGGTGGCGACGGCGAACCCGCGGGCGCGCGCCTTCTACGAGCGGCACGGCTGGCGGGCGGACGGCGTGAGCCGCACGGTCGCTGTCGGTGGCCTGGGCGGCGGCGACACGGTCGAGGTCGCCGAGACCCGCTACGGCACCGACCTGCTCGGAGGAAGTGTCGGACCCTCCCGATAGCGTCGTACGCATGTTCGATGGACTCCCGGCGCAGCGGCTCGTGGCCGAGCTCGCCCGGCTCGAGGAGCTCCTCGCCGCCGGGGACGGGCCGGGCGCGTCCCCGCTGCCCGATGCCGCGGTCGTCGACGGGCTCGCGGCCGCCACGGCCCTCGCCGGCTGGGCCGAGGGTCTGTCCGTCCGGCTGATCGGTCGGCTGCGGGAGCGCCGCCGCGCCGACCACGACCAGCTCGTCGCGGAGCTCGGGGGCCGGCGGGCGGTGGAGCGCGCCGGCGGTCCGGCCTCGGAGGCGGAGGTCGACCGCTTCACCGCCGTCGAGGTGGCGGCCGCGCTCCGCGTCTCCCAGCGCTCGGCGCAGGAGCGCGTGCAGCTCGCCGACGTCCTGCTCCGGCGGCAGCCGACGACCCTCGCGGCGCTGTCGGCCGGGCTCGTGGGCCTCGGGCACGCGCGTGCGGTGCGCGACGCCCTCGAGGGGACGCGCGACGATCTCGCCCGCCGGGTGGAGACGCACGTCATCGCGCGACGTCTCGAGAGGCGCGAGCGGCAGGCCCCCGAGGAGGGCGGCGGGACGACCTGGACCATCGGGACGCCGTCACAGGTGTCCGCCGCCGTACGCCGTGCGCTGGCGACCGCGGACCCGGCGAGCGCGACGCGCAGGATCGAGGCGGCCAGGTGCCGGCGGGGCGTCACGTCGTGGGGGCTGCCGGACGGCCTCGCCGTGCTGCAGGTGACCGCGCCCGCCGTCGACGTCGCCGCGGCCGTCGCGGGCGTCGACGCCGTCGCCCGCGAGCAGGTCGACGCCGCCCGGCGTGCGCACCGCGCCGGAGACCTCGACGCGGTCGACGTGCCGACGCTCGACCAGGCGCGCGCCGACGCCGCCATGACGCTCCTCCTCGGCACGTCCGACGTGCTCGCGCGCCCCGTCCCGCACGTGAGCGTCGGGGTCGATGTCCTCGTGCCGCTCGCCGCGCTGCTGCCCCCGCCACACGCCACGTCGAGCGACGCGGTCCCGGACCACGCCCCTGCCGAGCTGCCCGGCTTCGGGCCGCTGCCGGACCCGGTCGCCCGCGCCGTCGCCCGCGCCGCCCGCCGCGTCACGGTGGCGCCGCTCCGGCCCGACGGCACGGTCGACGCCGGCTGCCCCGGCACGCACGAGGCGAGGTACGAGCCGTCGGCGACACTGGCGCGCGCCGTCCGCACGCGGGATGTCACGTGCCGGTGGCCCGGCTGCCGTCGACGCGCCCGCGAGGCCGACCTCGACCACACCGTCGAGTGGCCGACCGGCCCCACCGCCGGCTGCAACCTCGCCGGCTACTGCCGGTTGCACCACCGCGCGAAGCACCGTGGCGGTTGGCTCGTCACCCAGACCGGGGACGGCCACCTCGACCACACCGCGCCGACCGGGCACACGTACGGCACCGATCCCCCGAGCTGGCAGCCGCCGGAGGACGTGGACGTCGGACGCGACGACGACGCCGGCCCGGGTCCCGCGCCGGGCGACTGGTGGGACCCGGCGTGGTTCGACGCCGACTGGTACGACCCCGGCGAGCCACCCGAGGCAGACGGCGACGACCGCATCGGCGTGCTCGTCGCGTGACACCCGTGAGCGTCGACGTGCGCGCCACGCGCCACGCGCCACGCGCCACCCGCCACGCGCCACGCGCCACGCGCCGTCGGGCGTCGCGCCCGGCGTCACCCGACGTCGAGCGCGAGCAGGTCCTCCTCCGTCTCGCGGCGCAGGAGCACCCGGCTGACCCCGTCGCGCACCGCGACGACGGGGGGCCGCGGCACGTGGTTGTACTGGCTCGCGAGCGAGCGGCAGTACGCCCCCGTGCCCGGCACGGCGAGGAGGTCCCCACGGCGCACGTCCCCGGGCAGGAACTCGTCGCGCACCACGATGTCCCCGCTCTCGCAGTGCTTGCCCACCACGCGGGCGAGCACGGGCGGAGCGTCGGAGGCGCGCGAGGCCAGCGTGCACGAGTAGTCCGCGTCGTAGAGGGCCGTGCGCACGTTGTCGCTCATCCCGCCGTCGACGCTCACGTACGTGCGCTCCCCCCCACCGTCGAGCACGACGGGCTTGACGGTGCCGACCTCGTAGAGGGTGAAGGTCGTCGGGCCGACCACGGACCTGCCGGGCTCGACGCTGATCCGGGGCACGTCGACCCCGGCGGCGGCGCACTCCTCCGCCACGGTGCGGGCGAGCCGCCCGGCGACCTGCTCGACCGGCATGGGCCGGTCCGTCGAGGCGTACGCGATGCCGAAGCCGCCGCCGAGGTCCATCTCCGGCAGCGCCACCCCGTGCGTGCGGAGGGTGTCGGCGTGCAGGCGCACGAGCCGCCGCACGGCGACCTCGAAGCCGGCGGGGTCGAAGATCTGCGACCCGATGTGGCTGTGGAGCCCGCGCAGCTCCAGCTCGGGGCGGGCGAGCACGTCGGCGACGACGGCCGCGGCCACCCCGTCGGACAGCGCCACGCCGAACTTCTGGTCCTCGTGCGCGGTCGCGATGAACTCGTGCGTGTGCGCCTCGACCCCGACGTTCACGCGGACGAGGACGGGCGCCACGACGCCGCGGGCCCGGGCGAGCGCCGCGATGCGGGCCGGCTCCTCCGGGCTGTCGACGATGATCCGCCCGACCCCGGCCTCGAGCGCGCGGGCGATCTCCGCGTCGGACTTGTTGTTCCCGTGCAGGCCGAGCAGCGCGGGGTCGAGGCCGGCGCGCAGCCCGACGGCGAGCTCGCCGCCGGTGCAGGTGTCGAGCCGCAGCCCCTCCTCGGCCACCCACCGGGCGACCGCCACCGACAGGAACGCCTTGCCCGCGTAGTACACGTCCGCCCCGCCGCACAGGTCGACGAAGGCGCGGTCGAACGCCTCGGCGTGCGCTCGCGCGCGCGCCCGCAGGTCGACCTCGTCGAGGACGTACGCGGGCGTGCCGTGCTCCGCGGCGAGGTCGCGCACGTCGACGCCTCCCACCCGCAGCGCGCCGTCCGGACCGCGGTCGACGGTCCTGGCCCACAGCTGCGGGAGCAGGGCGTTGACGTCGTCGGGGACCCGAAGCCACGCCGGGCCCGGCGTCATGACCTCGGCGTGGAGGACCCCCGCCTCGTGCGCCCTCACATGCGCTCCGGGGCGCTCACGCCGAGCAGGCGGAGCCCGTTCGCCAGGACCACCCGCACGGCGTCGTTGAGCCACAGGCGGGTGCGGTGCCCGGCGTCGACGGGCTCGGGCTGCCCGTCGGGCCCGACGCCCGGCACGACGCGCCGCTGCTGGTCGTACCACTTGTGATAGGCGCCGGCGAGCTCCTCGAGGTACCGGGCGACGCGGTGCGGCTCGCGCAGCTGCGCAGCCTGCGCGACCACCCCGGGGAACTGCGCGAGTGCCGCGAGGACGACCTCCTCGCTCGGGTGGTCGAGGAGCGAGGCGTCGAACCCGTCGTCGCGCCGCACACCCGCGGTCGCGGCGTTCCGTCCCACGGCGGCCGTGCGGGCGTGGGCGTACTGGACGTAGAACACCGGGTTGTCGTTGGAGCGCCGGGTGAGCAGGTCGAGGTCGACGTCGAGCGGGGAGTCGGTGCTCGACCGGGCGAGGGCGTACCGCGCGGCGTCGACGCCGACCGCGTCGACGAGGTCCTCCATCGTCACGACGGTGCCGGCGCGCTTGCTCATCCGGACCGGCTCCCCGTCCCGCACGAGGTTGACCATCTGGCCGATGAGGACCTCGACCCGGTCGGGGTCGTCGCCGAACGCGGCCGCGGCGGCCTTGAGCCGGGCGACGTAGCCGTGGTGGTCGGCGCCGAGCATGTAGATGGCGAGGTCGGCGCCGCGACGGCGCTTGTCGGTGAAGTACGCGAGGTCGCCGGCGATGTACGCGGGCCGGCCGTCGGACTTGATGACGACCCGGTCCTTGTCGTCGCCGAACTCCGTGGAGCGCAGCCACCACGCACCGTCGGCCTCGTAGAGACGGCCCGACGCCTTGAGCTCCTCGACAGCGCGCGCCACCGCGCCGGAGTCGTGGAGCGAGTTCTCGTGGAAGTAGACGTCGAAGTCGACGCCGAAGTCGTGGAGGCTCCGCTTGATCGCGTCGAACATGAGGTCGACACCCTCGGAGCGGAAGACCTCCTGCGCCTCGGCGTCGTCCAGTCGCAGCACCTCCTCGCCGCGGCGGGCGATCACCGCGGCGGCGATGTCGTCGACGTACTGCCCGGCGTACCCGTCCTCCGGGACGTCCCGACCGTGCGCCCGGGCGAGCAGCGACCGGGCGAACCGGTCGATCTGGGCGCCGTGGTCGTTGAAGTAGTACTCGCGGGTGACAGCGGCGCCGCACGCCTCGAGGAGCCGGGCCAGCGAGTCGCCGACCGCCGCCCACCGCGTCCCCCCGAGGTGGATGGGACCGGTCGGGTTCGCCGACACGAACTCGAGGTTCACCGCGGTGCCCGCGTAGCGGTCGTTGCGCCCGTACGCCGCGCCCGCGGCCACGACCGAGCGGGCGAGCTCCCCGGCGCTCGCCGCGTCCACCCGGACGTTGAGGAACCCCGGACCGGCGACGTCCACGCTCGCGACCCCCTCGACCGCGCGCAGGCGGGCGGCGAGCAGCTCCGCGACCTGCCGCGGGGGGCGCCCGGCAGGCTTCGCCAGCTGGAGCGCGACGTTCGTCGCCCAGTCGCCGTGGTCGCGGTTCCGCGGCCGCTCGACGGTCACCGTCGGGGGCACGTCGACCGCCAGCTCACCGGACGCCACGGAAGCGAGCAGGCACGAGCGGACGGCGGCGGCGAGGGTCTCCGGTGTCACGACGGACAAGCGTACGGGCGGCGCGGGAGCGCCCCGGCCGGCTGCTACCCTCGTGCTCGCCCTGGCCCCCGTAGCTCAGGGGATAGAGCACCGCCCTCCGGAGGCGGGTGCGCAGGTTCGAATCCTGCCGGGGGCACGTCGTCGCCGGAGCCCGCTCGTCGGCTCGCCGAGGCGAACGCCCCCGTCATCGCCGTCATCGCGTCCACGACCACGGCCCGCTCGGCTCCGTCGAGGTCGCGCACGCTGTCGTGGACCCGCTGCCCCAGGGGGCGGTAGACGGCGGCGAAGGCCCGGTACGTCTCCGGGCGCAGGGCGACGCGCACACTGCGCCGGTCGTGCGGCGCAGCGGACCGTGCCACGTACCCGCCGCGTACGAGCCGGTCGAGCAACGCCGTCACCGCGGGCCGCGAGAGACCCAGCGCGTCCGCCATCACCGCGGGCGACAGCGGGCCGTGCTCCAGCAGGTTGAGGGCGCGCAGGTCGCTCCGCCCGATCCGCAGCGCGCGACACGCGGCCTCGTCGAAGCCGTCCATCGCACGGGCGAGCGCGCGGCACGCGAGCAGGAGCGGGTCGTCGGGGTGCACGTGCTCGTCCGCCATGGTTCGATCACCGTACCATTCGGGCATCGAACTACAAGGAGCCACCATGGAGTGGACCGAGAGCATCGTCGTCGACCGTCCCGTCGACGTCGTCCACGCGGCCGTGGCGGACGAGAACGTCCTCATGCGGTGGTCGGCGTGGCCGGCGGCCACGGGCTACACGTGCAGCGTGGAGGGCGACGGCCGCTCGATCGGCTCGTGCATCGTCTTCCGCGACACGGACGGCGTCGAGCAGGGCCGCCAGCGACTCGAGCGGGTGAGCGACGACCGGGTCGAGTACCGGCTGACCAACCGCGGTCCCGGGGGGCGGGTGCTCCACCCGGAGGTCGACTTCCGCCTGGAGCCGCTCGGCGAGGCACGCACTCGCGTCCACCTCGACTTCCGCAACGACCTGCCGCTCCCCCCGCTCGTCCGGCAGGTCGTCGGGACCCTGCTCGCCCGACGCGTGAGGGCGCTCCACGTGAAGGACCTGCAGGACCTCAAGGCCCACGTCGAGTCGCGGCCGGTCGCCCGGTGACGACCACGCGCCGCGACCCCCACTCCGGACCGGTCCCGGACTCGGCGTGGGAGGCCGACCGTGCGGCCCGGCTCCGCGGGCGGGTCGAGATGTTCAACGCGACGCGTCCCGGCGGGCTCGACGGCTGGACGATGGACGCGACCCAGTACGAGCTCATGCGCGAGCACATCCTGTCCGTGCTCGAGGACGAGGCGCGGGACGACGGAACCGTCGCGTTGAAGGACCTCGTCGAGACCGCACAGGAGCGGTTCGGGGCCCACCCGGCGTTCCCGGGCGGGCGACTGCGCAACTACTGCACGTACACGAAGGTCGACCTCGAGGCCCGCGGGCTCGTCGAGCGCGCCCCCGGGTCGTCGCCGCAGCGGCTCCGGCTCGCCGGTCCCGCGAGAGGCTGACGCCCGGCTACGTCCGGAGCGTCGCGGCCGCCAGCGCGCGCAGCTCGTCGTCGCCCACGGCGGCGAGTTCCGCCTCACTGAACCGGAGCGTGCTCCGCCCGTGGACGAGGTCCGGGTGGGCGGCCGTGAACCCGCCGTCGTGGCCGTCGTGCCAGCCGTACACCGAGACGCCGTGCTTCCACGCCCCGACGTGGAACCGCCGACGACCGGACCGCACCGTGGGGATCCCGTACGACATGACGACGGCCGCGTCCGGCACGACGTCGCACGCGAGGCCGAGCAGCCGCTCGACCATCGCGCGGGACGCCGCCGGGAGGGCGGCGAGGTAGGCGGGCACCCCCTCGTCCGCCGGCTCCGCCCGAGCACCGTCCACACCACGAGTGTGCGGCGGACGCCTCGCGGTCGTCGAGGGCCCCGGGCCATCCTGTCCCCGTGAGCACGACGGACGCGCGACCGACGATGTCGGCGGACACGCCCGCCACCGAGCCCGCCTCGCTGCCGCGGTTCCTCTCGGCCGCCCTCGTGTGCGGCTCGGCGGTCGCCCTCTTCGGCTTCCGCAGCCACGTCGTGGGGTGGCCCCTGCTCGCGGCGGGGGTCCTGCTCGCGCTGGTCGTGACCCGCGGCGACCGGGACCGCGCCCTGCTGCGGCACCTCGCGGTCGTCGCCGTCGCGCTGTTCGGCATCAGCCTGGTCCCGCTCAAGGCCGACATCAGCAACGCCGGCATCCTCCGGTTCGCGCTCGCGCTCGGCTTCGCCGTCCTGCTGCCGTACGTCATGTCGCGGTTCGTGTGGCGCGAGGACGTCATCCGCTTCCCGGTGCGGACGGGACGGGCGTGGGGCCGGTTCGAGTGGACGTACCTCGTCGTCGTCGTCGCGCTCGGCTACCTCGTGCTGCCGGTCTACTTCATCGGCTCCGGCGTGTACGAGAACTGGCCGACGGTCGTGGAGACGGGCGAGATCGTCCGGCTCTTCGTCGGCGTCAACGCCGTCGGGCTGTGGGACGAGCTGTTCTTCGTCTGCACGGTCTTCGCCCTGCTGCGGCAGCACTTCTCGTTCTGGCAGGCGAACGTCCTGCAGGCGACGGTCTTCGTGTCGTTCCTCTGGGAGCTCGGCTACCAGTCGTGGGGCCCGCTCCTCACGGTCCCCTTCGCCGTCCTCCAGGGTTTCATCTTCTACCGGACGAAGTCGTTCCTCTACGTCCTCGTCGTGCACCTGTCGTTCGACCTGATCATCTTCATGATCCTCGTGCACGCCCACACGCCGAGCCTGTTCGACGTGTTCGTCACGGCCCCGGGCTGAGCGAGGGGGCCGGGGGCGCCGCGGTCACCACTGACCGTCGACGTACTCCCAGTGCCACGGCTCGTAGGGCCCGCCCCCGCCGCGTCGCGCCCAGGCGGGGTTGTCCCACCCGTGGGCGGGCGCGTGCTCGCGCAGCCAGTGGTACCCGGCGCCCTCGTTCTCGACGCCCCCGCAGAGGTCGACCGCGAGACCCCAGCCGTGCTCGGACGTCCCGGGCCGCGCGGCGAGACCCGGCTTGCGGGCCCGCAGCGACTGCTGGGCGGCGAAGGAGCGGTAGCCGTCGGTGAGGCAGATGTCGGAACCGAACTCGGCGCGGTAGGCCTCGTTGAGGACGGCGAGGGACACGGCGGCGTCGGCGCGGATGTCGGTCCTCCCGTCCCACAGGGTGCAGAGGTACGCCTCCGACATGCGCCCGTTGGGCTGGTCGGTCTCCGGCGGGACGCCGTCGCACCCCGGCAGCGGCGACCGCTCGCTGCCGCGGGACGCCTCGTCCGGCGCGACGCGCAGCAGCCCGTCCTCGCCGGCGACGACGTCGGAACCCGCGTCGATGTCGCCGACCACGGGCTCCCGCGCCTCGACGGGGGCCTCCTCCCGGACGAAGGAGGCGACCGGGCCGGCGCTCGCGGACACGTCCGACGTCACGGCGTACCCGGCGATCGCGGCCACGAGCGAGCCGACGACGGCGACCTGGGGGACGCGCCGCCACAGCGACCCACCGGCGTGGCTCCTCGGGGACGGCGGGGCCGTGGGCTCGTGGGCGGCCAGGGCCGCCACGGGCGTGGGTCGCGGGGCGACGCCGTCCACCCAGGCGTCGTCGCCACCCTCGAGGACGTGGTCGGGGAGCACCGCACCGAGCGACGGTGCCGCCGGTGGCACCGTCGTGGCCCCTGCGCCGACACGGCCGGACGTGCTGCGCGACCGCAGCGACCGGCGGGTGGGGGCGGTCGTCGTGCCTCGAGCGTCCGGTGCGGTCGAGGCGGCACGCGCACGCTCGGCCGCACGGAGAGCGCGTCGCGACGGCAGGGGCTGCGCGTCAGGGCGCGGCAACGGCACGTCTTCTCCAGTCGTGTCGTGCACCCGGGCGGGCGGCGGGCGGGCAGGGCAGGGGCGGTCGGGGACGACCGGGGGGTTTGACCCACCTCGGGACGGGGTATCCCTCGCCAGCGAGCGGGTCACGACAACATAACGACGCCCGCCGGGCGAATCAACTCCCCCGACCTACCAGCCGGTCGGCAGCGGCCGCCCCTCGTCGTAGCCGGACCTCGACTGCACGCCCACGACCGCGCGGTCGGCGAAGCCCGCGAGGTCCGCGGCCCCCACGTACGTGCACGCGCTGCGCAGCCCGGCGGTCACGTGGTCGAGCAGGTCCTCGACGCCGGGACGGGCGGGGTCCAGGCGCATGCGCGAGGAGCTGATGCCCTCCTCGAACAGGCCCTTCCGCGCCCGGTCGAACGCGGAGTCCTCCCGGGTGCGCGCGGTGACGGCGCGCTTCGAGGCCATCCCGAAGCTCTCCTTGTACTCCCGGCCCTCGGCGTCGACGAGGAGGTCCCCCGGGCTCTCGAACGTGCCGGCGAACCACGAGCCGACCATCACCTGGCTGGCGCCGGCCGCGAGGGCCAGGGCGACGTCGCGCGGGTGCCGGACGCCGCCGTCGGCCCACACGTGGGCGCCGGCCGCGCGGGCGGCCTCGACGCACTCGAGGACGGCGGACAGCTGCGGCCGCCCGACCGCGGTCATCATCCGCGTCGTGCACATCGCGCCGGGACCGACGCCGACCTTGACGACGTCCGCACCGGCGGCGACCAGGTCGCGCGTGCCGTCGGCCGTCACGACGTTGCCCGCGACGAGCGGGACGCCCGGCGCGGCCTCCCGGGCGGCGGCCACGGCATCCAGCGCACGGGACTGGTGCCCGTGGGCGGTGTCGACCACGAGCACGTCGACGCCTGCGGCGAGCATCGCGGCGCACCGGCCGGCGACGTCGCCGTTGATGCCGACCGCCGCCGCCACGCGCAGCCGCCCGCGGTCGTCGAGCGCGGGACGGTAGAGGGTGGACCGCAGCGCACCGAGGCGAGTCATGGCGCCGACGTGCCGCCCGTCGGGGCCGACGACGGGGGCGAAGTGGTGCCGCGTGCCGGAGAGCACCTCGAAGGCCGCCCGCGGCCCCTGGCCCGGGCCGTCACCCGTGACGTCGTCGACGTCGAGGCGCACGACGTCGCTGCTCATGACGTCCCGCACCGGGGTGTAGCGGTCGACGCCCCGGCAGTCCCGCTCGGTCACGACCCCGGTGAGCCGGCCGTCGGCGTCGACGACGACGGCGGCGCCGTGCGCCCGCTTCGGCAGCAGGTGGAGGACCGTGAGGACGACGTCGTCCTGCGACACCACGACCGGGGTCTCGAGCACGGGGTGCCGCCCCTTGACCCAGCCGACGACCTCGGCGAGCACGTCGAGCGGCGTGTCCTGGGGGAGGACGGCGAGCGAGCCGCGGCGCGCGGCGGTCTCCGCCATCCGCCGACCGGTGACGGCGGTCATGTTGGCGACGGCGACGGGGAGGGTCGCGCCCGTGCCGTCCACCGGTGTGAGGTCGACGGCGGTGCGGGAGCCGACGTCGGAACGGGACGGGACGAGGAAGACGTCGTCGTACGTGAGGTCGTGGGGCGGCCGGTGCCCGGGGAGGAAGCGCACGTCGACCGAGTGTTCCACCCGCCGGCGGGTACGTGGTGAGCCGCGTCACGCGGCACCGCCGGGGCCCGTCCTCGGACCGGAACCGGCGCCGGGGCAGGTCTAGGCTGACCGCGGCGGGACGACCACCATCGCGCGAGGGAAGAAGGCGAAGCACGCCGTGTCGAAGCAGACCCCGGCAGACGACCCCATGACGGGCTTCGGGCCGAACGAGTGGCTCGTGCAGGAGCTGCAGGAGGCCTACCGGCGCGACCCGTCGTCGGTGTCCCCGGAGTGGCGGGAGTTCTTCTCCGACGGTCCGCTCGACAGCCCCGCCGACGAGCCCGAGCAGGAGCCCGAGCCCGCGCAGGAGCCCGAGCAGGAGCCCGAGCCGAAGCCCGAGCCCGAGCCCGAGCCCGAGCAGAAGCCCGAGCCGAAGGCGACGCCGACACAGGACGCGAAGGAGCAGCAGCGGGTGAGCGCACCTCAGACCAGCCGGCCGTCGACCACCTCCTCCCCCGCCGCCTCGAGCGCCCCCGCCGGCTCGGGTGACGGCGGACGCGTCGAGCCGGTGCGCCTCAAGGGCCCCGCGGCGCGGGTCGTGACGAACATGGAGTCGAGCCTCACCGTCCCGACCGCGACGAGCGTGCGCGCGGTCCCGGCCAAGCTCCTCATCGACAACCGCATCGTCCTCAACAACCACCTCGCCCGAGCCCGCGGCGGAAAGGTCTCGTTCACCCACCTCATCGGGTTCGCGCTCGTCGAGGCGCTGCGCGAGATGCCGGAGATGAACTACGCGTACGCGGAGGTCGACGGCAAGCCCGGCGTCCTGCGCAACGAGGACGTCAACGTCGGCATCGCCATCGACCTCGCGAAGGACGACGGCACCCGCCAGCTCCTCGTGCCGAGCATCAAGCGCGCGCAGCGCATGGAGTTCGCGCAGTTCTGGGCGGGCTACGAGGACGTCGTGCGCCGGGCCCGCTCCGGCTCGCTCACGCTCGAGGACTTCCAGGGCACGACCGTCAGCCTCACGAACCCCGGCACGATCGGGACCGTCCACTCCGTGCCGCGGCTCATGCAGGGGCAGGGCGCGATCGTCGGCGTCGGGGCGCTGGAGTACCCCGCCGAGTACGCGGGCGCGAGCGAGGAGACGCTCGCCCGCCTCGCCGTCAGCAAGACGATCACGCTGACGAGCACGTACGACCACCGCATCATCCAGGGCGCGCAGTCCGGCGACTTCCTCCGCCTCCTGCACCACAAGCTGCTCGGCCAGGACGGCTTCTACGAGCGGGTCTTCGCGAGCCTGCGGGTGCCGTACGAGCCGATCCGCTGGGTGCGCGACGTCTCCGTGTCCGACGACGACGAGATCAACAAGACCGCGCGGGTCGTCGAGCTCATCCACGCCTACCGCGTGCGCGGGCACCTCATGGCGGACACGGACCCGCTGGAGTACCGCCAGCGCAGGCACCCGGACCTCGACGTCCAGACGCACGGCCTCAGCCTGTGGGACCTCGACCGCACGTTCCCGACCGGCGGCTTCGGCGGCCGCCCGACCATGAAGCTCCGCGACATCCTCGGGGTGCTGCGCAACTCGTACTGCCGCACGGTCGGCATCGAGTACATGCACATCCAGAACCCGGAGGAGCGGCGCTGGATCCAGGACCACGTCGAGCACGGCCACGACAAGCCGTCCCGCGAGGAGCAGCTGCGCATCCTCGGCCGGCTCAACGCCGCCGAGGCGTTCGAGACGTTCCTGCAGACGAAGTTCGTCGGCCAGAAGCGGTTCAGCCTCGAGGGCTCGGAGTCGACGATCCCGATCCTCGACCAGCTCCTCAGCGACGCCGCGGACGCGGGCCTCGACGAGGTGTGCATCGGCATGGCGCACCGCGGTCGCCTCAACGTCCTCGCGAACCTCGCGGGCAAGACGTACGGGCAGATCTTCGCGGAGTTCGAGGGTCAGCAGGACCCGAAGACGGTCCAGGGCTCCGGTGACGTCAAGTACCACCTCGGCACCGAGGGCACCTTCACCGCCCCCTCCGGCTCGCAGACGAAGGTGTACCTCGCGGCCAACCCCTCCCACCTCGAGGCGGTGAACCCCGTGCTCGAGGGCATCGCCCGGGCCAAGCAGGACCGGATCAACCTCGGCGGCGCCTCGTTCCCCGTGCTGCCGGTCCTCATCCACGGTGACGCGGCGTTCGCCGGCCAGGGCGTGGTCGCGGAGACCCTCAACCTCTCCCAGCTTCGCGGGTACCGCACCGGCGGGACCGTCCACGTCATCGTCAACAACCAGGTCGGCTTCACGACGGCCCCGACGGCGAGCCGGTCCTCGTACTACGCCACCGACGTCGCGCGCATGATCCAGGCGCCGATCTTCCACGTGAACGGCGACGACCCCGAGGCGTGCGTCCGCGTCGCGCAGCTCGCGTTCGAGTACCGGCAGAAGTTCGCCAAGGACGTCGTCGTCGACATGATCTGCTACCGACGCCGCGGTCACAACGAGGGCGACGACCCGTCGATGACGAACCCGCTCATGTACACCCTCATCGAGGGCAAGCGGAGTGTGCGGAAGCTCTACACCGAGTCCCTCATCGGCCGCGGCGACATCACGGTCGAGGAGGCCGAGGCGGCGCTGCGCGACTACTCCGACCAGCTCGAGCGGGTCTTCAAGGAGGTCCGCGAGGCGACGAAGGAGCAGCACGGCGACCGTCCCACCGGCGGCCTCGAGCTGCCGAGCGCCCAGGCCCAGGACGACGCCCAGCCCGCCGACACGCGGGCGACGGCGGTCGAGGAGTCCCTCGTCCACGCGATCGGCGACGCCTTCGCGACCCCACCGGAGGGCTTCACCCCCCACCCGAAGCTCACCCCCCTGCTGCAGAAGCGACGTCAGATGTCCCGTGAGGGCGGCATCGACTGGGCGTTCGGCGAGCTGCTCGCGTTCGGCTCGCTCGTCCACGAGGGCACGCCCGTGCGCCTCGCCGGGCAGGACTCGCGGCGCGGCACGTTCGTGCAGCGGCACGCCGTCCTCATCGACCGGCAGTCGGGCGCGGAGTGGGCGCCGCTGTCCTCCCTCGGTGAGCACGCCCGCTTCTGGGTGTACGACTCGCTGCTCAGCGAGTTCGCCGCGATGGGCTTCGAGTACGGGTACTCCGTCGAGCGGCCGGACGCCCTCGTCCTGTGGGAGGCGCAGTTCGGCGACTTCGGCAACGGGGCGCAGACGATCGTCGACGAGTTCATCTCCGCCGGGGAGCAGAAGTGGGGGCAGCGCAGCAGCGTCACGCTCCTGCTGCCGCACGGCTACGAGGGCCAGGGCCCGGACCACTCCTCGGGGCGGATCGAGCGCTACCTCCAGATGTGCGCGGAGGAGAACATGACGGTCGCCGTGCCGAGCACGCCGGCGTCGTACTTCCACCTCCTGCGCCGGCAGGCGTACGCCAAGCCGCGGCGCCCGCTCGTCGTCTTCACGCCGAAGTCGATGCTGCGCCTCAAGGCGGCGACGTCGCAGGTGCAGGACTTCACGACCGGCGGCTTCCGCCCCGTCGTCGACGACCCTGCGGTGCGCGACCCGCAGCAGGTCGACCGGGTGCTGCTGTGCAGCGGCAAGGTCTACTACGACCTCGTCGCGGCCCGGGAGAAGGCGGGCGACGAGCGGACCGCGATCCTGCGGCTCGAGCAGGTGGCCCCGCTCCCGCTCCAGGAGCTCATGGGGACCCTCGAGCGCTACCCGGAGGACGCCACGCTCGTGTGGGTGCAGGAGGAGCCGGAGAACCAGGGCGCCTGGTCGTACGTCGCCATGCAGACGTACGAGGCGTTCGGTGGTCGGCCGCTGCACCACGCGACTCGCCCGGCGTCGGCGTCGCCCGCGACCGGCTCGGCCCGCCGCCACGCGGACGAGCAGGCGCGCCTCGTCGAGCAGGCGCTGGGCCGCTGAACGGCGACCGGGCCGACGTCGCCGTCTGCGTCGTCGGCGACGAGCTCGTGGCCGGGCGCGGCGACGCCCGCGCGCTCGGCTGGGTGGGCCGTGTCGTCGCCCGCACCCCGCAGGACGACATCCGCCTCACGGCGTTCCCGCTCGGCGTGCCCGGCGAGACGACCGTCGACCTCGCGGCGCGCTGGGAGTCGGAGACCGCGCGGCGGCTCGGCCTCGGCGGTCGTCTCGTCGTCGCGCCCGGCATCGGCGACCTCCGGGACGGCGTGACGACGGCGCGGAGCCGCCTCAACGTCGCGAACGTCGTCGACGCCGCGCAGTCACGGGGGCTGCCCGTGCTCGTCGTCGGGCCGCCGCCGGTGCTGCGCGACGGCCCCGACGGAGCCCTCGCCGAGCAGGTGGCGCCCCTGTCGCACGCCCTCGCCGACGTGTGCGACCGCCGGCGGGTGCCCTACGTCGACACGTACGCCGCCCTCGACGGGCACGCCGACTGGGAACGGGACCTCGCCGCCTCGGACGGACGCGTGCCCGGGCAGGCCGGGTACGGGCTGCTCGCCTACCTCGTGCTCCACGGGGGCTGGTTCCCGTGGCTGGGGGTCGTCAGCCCGGCGCCACCTTCTGCATGAGCCGCGCCGAGTCGTAGACGGTCCGGAACCCGCTGCACCGGTCCCCGTCGAGGTCGATGACGGTGACGCCGGTGTACTCGACCTCGTGCCCTCCCGGGCGCACCGCCTCGGTCGTCCACTCCAGCGCCGCGTGCTGCTCGCCCTCGGTGACCTGGGTGAACGTCGTCCGGAGGGACTCGAACTGGCCGACGTACTCCCCGAACAGCTCGCGGATGCCGTCCTGGCCGCGGCGGGGGCCGTGACCGTCGATGCTGCGCACCTCGGCGTCGTCGGTGAAGAGCGTGGCGAGACCGTCGAGGTCGCCGTCCTGCTCCACCTTCCGCAGGGCCGCGATGAAGCGGCGGGTCGTGTCGTTGCGCACCTCGTGGTCCACAGGGGTCCTCTCGTCGGGCTGGTGACCGTCCGGGGAGAGGTACCCGTCGTGCCGAGGACCACACCCGCTGGTAGACGTTCCCCATGGTCGCCGTCGTCGTCACCCACCCGTCCCCCGACGACCCGCTCGCCGCGCTCGAGGTGCGCGACCGCGCACCGGAGCCCGTCGTCTCGCCGCCGGAGGACTGGGTCCCCGTGACGGTGCGGGCCGCCTCCCTCAACCACCACGACGTGTGGAGCCTGCGCGGGGTGGGCCTGCCCGCCGACCGCATGCCGATGGTCCTCGGCAGCGACGCCGCCGGCGTCGGGCCGGACGGGGAGGAGGTCGTCGTCCACGGGGTGATCTCCCAGCCGGGCTGGACGGGCGACGAGACGGAGGACCCCCGTCGCAGCCTCCTGAGCGAGCGCTACCCCGGGACCTTCGCCGACACCGTGCTCGTACCGGCCCGCAACCTCGTGCCGAAGCCGCCGGAGATGTCGTTCGAGGACGCCGCGTGCCTGCCGGTCGCGTGGCTCACGGCCTACCGGATGCTGTTCGTGCGCGGCGGGTGCGTGCCCGGCCAGACGGTGCTCGTCCAGGGGGCGGGCGGCGGGGTGGCGACGGCCCTCACCGCACTCGGCAGCGCGGCCGGGCTGCGGGTGTGGGTGACGAGCCGCGACGAGGGCAAGCGCGAGCGGGCGCTCGCCCTCGGCGCCGACGCCGTGTTCGAGACCGGCGCCCGGCTGCCGGACCGCGTCGACGCCGTCATGGAGACCGTCGGCGAGGCGACGTGGGCGCACTCCCTCCGTGCCCTGCGCCCCGGGGGGACGCTCGTGGTGTCCGGTGCGACCTCGGGTGCTTCGCCGCCCGCGGACCTCCAGCGGGTGTTCTTCCTGCAGCTGAGGGTCGTCGGGTCGACGATGGGGACGCGAGAGGAGCTGCAGCGCCTGCTCCGGATGTGCGTGACGACGGGGGTGCGGCCCCTCGTCGACAGCGTCCTACCGATGGCCGACGCCCGCGACGCGGTCGAGCGGATGGTCCGCGGCGAGGTCGAGGGGAAGCTCGTCCTCACGCCCTGAGGTGGTGGGCGAGGACGGCGAGGTCGGCGGCGAGCGCGGCGAACGCCTCCTCCCGCTGCTCCTCGGGTCCGCGCAGGACCGACGACGGGTGGACCGTCGGGAGCACGGGCCGACGCCCCGCCACGGTGTCGCGCTCGGCGAGCACGCCGCGCTCCCGGGTCACCCGGAACGAGGGGCCGAGGAGGGTCTTCGCCGCGGTCGCCCCGAGGACGACGACGACCTCGGGGTCGACGGCCGCGAGCTCGGCCTCGAGCCACGGCCGGCACGCCGTCATGTGCGCGAGCTCCGGGGTCTGGTGGATGCGCCGGTTCCCCCGCTGCTCGAAGCGGAAGTGCTTGACGGCGTTCGTCACGTAGACGTCGGCGCGGTCGACGCCGGCCTCGTCGAGCGCGCGCTGCAGGAGCCGTCCGGCGGGCCCGACGAAGGGGATGCCCTGGCGGTCCTCGACGTCGCCGGGCTGCTCGCCGACGAGCACGGCGCGGGCAGCCGGGTTGCCCGCGGAGAACACCACCTGCGTCGCGGGCCCGTGCAGCTCGCAGCCGCGGCAGGCGGGCGCCGCGGACCGCAGGGCCTCGACACCCCCGGCGGGCGGCACCCACTGCCGGGCACCGGGGCGGTCGGGGGCGTCGTCGGGGGCGGAGGCCGGCACGTGTCGAGGCTCCGGCACGCCGCCCCGCCCCGCGAGTCAGCGCACGCGCGCCGGGACCCTCCCCGGCCGCGGCCACAGCCGGGCGCGGACCACACCGAGGACGGCGTCGCCCGGCACGGCCCCGAAGAGCCACGAGTCGCTGCCGGCGGTCGGGTTGTCGCGCTCGAGCCACCAGCCGTCGCCGTCCCGGCGCAGGACGCGCTTGACGCCACGACCGCGCCCGCCGGGCAGGTCGGCGACGACGACGTCGCCCGGGTGCACGGTCGCGGCGGCCCGGGCGAGCAGCAGGTCGCCGTCGCGGAGCGCGGGGCTCATCGAACGGCCGCGGACCCGTACGAGCAGCCACGCGTGGCCGGGCGGGCGGGTGGGCACACAGGTAGTGTCCCAAGGGTCCGGTGAGGGCGTCCTGCCCCCGGACCGAGCACCCGTCGAGAGGATGACTCACCCATGATCGGTTTCCGGTTCGTCGAGGCCAGTGCGCACTGCGACCTGCCGTGCGGGGTCTACGACCCGGCGCAGGCCCGCATCGAGGCCGAGTCCGTCAAGGGCTGCATGCAGAAGTTCCACGGCTCGGACGACGCCGAGTTCAAGCAGCGCGCGGTCCAGATCAAGGAGGAGCGCGCGGACCTCGTCAAGCACCACCTGTGGGTGCTGTGGACGGACTACTTCAAGCCGCCGCACTTCGAGAAGTACCCGCAGCTGCACGAGCTGTTCAACGAGACGACGAAGCTCGCCGGCGCGAGCGGCGTCAAGGGCAGCACGGACGTCGCGGTCGCCGAGCAGCTCCTCGCGAAGATCGACGAGATCGCCGAGATCTTCTGGGAGACGAAGAAGGCCGCGTGACCGACGTCACCCGCGACACCGACCACGCCGCCCCCCGCGAGGGGGGCGGCGTCGTCGTCCGGCAGGTCCACCCCGGCGAGACCGCGCTCGTCCGTGCGTGCGGCACCCTCGCCGGCGAGGTGTACGGCGGCGAGGGGCTCATCGTCGACGAGGAGGGCTACCTCCACGTCGTCGCCGACGCCGCCCCGCGGGCCCGGGAGGCCGTGCTGCTCGCCGCCCTCGACGGTGACCGCCTGCTCGCCACCGCGACGTACGCCACGGCGGGGAACCGGTGGGCCGAGCTCGCGCGACCCGGTGAGGCGGAGATGCGGATGCTCGCCGTGGCCGCGAGCGCGCGTGGCCGGGGTGTCGGCCCCGCCGTCACGCGGTGGTGCCTCGACCGTGCGCGCGGCGAGGGCTGCCACCGCTTCGTCCTGTCGAGCGGGCCGCGCATGACGACCGCGCACCGGATGTACGAGCGGATGGGCTTCACCCGCACCCCGGACCGGGACTGGTCCCCCGGCCCGGGCATCGACCTCGTGACGTACGCCTACGCGCTGTAGCTCACGCGACGAGGCCGAGGCGCCGCAGCTCCACCTGGAGGTCGTGCGGGTTGCTCGAGGCGTGGCGCGCGTCCTCCAGCGTGATGATGCCGTCCCGCAGCAGCTGGACGAGGTGCTGGTCGAAGGTCTGCATCCCGTAGTACGACCCCTCCTTGAGGAGGTCGTGGATGGTGCTCGTCTTGTCGGGGTCGACGATCGCGTCGGCGATGCGGCCGGTGTTGACGGCGACCTCCATGACGACGCAGCGACCCTGTCCGTCCGCACGCGGCACGAGGCGCTGGCAGATGATGCCGCGCAACGCGCCGGCCAGGGCGAGGCGGACCTGCTTCTGCTCGTGCGGCGGGAAGAAGTCGATGACGCGGTTGACGGTCTCCTGCGCGTCGGTGGTGTGGAGCGTCGACATGACGAAGTGACCGGTCTCCGACGCCGCGAGCGCCGCCTTCACCGTCTCGTGGTCGCGCATCTCGCCGACGAGGATGACGTCGGGGTCCTGCCGCATCGCGGCCCGCAGCGCGGTGCCGAAGTCGGACGTGTCGAGGCGCACCTCCCGCTGGTTGATCATCGAGAGGTTGTCGGAGTGGATGACCTCGATGGGGTCCTCGATGGTGACGACGTGGACCTCGCGGTGGGTGTTGATGTGGTCGATCATCCCGGCGAGCGTCGTCGTCTTGCCCGAGCCGGTCGGCCCGGTCACGAGCACGAGGCCGCGGGGCTCGAGGGCGAGGCGCGCGATGACGTCCGGCAGCCCGAGGTCGGACAGCGGGATCGCCCCGACGGACACGCGCCGGAACACCAGGCCGGCCGAGCCGCGCTGGCGGAAGGCGTTGACACGGAAGCGGCCGACGCCGGGGATCGAGTACGCGAAGTCGGCCTCGTTCCTCGTCCGGAACTCCGCGAGGAGGTCCTCCCGCAGCACCTCCGTCACCATGTGCTCGGTGTCCTCGGGGGACAGCGCGGGCGACTGCACCTTCCGGAGGCTGCCGTCGATGCGGATGCGCGGCGGGGAGCCGACCTTGCAGTGCAGGTCGGAGCCCTTGAGCTCGACGAGGGCCCGGAGGAAGGGCACGACGCTGAGGGGGGTCTCGGTCACCTCCGCAGGATCGGGCCGTCCGGACCGGCGCTTGACCGGTTCACCCGGCATACGCCCGTCCGGAGGACGCAGCGTCTCCGGAGCGTCACGCTCAGTCCAGGACGACGAGCAGGTCACCCTCCTGCACGACGTCGCCCGCCTCCACGGCGACCCGGCTCACCCGGCCGCCCACCTCCGGCAGGACCGGGATCTCCATCTTCATGGACTCCAGGAGCACGAGCTCCGTGGCGGGCTCCACCCGGTCGCCGACGGCGACGTTGACGCTCAGCACGTTGGCCACCATCTCGGCGCGCACCTCTTCCATGGGACCATCGTGCCGGACGAGCGGACCCTCACCGGACGACCGGGGGCCCGCGAGCGACGACACGACGGAGGAGGCTCGGATGAGCAAGCGCGCCCGCAAGCGCCGCGCCCGCAAGAAGAACGGCGCGAACCACGGCAAGAAGCCGAACGCCTGAGCGAGCGGCCCAGGACGCACGAGGGCCCGGTCACCGGTGACGGTGACCGGGCCCTCGTGCGCGGCTCGGGTGCGTGGGGCCGTCAGGCCTCGCCGGCCTGCTGGCGCGCGGAGTCGAGCCGGGCCAGCACCCGCTGCCGCAGCCCCTCGGGCGCGCCCTCCCGGCAGGACCGCGACACGAGCGCCTTGACAGCCCGCTCGACGTCGGCCTGGTCCAGGCAGGGGGCGCACTCGTCGAGGTGCACCCGGATCTTGTGCTTGACCTCGGGGGTCAGCTCGCCGTCGATGTACTCGTACAGCCGGTCGAGCGCGTCCGCGCAGTCGGTCTCGTGGGGCTTCCCGCAGCTCATCCGGTCACCTCCACGTCCTCGCTCCGGCGCGTGGGCTCGACCCCGTCCGGCGCCTGCCGGATGAAGCCGCGGTCCAGCGCGTAGTCGGTGAGGAGCTCGCGCAGCTGGCGGCGCCCGCGGTGCAGGCGCGACATCACGGTGCCGATGGGCGTGCCCATGATCTCCGCGATCTCCTTGTAGGCGAAGCCCTCCACGTCGGCGTAGTACACGGCCATGCGGAAGTCCTCGGGGATGCTCTGCAGGGCCTCGCGGACGTCGCTGTCCGGGAGGGCGTCGAGGGCCTCCACCTCGGCGGAGCGCAGCCCGCTGGAGGTGTGGGACTCGGCCCGGGCGAGCTGCCAGTCGGCGATCTCGTCCGTCTGCTGCTGCTGCGGCTGCCGCTGCTTCTTGCGGTAGGTGTTGATGTAGGCGTTGGTGAGGATGCGGTAGAGCCACGCCTTGAGGTTGGTGCCGGGGCGGTACTGGTGGAAGGCGGCGAACGCCTTGGCGAACGCCTCCTGGACGAGGTCCTCGGCGTCGGCCGGGTTGCGCGTCATCCGCAGCGCGGCGGAGTACAGCTGGTCGACGTACTGGAGGGCCTCGGCCTCGAAGCGCTCCCGGCGCTCCTGCGGGGACTCCTCGAGCGGAGCCCGGCTCGTGTCCTCACCCATGGCAGGCGAGGCTATCCGGCGCAGCGGCACGCCGCCGATCCGGGTGAGGAGGGGCGGGCCCGGGTGCGGCAGCACCTGTGGTGTCCCGGTCGTCCCCACGCTCATGTCGGCGGCAACAGCGGCCCCCGCGACGCTGTTCCCGCGGGCCGCCCGCGCCCTCCCCGCGCTCTCCCCGCGCTCAGGCGAAGAGCTCCCCCGTCGTCGGGTCGACGACCCCGACGAGCTCCTCCGCCGCCGGGGGGGCGAGCAGGGCGGGGCTGTCGTTGCGGACGTTCCCGACGGCCGGCTGGACGGGCCGGGGGACGACGCGCCCCGTCGGCAGGTCCGCGAGGAGTGCCAGCGCCTCGGGGCCGGGGACGTCCCGGTCGAGCCAGCGGCGCCAGTGCTCCGCGGGCAACACGACGGGCATGCGGTCGTGGACGGCACGCAGCCCCGGCTCGGCGTCCGTGGTGAGGACGGTGACGGTCCCCAACCACGCCGCGGGGTCGTCCGGGTCGGCGACGTCGGGCACGCGCCACCACGAGTAGAGGCCCGCGAGCCCGAGGAGGCCCCCGTCGGGCGGGGCCATGAAGAAGGGCTGCTTGCGTGCCTTCCCGGTGCCGCTGCGCTCCTTCGGGACGGCCTGCCACTCGTACCAGCCGTCCGCCGGGAGGACGCAGCGCCGGGAGCCGACGAGCGAGCGGTACGCCGGCTTCCCGGTGACCGTCTCGACACGCGCGTTGATCATCCGGTTGCCGACGGCGGGGTCCTTGGCCCACGACGGCACCAGACCCCAGCGGAGGGCGCGCAGCCGCGCGGCCGGGTCGGGGGCGTCGCCGCCGCCCTCGGGAGGTCGGGGCGCCACGAGCACCGCCACCTGCTGCTGCGGGGCGACGTTGAACGACGGCCGCAACGCCGCGCGGTCGGTCGCGGCGACCGGGGCGACGGGCAGGCCGGTGGCGACGACCTCCTCGACGAGGTCCTCCGGGCTGCGGCTCGCCGCGTACCTCCCGCACATGCCGGGCAGCCTGCCACCTGCCGCGGACACCCGGGCGAGCACCGACGCGACAGCCCGGGCGGCCCCGGGCAGGATGGCGGCATGTTCCGTCGGATCGCCCGCCCGCTCCTCGCCGCCGTCTTCGTCCACTCGGGGGTCGACGCCCTGCGTGACCCGTCGAGGCCCGCCGAGCGCGCGGCCCCGCTCGTCAAGGCGGCCGCCGAGCGCTTCGGGATCCCCGACGACCCCGTCCTCGCCGCGCGCGTCAACGGCGGCGTGATGGTCGCGGGCGGTCTCGGCATGGCCACCGGGGTGCTGCCGCGGACCTCCGCGCTCGCGCTGGCGGCGAGCCTCGTGCCGACGACGTACGCCGGGCACGCCTTCTGGGAGTACCCGAAGGAGGAGCAGAAGCAGCACCGCATCCAGTTCCTCAAGAACCTCGGGCTGCTGTCGGGCCTCCTCCTCGTCGCCGACGCCCCGTACGCCCAGGAGCGCGCCGTCCGCAAGGCCAAGCGCGCCCGCAAGGCCGAGGCGGCTGCCGCGCAGCGGGAGAAGCAGAGCAAGGCGGTGGAGAAGGCGGCCGCGAAGCAGGCGAAGCACGCCGCGAAGATCGAGGCCCGTGCGGCGAAGCAGCGCGCGAAGGCCGAGAAGGCCGACGCGCGGCTGAGGAAGCACAAGGACGACTGACGGGCACCGTGCGCCAGCGTCCCCCGGCCCTGCCACTCTTGGGCCGGTGAGCGACACCGCCGGCTGGCCCGCCCCCACCCCCGTGCACCCGGTCGAGGCGACCGTCCGGCTGCCGGGGTCGAAGTCGCTCACCAACCGCTACCTCGTCCTCGCCGGTCTCGCCGACGAGCCGTCACGGCTGCGTCACCCGCTGCGCTCCCGCGACACGCTCCTCATGGCGCAGGCGCTGCGCGAGCTCGGCGCGGTCGTCGCCGACGACGGGGAGGACTGGGTCGTCACCCCGGTGCCGCGGCCCTCGGGCGCACCCGGTCCGGAGGCCGACGAGCACCCCGTGCCCGTCGACTGCGGGCTGGCGGGCACCGTCATGCGCTTCCTGCCGCCGCTCGTCGCGGTGAGCGGCCGGGCCGCGCACCTGTTCGGCGACCCCCGCCTGCACGAGCGGCCCGTCGCCCCCTTGCTGCAGGCGCTGCGGGACCTCGGCGTCCGGGTCGACGACACCGACGGCGGCTTCCCGTGCACGATCCACGCGGGGCCGGTGCCGGCGGGTGGCGAGGTCGCCCTCGACGCGAGCGCGTCGAGCCAGTTCGTGTCGGGCCTGCTGCTCGCCGGCGCCCGCATGCGCGACGGCCTCGTCGTCCGGCACGTGGGCAGCGCCGTACCGTCCCGGCCGCACGTCGCCATGACCGTGGAGAACCTCCGCGACGTCGGGGTCACGGTCGACGACACCGAGGACCTCGTGTGGCGGGTCGCCCCCGGACCCGTCGGGGGGCTCGACGTCGACGTCGAGCCCGACCTGTCGAACGCGGGCCCGTTCCTCGCCGCGGCCCTGGTGACCGGGGGCACGGTCCACGTGCCCGGCTGGCCGCAGCAGACGACGCAGGCGGGCGACGTGCTGCGCGACGTCCTCGACGCCATGGGCGCCGACGTCCGGCTCGACCCCGACGGCCTCACCGTCAGCGGCGACGGCGAGGTGTACGGCATCGACGTCGACCTCCACGCCGCCGGCGAGGTCGCGCCGACCTTGGCGGGCCTCGCCGCGCTCGCGGTCTCCCCCTCGCGGCTGCGGGGCATCGCCCACCTGCGGGGCCACGAGACCGACCGCCTGCAGGCCCTCGCCGACGAGGTCGGGCGGCTCGGCGGCCACGTCGAGGTCCTCGAGGACGGCTTGCGCATCGAGCCGAGACCGCTGCACGGTGGGCGCTGGCACAGCTACGCCGACCACCGGATGGCGACGACCGGCGCGGTCGTCGGCCTGCGGGTGCCGGGAGTCGTCGTCGACGACGTCGCGACGACGTCGAAGACGATCCCCGACTTCGTCGGGCTGTGGACGCGGATGCTCGACGGCCGATGACGGCTCCCGCGACGACCCCTGCGACCCGCCCGTGGTGAGGCGTCGCAGCACGGCCTCGTGGGACGAGTCCGACGCCCGCAGCCGGCCGCCCCGGCGCGGCACCCGGCCCCGCACCAAGGACCGCCCCGCCCACGACGACGCGGTGACGGGGTGGGTCCTCACGATCGACCGGGGCCGCTACACGTGCCTGGTGCCGGCGCCGCCCCACACCGCCGGCAGCACGGGGGACCGGCAGCCGGGCTCGGTGGAGGTCGTGGCGATGCGCGCACGGGCGCTGCGGCCGGGCGACGTCGCGGTCGGCGACCGGGTCGGGCTGGTCGGGGACACCAGCGGCGCGACCGACAGCCTCGCCCGCCTCGTCCGCGTCGAGGAGCGGACCTCGACGCTGCGCCGCAGCGCCGACGACGCCGACCCCGTCGAGCGGGTCGTCGTCGCCAACGCCGACCAGCTGTGCCTCGTCGTGGCCGCGGCGGACCCGGAGCCCAACCCCCGCCTGGTCGACCGCGCCCTCGTCGCGGCCTGGGACGCCGGCGTCGACCCGCTCCTCGTCGTGACGAAGACGGACCTCGCCGACCCCGCGCCGGTCGTCGACGCCTACGCCGCGCTCGGCGTGTCGGTGCTCGGCGTCAGCAAGGTCGACTGGCGGGGACTCGACGGGGTCCGCTCGGCGCTCGCCGGCCGCACCACGGCGCTCGTCGGGCCCTCGGGCGTCGGCAAGTCGACGCTCGTCAACGAGCTGTCCCCGGGGGCCTACCGGGCGGTCAGCGACGTCAGCGGCACCACGGGCAAGGGCCGGCACACGTCGACGTCGGCCGTCCTGCTGCCGCTGCGGACGGGCGGCTGGGCGGTCGACACGCCCGGGATCCGCTCGTTCGGGCTCGCGCACGTCGAGCCCGACCGGCTGCTGCGCGCCTTCCCCGACCTGGCGCCCGGCACCGACGAGTGCCCGCGCGGCTGCAGCCACGACGAGGCCGAGTGCGGCCTCGACGACTGGGTCGGCGAGGGCAACAGCACCCCGGCGCGCCTGGAGAGCTTCCGCCGGCTGCTGGGGGCGCTGCGCGCCGCGGCCGACACGTGGTGACGGCGGGCGCCGCCGGCTACGCGGGCGGGCCCTCGACCGACCCGCCCGTGCGCCAGTACCAGCCGGCGTCGCGGGCGAGGAACAGGTTCTCCACGAGGTAGCGGCGCAGCGCGGCGACGTCGTCGTGGTAGGCGCGCAGCCGGTTGTTGACGTCGGTCTCCGTGTAGCGCCGGCCCGGCTCGAACTCCTGCGCGAGGACGTCGAGGACGAGGAGGCGCTTGGTGTGCTTCGCCGGGATCTGCACGAGGCGGCCGTCGGCGTCGAAGAACGACCGGAGCACCGGCCCGCGGGTCCTGTCGTCCTGCCGCGCCGCCCAGCGGGCGGGCTGGGCGTCCGGGTCCGTCGCGTCGGCGCGACGCACGACCTTCCGCTCCTCGGGCACCCGCCCACCCTACGGCGGCACCCCTAGGCTCCCAGGCATGACGAGCGCCGCGAGCAGCGACCGCCAGCGCGGCTGGGACGACGACCTGCGCCTCGCGCTGTCCCTCGCCGACCAGGTCGACGCGCTCACGATGGACCGCTTCGGCGCGGCGGACCTGGAGGTCCGCACGAAGCCGGACCTCTCCCCCGTCACCGAGGCCGACACGGACGCGGAGCGGGCGATGCGATCGCTGCTGCAGCGCGCCCGGCCCCGCGACATGGTCGTCGGCGAGGAGCTCGAGCCGACCGGGCACGGGCGCCGGCAGTGGGTGCTCGACCCCATCGACGGCACGAAGAACTTCGTCCGCGGCGTCCCGGTGTGGGCGACGCTCATCGCCCTCGTCGACGACCGCACGCCCGTCGTCGGCGTCGTGAGCGCGCCGGCGCTCGGGCGGCGCTGGTGGGCGGCGAAGGGCACGGGCGCGTACACCGGCCGCAGCCTGTCCTCGGCCCGCCAGATCTCGGTGTCCGGGGTCGACCACCTGGGCGACGCATCGCTGTCGTACTCCTCGCTGTCCGGCTGGGAGGAGCGCGGCCTGCTGCCGGGGTTCCTCGACCTCACCCGCTCGTGCTGGCGCACGCGGGCGTACGGGGACTTCTGGTCGTACATGCTGCTGGCGGAGGGCGCGGTCGACGTCGCGTGTGAGCCGGAGCTCGCGCTGCACGACATGGCGGCGCTCGTGCCCGTCGTCACGGAGGCCGGCGGGCGGTTCACGTCGCTGGCCGGTGAGCCCGGACCGTGGGGCGGTGACGCGCTCGCGACGAACGGCCACCTCCACGACCCGGTCCTCGCGACCCTGTCGGGCACCGCCCTCGGCTGAGGAGCGGTCGCGTCGCCCTGCCGCCCCTCAGTGCAGACCGGCCCGGCGGAGCCCGTCGACGCACGCGCGCTCCAGCGCCCGCTGTCGCCGCCACCGTCCGAGCAGGGACGGGACGGGCGGCAGCGGGGGCGACGCGACGGTGCCGGCGGCGGGCTCGACGACGCCGTCGCGGACCTCCGCGGGCAGCCGGGTCTCGGCGCGGCGCTCGAGGTCGGCGGACGCGGCGTGCCGGACGAGCAGCGCGGGGCCGTCCGGGACCCCGACGGGACCGACGCCGTCCGGCACGCGGACGACGACGCGCCCCGAGGCGTCGACGGCCACGAGGAGCGCGCCGGGACCGTCCGCCGGCACCGGGGTCAGCGGCCGTGCGCCGGGCGTGCCCGTCGGGTGGAGCCGCAGGAGCAGTCGGGGCACGAACCACCAGTGCTCCCGCCGCAGGAGGGCGGAGTCGGCGAGCGCACGACTCGGTGGGTGCTTGCGCAGCTCCTGCCCGAGCAGCGCGTCGAGGAAGCGCTCACCGGCGGGGTCGGCGACGAGGTCGACCGTGCACGGCACCGCGAGCGCGGGCGGGTCCTGCGCGGCGGTGCGCGCGTGGCTGAGGGAGAGGACCACCCCCGACGCGGCCGCGGCGGCGAGGGCGGTGCCGAGCGCGGCGTAGGTGAGCGCGATCCACGGCGTCCCGTCGTGCCACAGGGGCACGACCACCTCCGCGCGCGGCCTGCCGCCCTCCGACCAGCACAGCTCCGCGAGCCCGTGCCCCGCGACTGCGGCGCGCAGCCCGTCGGCGGCGACGTCGCTCACGGCACCGGCCGCGCGGTGGCGGCGGGCGGTGTCGAGGGTCCAGGTGCAGGGTCGTGCGACGAGTTGTGACACACGGGTGCGGAGGCTAGCGTCCGCCTGTCCGGACGCAGGGGTCCGGCGTCCCCAGGAGGTGCCGGGTGCCCGCCATCGTCGTCGCCGTCGTCGTCCTCGCGCTGTTCGCGGTCGCCTACCTCACGTACGCGCGCTACCTCGCCTCGCGCGTCTACGCCCTCGACGACAGCAGACCGACGCCCGCGCACACCATGACGGACGGGGTCGACTTCGTCCCGACCAACAAGCACGTCCTGTTCGGCCACCACTTCACCTCCGTCGCGGGGGCGGCTCCCATCGTCGGGCCCGCGATCGCCGTGTTCTGGGGGTGGGGGCCGGCGCTCGTGTGGATCGTCCTCGGGACGATCTTCGCCGCGGGCGTCCACGACTTCGGGGCCCTCGCGGTGTCGGTCCGCCACCGCGCGCAGAACATCGGCACGCTCGCGGGCCGCGTCATCAGCCGACGGGGACGCACGCTCTTCCTCGTCATCATCTTCTTCCTGCTGACGCTCGTGAACGCCGTCTTCGCCGTCGTCATCGGGAACCTGCTCGTGGCGAACCCGGGCGCGGTCATCCCGATCTTCGTCGAGATCCCGGTCGCGATGCTCATCGGGCAGTACATCTACCGGACCCGGTCGGCCGCGCTCGTCCCGTCGATCGTCGGCGTGATCGCGCTCTACCTGCTCATCCTCGTCGGGCAGGCGTTCCCCCTCGACATCACGCCGCTGGCGACGGCGCTCGGTTTCGAGAACCCGCGCAACCTGTGGGTGATCATCCTGTTCGCCTACGCGTTCCTCGCCTCCCGCCTGCCGGTGTGGCTGCTCCTCCAGCCGCGCGACTACATCAACAGCCACCAGCTCTTCATCGCACTCGGCGTGATCATGCTCGGGATCGTCGTCGGGTGGGAGCGCATCGTCGCGCCCGTCGTCAACGAGGTCCCCGAGGGCTCCCCGAGCATCGTGCCGTTCCTCTTCATCACGATCGCGTGCGGCGCCATCTCCGGCTTCCACAGCCTCGTGTCGTCGGGGACGACGTCGAAGCAGCTCGACAAGGAGTCCGACGCCCGCTACGTCGGCTACGTCGGTGCGCTCGGCGAGGGCAGCCTCGCGATGGGCTCCGTCCTCGCCGTCACCGCGGGCGTCGCCGCCACGCAGGTGGAGTGGCGGGAGCTCTACAGCGACTTCGCGACGGCGTCCGGGGGCGCGACGGGCAACTTCGTCGGCGGGGTCGCCGAGTTCGCCAACAACCTCGGCGTGCCGCTCGCGACGGCCACGATCTTCGCCGCCGTCGTCGTCATCAGCTTCGCCGCCACGACGATGGACACCGGCGTCCGCCTGCAGCGGTACATCGTGCAGGAGATCGCCGAGATCGCCGGCATCCGGCCGCTGGCCCGCAACCTCACCCTCGCCGGTCTCGTCGCGGTCGGGGTGCCCCTCGTCCTCGCGCTGCTCCCGGGCGGCGGCGAGGCCGGCTACACCTTCGGTGTCCTCTGGCAGCTGTTCGGCACGACGAACCAGCTGACCGCCGCGCTCGCCCTCACGGTCGTCGCGATGTGGGTGCTGCGGCGCGGCCGCAACCCGCTGGCGGTGCTCGTGCCCCTCGTCGTCGTCCTCGCCATGACGACGTGGGCGCTGCTGGTGAACCTCCGCAACTTCGTCACGGCCGGCGAGTGGGTGCTCGCCGCGCTCGACGCCGTGATCCTCGTCCTCGCGATGTGGCTCGTCGTCGAGGCCGTCGCGGCGGTCCGCCACGCCCGCGAGGAGCGCGCCCGCGGCGTCGACGACCCGCGGCACGAGGCGCTCGGCGGCACCGACGACGGCGACGCCGTGGCCCGCCAGGACGCGGGCGGGCCCGGCCCGGCGCGCTGACGTGACGACGACCGGCGGACGCGCGGCGGCCCGGCACCAGGTCGTGCTCGTCCGCACGTGGCACGACCACCACGGCGCCGGCGGCTGCTGCGGCACCACCGACGCCGTCGGCACGCTGGGACCGCCCGACCGGGCCACCGCGGCCGCGCCACCGGCCGAGGACGCGACGGGCCGGCGCTACCGGGCGCTGCGGACCGCGCTCCCCCACGTCCGGGTCGAGGTGACCGACTCCCGCAACTGGCTCTACCTCGCGCCGTGGGCGTACCGGGCGCGGCGCGCGGCCGGGGCTCCCGCGGCCGTCGCGGCGCGGGCCGCCGCCCGGGCCACGACGCCCGGTGGCGTCCTCGTCGACGGCGAGCTCCTCGCCCTCGACCCCCACGCCCCGGCGGAGGAGGTGGTGGCGGCGGTCCGGGCGCGCACCGGCACACTGCAGGGGTGACCGCGCACGTCGACCGCACCGTCCCGCTCCCCGACGTCGCCACCACCGTGCTCCGGGTCCGCGCCCGCGCGGCCGTCGTCACGCTGCGCCCCGGTCCGGCCGGACCCGGCAGCCCGGAGCTCCGCGACGAGCCCGGCCACGTCTGGTACGTGAGCTACGGCTCCAACCTGTTGCGGGAACGCTTCGAGCGGTACCTGCTCGGCGGACGGCTCCCGGGGCTCGACGTCGAGTACCCGGGAGGGCCGGCCACGGCCCCCGCGGCGGCGGACCGTCCCGCCGTGCTGCCCGGCTCCCTCCGGCTCGCCGGGGAGGCGCCGGCGTGGGGCGGGGGCGGCGTGTGCTTCTGGGACCCCACCCCGGGCGGGCCCGGCGTGCTCGCACGGGCGTGGCGGGTCACGCTCGCGCAGTTCCGCGAGGTCGTGCACCTGGAGAACGGCGGCGAGCTCCGCCGGCAGGCGCCGTGGTCCGACGCCGTGCTCCGGGACGGCGAGGGCAGCGTGAACGGGGCCTGGTACGGCCGCCTCGTCCGCTGCGGGCGCCTCGACGACGAGCCCGCGCTCACCTTCACGGCGCCCCACGGCGGCCTGCCGCCGTCCCGGTCCCCCTCGCCGCGGTACCGCAGCGTCGTCGCCGACGGCCTGCTCGAGACCTTCGGGCCGGCCCCGCACGGCTCCCTCACGCGCGCCGAGGCCGACGCCTACCTCACCGCGGCCGACGGGTGGGACCGGGCGGTGGGCCCCGGTCGGTAGGTTCGTGCCGGTGGGGAGCGCGCCGACGACTCAGCCGACGACGCAGCCGACGACGGACCCGCGGCCCCTGCTGCCGCCGGAGGGTCGCCTCGTCGTGGTCGGCGGTGGGGTGGCCGCGGCCACCCTGTGCCAGGCGGTCCGTCGCGGCGGGTTCACCGGCGAGGTGGTCGTCGTCGGGCAAGAGCCGCACGCGCCCTACGACCGACCGCCGCTGTCGAAGCAGGTGCTGCTCGGTGACGCCCCGGTGCCGCCGTCCCCGCACGGTGGTGTCGCCGACCTGGGGGTGGGCGGCGGCGACGTCGACCTGCGGCCGGGCGTCACCGCGACGGGTCTCGACCCCGCCGCCCGGGTCGTCCGCACCCGCTCCGAGGACCGCGACCACGAGGTCGCCTACGACGCCGTCGTCGTCGCGACCGGCTCCGAGCCCGTACGGCTGCCCGGCGACGGCCCCCAGCTCACGCTGCGCCGCTGGGAGGACGCCGTGGCGCTGCGGGCGCGCCTGCGTCCCGGCGCCCGGGTCGTCGTGGTCGGCGCCGGGTGGGTGGGCGCCGAGGTCGCGACGGCCGCGCTGCGGCACGGCGCCGACGTCACGTGCCTCGAGGCCGCCGGCGCCCCGGCGGCCGCCGTGGTCGGCGAGGAGGTCGCCGACCGCGTCCTGCTCCCCCTGTGGCGCGACGTCGACCTGCGGCTCGGGACGCCCGTCGAGTCCGTCGGACCCGACGGCGTCCGCCTGGCCGGCGGTGCCGTGGTGCCCGCGGACGTGGTCGTCACCGGCGTCGGGGTCCGGCCCGCCGTCGCGTGGCTCGACGGCTCGGGCCTCGCGGTCGACGCCGGTGGCGTGCTCGTCGACGAGCACCTGCGTGCCGGTCCCGCCGGCGTCCTCGCGGTCGGCGACGCCGCCCACCGCTGGTCGCCGCGGTGGGGCCGGCGGGTGCGCGCCGAGCACTGGGAGGAGGCGGTCCACGGTGCGGGCGCCGCGGCCGAGGTCCTCCTCGCCGGGGGCGAGGCCCCGCTCCCGGTCCACGACCCGGTGCCGTACGTGTGGAGCGACCAGCTCGGGGTGCGCCTGCAGCTCGTCGGGCTCCCCGGTGCGGCGGACCGCGTGGTCTGGCGCGAGCACGACAGCGGGGCGCCCACCGCGCTCTGGCTGGGCGAGGACGGCCGCCTGGAGGCGGTGCTGGCCGTCGACCGCCCCCGCGAGGCGGCCGCCGCCCGGCGCGCCGTCGGCGCGGTCCGCGACCTCGACCGGCTCGTGGACGCGGGCACCCCGCTGCACCGGGCGTGAGGCGCGCCACCCCCGGGCGTCGTCGCGATCACCGAGACCGTTCTGTTACCTTGCGACGTCCCCTCGGTATGCCGTACCGCGACCCCGGAACGACAGGACCCGCTCCCGTGCGCCTTCCCCACCTGCCCTCCGCCGTGCGCGTGCTCGCCGCCACGGCCGCGGTCACCCTCTCCTTCGGGCTCCTCGCCGCTCCTGCCGGCGCGAGCGACGTCGCCGAGGCGGAGCAGCGAGTGGAGGAGCTCGGCCGCCAGGTCGCGGTCCTCACCGAGGACTACAACGAGATGCGCGAGGAGGCCGCGGCGCAGCGCACGCGCGCCGAGGCGGCCGCGGCGCAGGTGAGCGACCAGCAGGTCCGCATCGGCGACATGAACGACGAGCTCGTCGCCTTCGCGGTCGAGGCCTTCAAGCGGGGCGGCGTGGACCCCCGCCTCGCGCTGCTCCTCCGCGGCGGCAGCGACTTCTCCCACGGTTCCGGCACGATCGCGCTCCTCGGCGAGCGCAGCTCCGCGAGCCTCTCGCGCCTCCGTCAGGCCCAGACCGAGCTGCTCGAGCTCCAGCGCGAGGAGCAGCGTGCGCTCGCGGACGTCGAGGCGATGGAGGCCGACCTCGCCGCCACGAAGCAGGACATCGAGACCCAGCTCGCCGCCGCCGAGGACGACCTCGAGCGCGCCGAGGCCGCTGCCGCCGCCCGCGAGGCCGCACGGCAGGCCGCGATCCGCGCGGCCGAGCAGCGACGCGCCGCGGCCGAGGCCGCGAGCCGCTCGCGGGAGGCGGCTGCGTCGAGCGACTCCGGCGGCTCCGGCGAATCGGGCGGCTCGGGCGGGTCCGGTGGCTCCGGGGACTCCGGGGACTCCGGGGGTTCCGGCGGCACCGAGGTGGTCGTGAGCGGCGGGACCACCGTCAGCTGCGGCGGCCGGAGCGTCACGGCGCCCGACAACCGGACCGCGACGGTCATCGCCTTCGCGTGCTCGCAGATGGGCAAGCCGTACCAGTGGGGTGCCGGCGGGCCGAGCTCCTACGACTGCTCCGGGCTCACGTCGCGCGCGTGGGCGCAGGTCGGGGTCTCGCTCCCCCACTCCTCGCGCATGCAGTACTCCTCGGGCGCGAAGGTGTCGCGGGACCAGCTGCGCCCCGGCGACCTCGTGTACTTCTACTCCCCCATCAGCCACGTCGGCATCTACATCGGCGGGGGCGAGCTCGTCGCCGCGCCGTCGTCCGGGGACGTCGTGAAGATCCAGTCGATGAGGTACATGCCGTACGCGGGCGGCACCCGCCACTGACCCGCCGGGTCGCCACGGCGGGTCGCTACGGCGTGAGGGGACCGTCCCACGGCGTGGGGGCGTGCCCCTCGAGCTGCCGCTCGAACTCGTCGAGGAACCACTCCCCGAAGTCCCTCACGACGGGCGGGCGGGGCAGCGTGAGCAGCTGCGCCTCCTCGCAGAACCGGTCCGACTCCGCCATGAGCCGCCGGAGCTCCCGCACCGCCCCGACGGCGGCCGGCGTGACGTCCGACTCCTGGTCGATGACCGCGAGACCGGCGGCGAGCGCGGCCTCGAGCTCCTCGTCCCGCCGGGAGGCGGCGGCCGCGTACCGCTGACCGAGGATCTCGACGAGCTCGACGAGCCGGGCCGGCGCGTGGTGCGCCTCGAGGTCGCCGGCGAGAGCCAGCAGCCGGTACTCGCGCATGAGGTCGTCGTGGTGCTCCCGGCTCGCGAGCCACACCTGCACCGGCAGGCCGCGCAGGACCACGTGGACCGTCGCGCCGTCGGTCGTGGCGTCGTCGTGGGGCTCGTACCGCCCGAGCGGGGACCCGCGCTCCTCCTGGGGCGCCCGCTCCTCCCCGGTCACGGGCCGCCCATGACGTCGTCGAAGCGGACGTCGCCCCACGCGTCCCGCACCCGCTCCACCCGGAACCACGTCACCTTCCCCCCGGGCGTCGTGTGCCAGCCGTAGTCGTCGGCGAGGCCGGAGAGCAGGGTCATGCCGCGTCCGGTCGACGCGTTCGGGCTGTAGCGGCGCCGCGTGGGGACGACGCTCGACCCGTCGGTGACGCTGACGCGGACACCCGCCCCCTCACGGACGACCTCGACGAGCATCGGGGTGCCGGCGTGCAGGAGCGAGTTCGTCACGACCTCCGTGGTGAGGAGCTCGACCTGCTCGCACAGCGGTTCCAGCGACCACACCTCGAGCTGCCTCACGACCCAGCGGCGCGCCTCCCGGGCCGACGACGCGCGCGGCGGCAGTGACAGCTGCTCCACGACCGTCGTCGGCCGGGCGCTGTCTCCGGTTCCCTCGTCACCGGGGAGGGTCACAGTCAGGGCTCCTGCGGGGGCTGCGGGGTGCGCGGGGAGGCATGGGTCCGAGGACACCATGCCCGAGACCGGCCTCGCGTACACCTCGGTCGCGCGAACGATCTCAGCACCCGGTCGGCCCGGCGCCCTCGGGGCACGCCACCACGGGCCTCGAGGACGGGCCGCCGCTACGGTCCGGGCGTGCAGCAGCCCGAGCTCACGGGGGTGGCCGCCTGGGCCGTCGGGGTGATGGAGGCCCTCGGCGGCCCCGGCGCCGGGGTCGTCGTCGCCCTGGAGAACCTCTTCCCGCCGATCCCCAGCGAGGTCGTGCTCCCGCTCGCCGGCTTCACGGCGAGCCAGGGCACCTTCACCGTCGCCGGCGCGGTGGCGTGGACGACGCTCGGCTCGCTCGTCGGCGCGCTCGTCCTCTACGGCCTCGGCCGCTGGGTAGGGGCGCGCCGCGTCCGTGCCGTCGCCGCACGCATCCCGCTCGTCGACGCGCGCGACGTCGACACGGCCGAGCGGTGGTTCCGCCGTCACGGCGAGGCCGCCGTGTTCTTCGGTCGGATGCTCCCGGTCGTCCGCAGCGCCATCAGCGTCCCGGCGGGTGCGGAGGCGATGCCGCTGTGGCGCTTCACGCTGCTCACGACCGCCGGCAGCGCGCTCTGGAACAGCGTGTTCGTGTGCGCCGGGTACCTGCTCGGCGAGAACTGGCAGGCCGTGGCGCCGTACGCGGAGGTGCTGCAGACCGTCGTCGTCGCCGCGCTCGCCCTCCTGGTCGTGTGGTTCGTCGTCGTGCGGCTGCGCCGTCGCCGCAGCGAGGGCGGCGCGGCACCCCGGTGAAGAATCAGGTTCGCCGCCCGGTCCGCCGTCGACCGCGGCGTGTCAGAGGTAGCCCATCGGGTCGACCTGGGTGCCGCCCTCGCGGACCTCGAAGTGCAGGTGGCAGCCGGTCGACAGGCCGGTCGACCCGACCCAGCCGATCACCTCGCCCTTGGCGACGCTCCCGCCGGACTTCGCCGCACCCTGCAGGTGCGCGTAGGCGGTGCTGAGACCGCCGCCGTGGTCGACCACGACGATGTTGCCGTAGCTGCCGTTCCAGCTGGCCGACTGCACGACACCGCTCTCCGCGGCGACGACCGGGGTGCCGCACGACGCACCGATGTCCATGCCCTTGTGGAGGCGGCGGTCGCCGTACACCGGGTGGACCCGGTAGCCGAACGGGGACGTCATCGGTCCGGGGGTGGGGACCGCGAAGCGCCCCCCGCTCGTGAGGTCGGTGGTGATCGCGGCGCGGCCGCTGCGCGAGGCCTGGTCGGCCGCGCGCGCCTCGGCGGCGGCGACCCGCTCCTGGTGCTCGCGCTCGGCGACCGCGAGTGCGTCCTTCGCCCCCTCGAGCTTGGCCTCGATCGCGGCCCGCCGCTCGGCGAGGTCCGCCTCGAGAGCCTCGACCTCGGAGAGCTCCTGCTGCGCGGTGTGGCGCAGGCGCCGCAGCTCCAGCTGGGCGTCGCGGAGGGACCCGAGGGACGCGCTCTTGCGACCCGCGACCACCCCGAGGGTGTCGGTGGACTCGTTGATGCTGAGGTCACCGGTCGCGAGGAGCTCGAGCTTGGGGTCGATACCGCCCCGCTTGTACGTCTCGACGGCGAGGACGACGAGCTGGTCCTCCATGTCCGCGATGCGGGCGGACTGCTCCTCGACGTTCGCCTGTGCGGACTCGACCCGCGCCCGCTGCTCCTCGAGGCGCTTCTCGACCTCGGTGTACTCGGCGGACGCCGCCTCGACCTCCCGGCCGAGCTGTGCGACCTCCTCCTTCGCCGCCTCGACCTCCTCGCGCGACTCGGTGACGGTGGCGTGCGCGGGAGCCGCGAGGACCGCGGTCGCGGGCGCGCCGAGGACCGCGAGGGCCGTCAGGGCAGCGAGGACGGGGCGGGAGGGGCGGGACAGCACGTGTTTCGGTCCTAACGGCAGGGGGTACTGGCAGTTCGGTGGAGTGCGGGACGCAGTCCAGGGGTGCGGGAAGGGGACCCACTGTGTCTCGGATCGGTAACGACGATACTTGACCTCAAGAGGTGGTCGCGACAACCACCTCCCCGGCTGTGGACGACGGGCCTACGCTGCTCCCGTGGTCACGGACCGCATCGACGTCGCGAGCGAGGTCGTCGTCGCCCGTCCCCGCCCCGTCGTGGCGGACTTCGCCGTCGACCCCGCCTCCGTCACGCGCTGGTACGCCCGGATACGGGACGTGCGGCATCTCACACCCGCGCCGCTCGAGGTCGGCTCTCGGCTCGCCTTCGTCGCGCACTTCCTCGGCCGCACGCTCGAGTACACGTACGAGGTCGTGGAGTGGGTGCCGCACGAGCGGTTCGTCATGCGGACCGCCGACGGACCCTTCCCGATGGAGACGACGTACACGTGGGCGGACGCCGCCCCGGGCGCGACCCGCATGACGCTGCGCAACCGGGGGCGACCGGAGGGTCTCTCGCGGGTCGCCACGCCGCTGCTCGCCCGCGCGGTGGCGCGCTCGACGGCGCAGGACCTGCGTCGCCTGCGCGCCGTCCTCGAGGCGGCGGGGTAGCTCAGGCGGCGCGCTCCTCCAGCTCCCGGGTGAGCAGGCTGACGAGCGCCTCGAGCTGGACGTCGACGGCCGCCGCGACCTCCGCGTCGGACCCGTCGAGCGCCCGCGCCGCGAGCCCGGCCTTGCTGTCGATGAGCTCGGCGACGCGGGTGTCGACGGTCTGCGACGCGATGACGCGCCACGCCGTGACCGGCCGGTCCTGACCGATGCGGTGGACCCGGTCGATCGCCTGGGTCTGCTCCGCCGCGGTCCACGACAGCTCGGCGAGGACGACGTCGGAGGCCACCTGCAGGTTGAGCCCGACCCCGGCGGCCGTCAGCGAGCAGACCGCGACCGCGACGTCCGGGTCCTGGACGAACGCGTCGACGGCCTCCTGACGGGCCGTGCGGGTCTGGTCACCCCGGACCGAGGAGTACCGGATCCCCCGGCGCGCGAACGTCTGCTCGGCGGCGTCCATGACGTCGACGTGCTTGGCGAAGAACACGACCTTGCCGACGTTGTGCGACAGCTGCGCGGCGTAGTCCGCGGCGAGACCCGCCTTCGCGCGGCCGATGCGCCGCATGAGGGCGAAGACGTTCTCCCCGGCGGTCTCGTCGGCCCCCTCGCGCTCCCAGCCGGCGACCTGGCGGACCAGGCCGCGGTCGACGGGCAGGCCCGCGACGTCGACGCCCTCCCCGAGCCGGGCGGCGAGCGCGGCGTCGTAGCGGCGCACGAGGCGGCGGGCGAGACGGCGCTCGGCGTCCCGGATGTCGCGGGTGGCGTCGTCGTCGAGCTCGACCGGCAGGTCGGCGACGCGGCGGGCGGGGATGTCCGCGGCCACGTCGACCTTGCGCCGGCGCACGATGCCGAGGTCGATGACGGCGGTGCGGGCGGCGGGGTAGAACGCCCGGTCGGCGGGGGTGAGGCCCGTGTCCTCCAGCGCCCGCATGAGCGGGCCGAGGGGCTTCTTGTCGTCGATCCAGCCGAGCAGCTCCCAGATGGCGTGGAAGTCCTCGACGTCGTTGATGAGCGGCGTGCCCGTGAGGGCCATGACGAGGGGGCGCATGATGCGCGCGCGGATGCGTTCGGCGAGGTGGAGGACGTGCTGCGAGCGCTGCGAGGTCTTGTTCTTGATGAAGTGCGCCTCGTCGACGACCATGCCGCGCAGCCCGATGTCGGCGAGCCAGTCGACGTGCCGGTCGAGGATGTCGTAGTTGACGACGACGATGTCGGCGAAGCCGTCGACGTCCTCCCCGTCGCCGTGCACGACGGTGACGGCGTGCTGCGGCGTCCACAGCCGCGCCTCCCGGGCCCAGCTCGTCTTCACGACGTTCGGCACGACCGCGAGCAGGGGGTAGGCGTCGGCGACCTGCGCGGCGAGCAGCGCCTGCGCCGTCTTGCCGAGACCGGGCTCGTCGGCGAGGAGGAACTCGCGGTGCCCTGCGCGTGCGGCGGCGACGACCCGCGCCTGGTGGGGCATGAGCTCGAGGCCGTCGGGGGTGGCGACGGCCGCCGGGTCGGGCAGGTCCATGCACGAGGACGCACCGCCCTCCTCGAAGGCGCGGAACAGCGGCCCGAGGAGCTCCCAGCTGCTGAGCCGGCCGACGACGGGCCGACGTCGCTCCGCGGCCTCGTGGTCCGGCTCGAGGAACGGGTTGGCCAGCTGCCGGGCGACCACGGACGGCGGGACGGGCCGCCGGTCCTCCTCCTCGTCCGCGGCGCCGTCGTCGGCGTCCCGCGCCGGCCCGGGGCGTCCGCCGCGGCGCCGGTCGCCGGGCAGCGGGAGCGGCTCGAGCCCCGCCGCCTCGTACATCTCGCGGCGGAGGATGCGGGCGTCCTCGGTGACCTCCGCGTCGTCGCCGAGCAGCGGGATGACGGACGTGTCGAGGGCGGCGGTCTTCGCGAGGATCGTGGCGACCCCGTCGAGGCGCTTGAGCTGCTCGGTGCGCCAGGCCTCCCCCTCGGTCGTGTCGGCCTTGACCCGTGCGCGCTCCTCGCGCACGAGGAGGGCGACGACCTGGAACGTCGTGCGCGCGGAGGGGCGGAGGCGGCCGCGGCGCGCGGCGGCCTCGACCTCGCGCACCGCGCGCGCGAGCTGCGGGATGATCCCCTCCTCGTCACGGGGTCGCCGCTCGCGGGTCGCGGTGCCCCCGCGACCGTCGCGCTGCTGGCCTCGTCGAGCCACGTCGGTCCTCCTCCGGCGCCCGTGGCGCCCCGCGGTCGTGCGTCCGGTCACACGGCGTCGCACGTCGAGGCGGTGCCGTCCCGGTGTGGTCGAGACCCGCGTGGGCGGGCCCGTGCGCCCCGCGGGGCGCCGTCGACCGTCACCCCGCATCGTCGGCTGCCCGGGGCGACTCCCCGAGTGTACGGGCCGGCGGCTCCTAGCCGACGACGTCCATGACGACGACCGCGCCGGCCGGCTGATCGGGGGCGTTGCGCAGCGGCGTGACGGTCACCTGCACGCGGACCGGACGGCCGCGGCGGTTGACGGCGTCGAGGGTCGTGACCGCGCCCGCGTCCCGAGCCGGCGGACCGGGGGGGTGCGCCTCGCCGCCGTCGGGGTCGAGGCGGTCACGCACCATCGAGCGCAGGGCGTCGAGCGGGAGGCCGATGTCGAGCGCGAGCAGGTGCTGGCCGACGGCCTCGTGCCGGCGGACTCCCCACAGGTCCTCCGCCCGCTCGTTCCACGCCGTCACGCGCAGGTCGCCGTCGACGACGGCGACGCCGGCGGGCAGGCTCGACAGGACGGCACCCATGAAGCCGTTGAGCTCCTCGATCTCCTCGGTCCGTTCCTGCAGCGACTGGTTGGTGACGTGGAGCTCGTCGTTCATCGACTGCAGCTCCTCGTTCATCGTCTCCAGCTCCTCGTTCGTGGACTGGAGCTCCTCGTTCGTCGTCTCCAGCTCCTCGACGGTCGACTGGAGCTCCTCGTTCGTCGTCTCGAGCTCCTCGTTGCTCGACTGCAGCTCCTCGTAGGCGAGGCCGAGCTGCCGGTTGGCGTGCTCCAGCTCGGTCTGCAGCTGCCGCTGGGTCGTGACGTCCTCGAAGACGACGCTGACCCCGAGCAGCTGCCCGTCGCCGTCGAGCAGCGGGACGGCCTGGACGTCGAGCCGGAGCCGTTCACCGCCTGCGCGGACGTGGTCGACGTCGGGCACCCGCACGGCACGGCGCTCGCGCGTCGCCTGGGCGACGACCGGACCGAGCTCCACCGGCCGGTACGACAGGGGCAGGTCGGCGAACGGCTGCCCGATGTCGCGGGAGGCGAGGGAGAACAGGACGTCGGCGCGGAAGTTCGTCACGACGAGGCGGCCCTCGCGGTCGAGGACGACCTGCGCGGTCGGTGAGGCGAGCATCGCCTCCGTCACGAGGTCGCGCTGCAGCGGGGCGTAGGACGCGGCGTCCGCCGCCGCGGGACCGGGGGGTGCCGTCCGCACCCGCTGCCCGTCGTCGACCTTGCGGAAGAAGCGCCGCTTGATCTCCAGCGGCGCGAACAGGGAGCCGTGGCTCAGCAGCATCTCCGCCTTGCCGAGGAACAGCACCCCGTGCGGCTCCAGGGCGAAGTGGAGCCGGCGCAGCACGACGTCCTGCGTCTGGGCCGTGAGGTACATGAGGGTGTTGCGGCACAGCAGGAGGTCGACGTGGGAGATGGGGGCGTCCTGCACGAGGTCGTTGCGACCGAAGATCACGGAGCGGCGGACGTCGGGCAGCAGCGAGCGCAGGCCCCGGCGTGTCCCCGGCTCGAGGTAGCGGGCGGCGGACGCCGGGAGCCCGGCGAGCTCCCGCTCGTGGTACGAGGCGGCCCGTGCCTGGGCGAGGGCGTCCTCGTCGACGTCGGTCGCGTAGATCTTGACCCGGTCCCGCAGCTCCTCGACGCCGAGGTGGTCGGCGAGGACCATCGCGAGGCTGTACGGCTCCTGCCCGGTCGCGCAGCCGGCGCTCCAGAAGCGCAGGGGCCCGGTCGGCTTGCGGGCGAGCAGGTCCGGCACGACGGACTCGGTGAGGTACTGCCACGCCTCGGTGTCACGGAAGAAGCTCGTGACGTTGATGAGGAGGGTGTCGAAGAGCGCGGTGAACTCGTCGCGGTCGAGGAGGAGGCGGTCGAGGTAGTCCTCGTACGACGTCGAGCCCACGACGCTCATCCGGCGCTGCAGCCGGCGCTCGAGGCTCGCGCGCTTGTAGCCGGTGAAGTCGAACCCCCGCGCCTCCCGGATGTGGACGAGGAGCGCGTCGAGCGCGGCCCCGTCCTCGGGGGCGACCGCGGGCTCGTCGGAGCCGTCGGGTCGTGTCCCCTCGGTCTCCTGTCCCGCGTCCCCGTCGCCCATCCCCTGAGGTTAGCCAGCGGCGGCGTGGGCCGGACCCCCCGCGCCGTCACCCTCGTGGTCGCCGGTGGGGTCGCCGGTGGGGTCCGTCCCGCGGGCGACGAGCGTGCGGATCGCGGTCGCCGCACGGCCCGCCTCCTCGGCGGTCCCGCGGAACTGGGCGGCGGACACCGCGTGCCCCCGGGCGGCGGCTCGCGTCGCGAGCTCGTGGTGGAGCGCCGAGCGCTCCTCCAGGCTGCGCAGCGCCGTCCACAGGGCCGTCTCGTGGCTGCCCGCCTGCTCGGCGGCGAGGCTGCCGGCGGTCCACGCGTGCCCCACCCGGCACCGGAACCGCAGGAGGTCGGCGCCCTCCGGCTCGAGCCGGAACAACGTCCCGTTGCAGTCGGGGCACGAGTACGGGGCCGGGGTGCCCGGGCGGAGCGGGCCGGAGAGCGCGTCGGGGTCGAGATCGGCCATCGCGTCCTCCAGGGCGACGAGGTGGGGGTGGTGGTCGGGGTGGTCGGGGTCATCGATCCGGTCGGGGCGGTCCCGCGGGTCCTCGGTGTCGGGACGCGGCTCGCGCACGAGCCGGTCGAGCAGGGCGGGCATGCCGGCGACGGGCACGACGTGGTCCGCGCCGACGGCGGCGAGGGCGCTGCGGGGCATGCCGGGGTAGACGGCGTCGTCGGGGTCCTGCACCACGGCGACGCCCCCGGCCGAGCGGACCGCCGCCAGCCCGGAGGTCCCGTCGTCGAGCGTGCCGGACAGGACGACCGCGACGGCAAGGGGCCCGCGGGCCAGCGCCGCGGACCGGAAGAGCGCGTCGACGGACGGGCGGTGGCCGTTCTCCGTCGGCCCCCGTGACAGCCGGACCTCCCCGTCCCGCACCAGCAGGTGGTACCCGCCGGGGGCGACGAGGACGCGGCCGCGGCGCAGCCGGTCGCCGTCGCGGGCGGTGCCGACCGGGAGCGGACCGGAGCGGTCGAGGATGGCGGCGAGCGCGTTGGGGCTGTCCTGGGGGACGTGGAGGACCACGAGGAGCGCCGCGGGGAAGTCCTCCGGCAGGCCGGCGACGAGCGTCCGCAGGGCCTCGACGCCACCGGCGCTCGCGCCGACGACGACGGTGTCGCGCCGCCCGGCTGCCGAGCGCGTGTCCGCGTCCGAGGTCACAGCTCGTCCGCGGCGGAGGCGGGGTCGGCGACGACCCGTTCCGCGAGGTGCCGCAGCTTGACGTTGCGGTGCCGGCTGGCGGCGACGAGACGGTCGAAGGCCTCGTCCGGGGTGCAGCCGTACGTCAGCATGAGGATGCCCTTCGCCTGGTCGATGACGGGGCGGGACCGCAGGGCCGCCTCGAGCTGTGTCCGTGTCTCGACGAGCTCCGTCCGCTCGTGGACGACCGCGACGAGCCCGCCCAGGCTCGCCGCCATGAGCCGGACGACAGCGATGTCCCGCTCGTCCGCGAGGCCGTCCTCGCCCTCGGTGTCCCGTGCGCCGTAGACGTTGAGCACGCCGACGGTCCGGTCCGCGACCTGGACGGGGGCCGCGACGACGGAGGCGAGACCCACCTCGCGGGCGCGGTCGGCGAGGCGGGGCCAGCGGGCGTCGCGCGGCACGTCCTCGCTCACCACGAGGTCCTCGCCACGGAACGCGTCGACGCACGGGCCCTCCTCGAGCATGACCTCGAGCCCGTCGACCCGTTGCGCGAACGCGCTGTCGCTGGCCTGCAGGAGCGGTCGCTCCGGGGGGCCGAGGGCGAGGCTGGCGCCGGCCGCGGCGGGCAGGAGCGGGGTGACGAACGAGACGGCCGAATGCAGCAGGGCGCGCGTGTGGTCGGTGCCGTACGCCTGCGGCAGCTGCATGATCTCCGACACGACGTGCGCGAGGTCGAGGGTGCGGCCGGTCGCGCTCGGGGCGTCCTGGTCGGCGAACGCGAACCAGCGGGTCCGCTCGTGGGTGTCGGGGAGCCCGACCAGCACGACGGGCGTCTCCCGCTCGTCGCGGCCGAGGAGACGCAAGGCGATGCTGTGCCGGTCCCCGTCGGCCACGAGCCGGTGCCAGGACCCGGCGAGGCGGGCGCGGTCGTCGGGTGCGACGAAGCTGACGAGCGGCTTGCCGAGCAGGCGGTGCAGCGGCACGACGAGGAGCGTCGACATCCGCGCGTTGGCTTCCACGACGAGGCCCCCGGCGTCGGTGACGACGACCGGCAGCGGCAGCCCCGCCGTCATGCGCTCGACCCAGCGGCGCCGCTCGGCGAGGTCCTGCGAGAGGGCGAGCACGTGGTCGTGCTGCTCCGAGATCTCCTCCAGCGCCGTGCGGAGCTCCTCGAGGGCGACCTCGCGGTCCAGGTCCTCGACGAGCAGGCGGACGGCTCCGTCGTCGTCGGCACGGGCGAGCTCGAGCAGGCGCCGGTGGTCGGGCCGTTCGGCTGGCCGGGGCATGTCGACCTCCCGTCGCTCGCGTGCCGGTCCTCCCAGTCCTACCCCTCCTGGTCCACCCGACACGCGAACCGCGGCCGCGGCATCGGCCCGGTGCCCGGACGCGGCGCCCGAATGCCCCGTCACCGGGTGGGTACCCGCGCTCGTACAGCGACCGCCGACCGGACCCGGGAGCCGCCGTGACCGCCCACCGCTCGACCCCCACCTCCACCCCTGACGACGAACGCGCCCACCGGGGCGGCACACCCGCCACCAGCGCCGACGCCGCCGCCGGGACCGAGCACGTGCCGAGCAAGCGACCGTGGAACCGGCTCGCCGGGCCCTACGGCCACCCCTTCCACCCGGTCGTCGTCACGCTACCGATCGGCGCCTTCGTCACCAGCCTCCTCTTCGACCTCGGCGCGCGACTGGAGCTGGTCGACGCCGTCGGCGCTGCCTTCGCGGCGGCCTGGTTGCTCGTGATCGGCGTCGTCGGCGCCGTCGTGGCCGGGATCCTCGGCGGGATGGACCTCGCGACGATCCCGGACGGCACGTCCGCCAGCCGGACGGCGGTGACGCACGCCGCGGTCAACACGGTCGCGACGGCGCTCCTCGGATTCAGCGCGGGGATCCGCTTCCTCCAGGGCGGCCTCGACGAGGTGTCCGACCTGGCGTTCGGGCTCTCGGTCGCCGGGGTCCTCGTGCTCGGCCTCGGGGGCTGGCTCGGCGGGAGGCTCGCGTACACCTTCGGCGTGCGGGTCGCCCGCGAGAGGGACCAGGACGCCGCCTACCGGCCCCGCTGAGCGTCCCCTCGCCCCGCCCCGTCCGCGGCGACCATGAGGAGGACCGCGAGGTCGTCGTCGAGGTGGCCGCCGTGCCACTGCCGGGCGACTGCCGCGAGCCCGGCGACGACGTCGTCCGGGGCGCTCGGGTCGGCGGCCGCGAGGGCCGCCGCCACGCCCTCGGCCCCGAGCTGGCGGCCGTCGGCGTCCCTCGCCTCCACGAGGCCGTCCGTGAACAGGCAGACGGCCTCGCCGGGCGCGAGCTCGAGGGCCACCACGGACAGGTCCGGGTCCGCGACGAGCCCGAGCGCCGTCCCCGGCGACCCCGCGCCCGACACCCGCCCGTCACGGCGTCGCACGAGCGGGGGCAGGTGCCCGGCGAGGACGAGCTGCACGCTCACCCCCGCCTCGTGCGGGCGCAGGACGAGGTGGGCGAGGGTGCAGAAGCGCTCCGGGTCGCCCGCCTCGACGACGGCGGCGTTGACGCCGCGAAGGACGTCCTCCGCCGGCGCGCCGCGCGCGGCCAGGGCACGAAGGGTGAAGCGCACCCGCGCGGTGACCGCCGCCGCGGCCGCGCCCTTCCCCGCGACGTCGCCGAGGACGGCGCACCAGGCCCCGTCCGCGAGGGGGAAGAGCTCGTAGAAGTCCCCGCCGATCTCCCGCCCCTCGCCGGAGGGCTGGTAGAGCGCGGCGACCGCGAGCCCCGGCACCTCGGGCAGCTGGGGCGGGAGCAGCGCGGTCTGCAGCGCGGCGGCCACCCGCGTGCGTTCCTCGAGCAGCGCGTCGACGCGGCGCCGCGCCGCCAGCCGCTCCGTGACGTCACGGAGGACGAGGACCTCCCCGACCTCCGCACCTGACCGGTCGAGCAGGGGAGAGCGACGCACCTCGACGTCCCGACGGGAGCCGTCGTCGTCCGCCAGCGTCACGTGGTCGTCGTCGCCCGGCAGGAGGGCGTCGACCGGGGCACCGAGGAGCCGCTCCGCACGCAGGAGGGTGCGCGCGGCGCGGTTGACCTCGACGACGCGGTGGAAGGCGTCGACGACGACGACCCCGTCCGCCATGCCGTCGACGACGACGTCGCGCGCGACCCGGGCCAGCGACAGCCGCCGCCCGTGCAGCAGACCCTGGACGAGCACTCCACCGGTGAGGACGAAGAGGAACGGCGTGAGGTCGACGAGGGCGAAGATTCCGACCTCGGCGATGAAGAGGACGTTCGCCAGCCACGGCACGACCGCGGCGACCCCGAGCTCCCACGACAGCCGCCGGTAGGCCCGGCTCGTGCGGACCAGGCCCCGCAGGAACGTCACGAGGGCGACGAGGACGACGACGTAGCCGTAGACGGCGTGGACGACGAACAGCGGTCCCGTCGCCACGACCGGCAGGGCCTCGCCCACCTCGTCGGCCGGCAGGTAGCGGACGAGGTCGTGGGTCCGCGGGACGGCGAGCGCGGTGAGGAGGAGGACGGGCTCGACGGCGAGGAGCGCGACCGTGCGGCGGGTCACCCACGTGCCGCGGCCGGTGAAGTAGAGGACGAACAGGAGGAAGGACGGCGGCACGAGGACGATGCCGACGTACTTGAGGTCGCCCCACAGCACCCGGGCGGCGGGGTCCGCGACGCTCAGCTCGACCGCGCCCGCCACCCCCCACCACGCCGCAGCGAGCAGCAGGACGGCGAGCGGCCGCCCCGCCGGCTGCCGCTCGCGCCGGGCGACCGACAGCGCGAGCGCGGCGAGGGCGATCCCTGCCGCGACCAGCAGCCCGGCGAGCACCTGCGCCATGTCACCCATGGTGACCCACCGGGCGACGCGGGGTGAGACCCGGCGCGCCGGTCCGCCCGCGCGGACCAGCGCCGACCGGACACGGACCGCAGCGGCGCCCGTCAGCGCCGCAGGCTCGTCATCGCCTGCCGGAGGAGCCGCACGGCCTCCTGCAGCCTGTCGGGCACGGCACCGTCGTGTGCGACGGCCGTCGCCCCGCGGTACGTGAGCGTGTACCGCTGCCGGTCCGCCCCGGGGGGCGTGCCGGCGCCCGGGACGACGGCGTCGAGCCCGCCGGCGCGGTCGAGGGCCGCGGTCAGCTCGGCCACGGTCGAGGCGGGGAGCCGCCCGGTGGAGCGGTGCCCGCTCACCTCGACCTCGGCCGTGCCGTCCGGGTGCACCGTGAGAGCCCGAGCCTGGCCGGTGTACCCGCCCTCGACCTCGAACCGGACCGTGTCGTCGGCCACGCCCGCCTCAGCCCACCCCGACGGCACGCCAGGCGCTCCGCACGATCTGCGTCGCACCCTTCGGCACGGCCCCGGACTTCACGAGGATGCGGGCGGACGTCGCGACCTGCTCGGCCGCCTGCGCGAACGTCGCGTCCGGGGGGAGGGCCTGCAGGGCGTGGTACCAGATGCGCGTGGCCTCGAAGGTGTCGCCGAGCTCGGTGGCCGCGAGGTAGAACGCCCGGTTGGGGATCCCGGAGTTGATGTGGACCCCGCCGTTGTCGCCGCTGCCGGTGTAGCGGTCGGTGTAGTGCGCCGGCTGGGGGTCCGTGCCGAGCACGGGGTTGTCGTACGCGGTCCCGGGGTGGGCCATGGACCGCAGCGCCTCACCGTAGAGGTCCGGTCCCATGATCTCGTCGCCGATGAGCCAGTCGGCCTCGCTCGGGCTCTCGCCGGTGTGCCACTGGGTGATGGCGGCACCGAAGACGTCGCTGAAGTGCTCGTTGAGCGCCCCGGACTCGCCCTGGTAGACGAGACCCGACGTGAACTGGGTGACGCCGTGCGCGAGCTCGTGCGCGACGACGTCGAGGGAGCGGGCGAACCCGGAGAAGATCACGCCGTCGCCGTCGCCGAAGGTCATCTCGTCGCCGTCCCAGAAGGCGTTGTTGAACTCGACGTCGAAGTGGACGTTGAGGACGAGGTCGAGCGCCCGGTTGTCGATGGACTCCCGCCCCAGCCGGTCGGCGAAGAACGACCGCACGATGCCGGCGTTGTCGTAGGCGTTGAGGGAGTCCGCGTCGTCGGTCTCCCGGTCGCCCTCGGCGCGCACCAGCCGCTTGCGCTGGACGGTCGTCGACTCGCAGTCGTACACCTCGCGGCGCGACGTGCCCGTGCTCGGTGGGGCGGCTCGCTCACCCTCCGTCCCGGCCGCCGGCCCCGTCGTCCCGCCGACGGCGGCGATGGCCTGCGCCCGCCGGGTGCGCGCGTCGTCCGCCAGGCGGAGCTGCTCGCTGTCGTCGGCGGTCGTCCTGCCCTCGCCCACGACCTCCTTCTGCACGTACGGGGGGACGAACCAGCAGGTCTGTGCGTGCTCGCTCATGTCGTTCCTCCTCGCCGGTCGCCGGGGCGGTCCTGGCGTCACGCGAGGCAGGAGGGAGGTCGCGCGGCCGCTGATACGGCGGCTCAGAAGTTCGACGGGATGCGGAGCACCTGGCCCGGGTGGCTGCGGAAGCGGCTGCGTGTCATGGTCCGTCCGTCCCTTCTCCTCCTCGTCCCACCGTGGCACGGGCACCGGCGAGGCGCAGCCACGTGTCGACGACGGTGTCGGGGTTGAGGGACATCGACTCGATGCCCTGCTCGAGGAGCCAGTCGGCGAGGTCGGGGTGGTCGGAGGGGCCCTGGCCGCAGATGCCGACGTACTTGCCCTTCGCCCGGCACGCCTCGATGGCGAGGCGGAGCATGTGGAGGACGGCGGGGTCGCGCTCGTCGAAGCCGTCGGCGACCTGGGCGGAGTCGCGGTCCAGGCCCAGGGTCAGCTGCGTCATGTCGTTGGAGCCGATGGAGAAGCCGTCGACGTGCTCGAGGAACTGCTCGGCGATGACGGCGTTCGACGGGACCTCGCACATCATGACGACCTGGAGGTCGTTCTCGCCGCGGCGCAGGCCGTGGGCGGCGAGCAGGTCGATGACGCCCTCGGCCTCCTTCAGCGTCCGGACGAAGGGGATCATGACGCGGACGTTCGTCAGGCCCATCTCGTCGCGGACGTACCGCAGCGCCTCGCACTCCATGGCGAAGCAGTCGGCGAAGTCCGGTGACAGGTACCGCGAGGCCCCGCGGTAGCCGATCATCGGGTTCTCCTCCTCCGGCTCGTACCGGGGACCACCGACGAGGTTGGCGTACTCGTTGGACTTGAAGTCGCTCAGCCGCACGATGACCGGCTCGGGCGCGAACGCCGCCGCGATCGTCGCGACGCCCTCCGCGACCCGCTGGACGAAGAACTCCCGCGGCCCGTCGTAGGCGGCGATGAGCTCCTCGACCTCCGCGCGCAGGTCGCCCGGTAGCGAACCCGGGTCGGCGGCGAGGTCGAGCAGGGCCCTGGGGTGGATGCCGATCTGGCGGTTGATGATGAACTCCAGCCGGGCGAGGCCGACGCCGGAGTGCGGCAGGCGCGAGAACGCGAAGGCCTGCTCGGGCGTCCCGACGTTCATCATGATCTTGACGGGGACGTCGGGCATGGCGTCGAGCTCGGTGCGCTCGACGTCGAACTCGAGCCGCCCGTCGTAGACGAGGCCGGTGTCGCCCTCCGCGCACGAGACGGTGACCTCCCGGCCGTCGGTGAGGTCGCGCGTCGCGCTGCCGGTGCCGACGACGGCGGGGATGCCGAGCTCGCGCGCGATGATCGCGGCGTGGCACGTGCGCCCGCCGCGGTCGGTGACGATCGCCGAGGCCCGCTTCATGATGGGCTCCCAGTCGGGGTCCGTCATGGAGGCGACGAGCACGTCGCCCGTGGCGAAGTCGTGCATGTCGTCGAGGGAGGCGAGGACCCGCACCGCGCCGGCGCCGATCCGCTGGCCGATGGCACGGCCCTCGACGAGGACGTCGGCGGAGGAGGCCTCCCGTGGCATCCGGTAGCGCTCGAGGGTGCCGGTCGCACGGGACTGCACGGTCTCCGGCCGGGCCTGCAGGACGTACAGCAGCCCGTCGACACCGTCCTTGCCCCACTCGATGTCCATCGGACGCCCGTAGTGCTCCTCGATCGTGAGGGCGTGCCGGGCCAGCTCGGTGACCTCGTCGTCGGTGAGGCTGAGACGACGCCGCTCGGTCGGGTCGACGTCGACGAACTCCGTCGTCCGGCCGACCTCGGCGGTCGCGGTGTAGACCATCTTCGTCGCCTTGGCCCCGACGCCCCGCTTGAGGATCGCGGGCCGCCCGGCTCGCAGCGCGGGCTTGTAGACGTAGAACTCGTCGGGGTTGACGGCGCCCTGCACGACACCCTCTCCGAGGCCGTAGGCGGAGGTGACGAAGACCGCGTCGCGGAAGCCGGACTCGGTGTCCATCGTGAACATGACGCCGGAGGAGCCGACGTCGGAGCGGACCATGCGCTGCACGCCCGCGGACAGCGCGACGGCGGCGTGGTCGAAGTCGTGGTGGACCCGGTAGGAGATCGCCCGGTCGTTGTACAGCGAGGCGAACACCTCGCGGATCGCGTGCAGCACCGCGTCGATCCCGCGCACGTTGAGGAACGTCTCCTGCTGCCCGGCGAAGCTCGCGTCCGGCAGGTCCTCGGCGGTCGCCGAGGAGCGGACGGCGAACGACGGCTCGTGCCCGTCCGGGCCGCTGCTCGCCGCGACGAGGCGCTCGAAGGCCGCCCGGACGTCGCTCTCGAGGTCGGCGGGGAACGGTTGCTCGGCGATCGCCTGCCGGATCTCGGCACCGACCTCGGCGAGGCGACGGGTGTCGTCGGTGTCGAGGCCGTCGAGCAGGCCGTCGATCCGCTCGGCAAGCCCCGTGTCGGCGAGGAAGCGCCGGTAGGCCGTCGCCGTGGTCGCGAACCCGTCGGGCACCCGCACGCCGAGGTCCGCGAGGTGCGACACCATCTCCCCCAGCGACGCGTTCTTGCCGCCGACCTCCTCCACGTCGCCCATGCCGAGCTCGGCGAACCAGCGGACGGTGGGGGTCGGGCTCATGCGGTTCCTCCCTTAGGACGGCTGTGCGAGGTGCGGGCCTTGTGGAGCTGGACGATGAGAGCGGACATCTCCTCGACGCTCTTCGCGGCGGAGTCGATGACGGGCAGGCGGTGGCGGCGGTACAGCGCCTCAGCACGCCGCAGCTCCCACCGGCACTGCTCGGGTGAGGCGTAGCGGGAGCCGGGACGGCGCTCGCTGCGCACCCGGGCGAGCCGGTCCACGGTCGTCGTGATGCCGACGCAGCGGTCCCCGATGTCGCGGACCGGCCTCGGCAGGTCGTCGGACTCGAGGTCCTCGTCGACGAGCGGGTAGTTCGCGACGAACAGCCCGTGCTGCAGGGCGAGGTACATGCTCGTCGGGGTCTTGCCGCACCGGCTGGGGGCGAGGAGCACGACGTCGGCTCGCTCCATGGCGCGTGAGCTCTGGCCGTCGTCGTGCTCGATCGTGAACTCGACCGCCGCCATCCGCGTGTTGTAGCGGACGATGTCGCCGACCCCGTGCAGCCGGGACGGCTCCCGGACCCCGCGCCTGCCGAGGATCTCCTCGACCCGCGACATGTGGAGGTCGAAGAAGTCGATGACCGGCGCGCGAGTGCCGTGCAGCGCGAGGCGGACGTCGTCCTCGGCCGCGGTCGTGAAGACCAGCGGCGGCACGGGGCCGTCCATCGCCGCGTCGAGGGTCGCGACCACCTCGCGCGCCTGCTCGACGGTGCGGATGAAGGGGATGAGGGTGCGCTCGAACCGGACGTCGGGGAACTGGATGAGGAGGGCGTTGCCCATGGTCTCGGCGCTGATGCCGGTGGAGTCCGAGAGGAAGAACACGGGCACGGCGGGCTCGTCGTCCGTCGCCATCGCCACCCCCTCGTGGTCCGCCGCAGGCCGTTCCGCGGTAGGTCCCGGACGCTAGCCCGGCCCGATCCGTCGCGACAGGCGACGTGACGACGCCCACGTCCGACGCAGGTGTGACGGTGCGCACAGCCGGGGCACGCGCTGCGGCTCCCGCGCCCCCTCCGGGTCGCCGAGGTGCGCGACTACGGCGGGGTCGTGAAGCCGGTCGGCCGGATGACGCGGGCCGGGACCCCCGCCACCACGGTGTCGGGCGGCACGTCCCTCGTCACGACGGCTCCCGCCCCGACGACCGCCCCGTGGCCGATCCTCACGCCTGGGACGACCGTCACGCCGGCGCCGAGCCAGGCCCCCCGGCCGACGACGACGGCGCGGGGCAGCATGTCGGCGCGGCGCTCGGGGTCCATGTCGTGGTCGAGCGTCGTGAGGGTGCAGCCGTGCCCGATGAGGGCGCCGTCCTCGATCGTGATCCCGCCGGTGTCCTGGAACCGGCACCCCATGTTGACGAAGACGTCGCGGCCGAACCGCAGGTTCTTGCCGAACTCGCTGTAGAAGGGCGGGAAGACCACGACCGAGGCGTCGACCGTCGTCCCGGTGAGCCGGGACAGGAGAGCGCGGACCTCGTCCTCGCTGCGGTAGCCGGAGTTGAGCTCGGCGACGGTGCCCAGCGCCTCCTGCGCGGCGGCGTGCATGAAGCGGTGGTGCTCGGAGCCCCCCACCAGCCGCCCGCCGCGGTCGACGTGGGCGAGGAAGGTCTCGAGGTCCATCGCCCGATCCTGCCACCGGGGACCAAGGTCCCTCGCGGCGGGCAGCGTGCGCGAGCAGGCTCGGGGTGCACCCGGGAGGTGTCCCATGAGCGAGCGCGTACCGACTCCGCCGATCCCCCCACCGACCCCCCACCGTGACGGGCACGCCCCGCCCGGCCCGGGACCGTAGCCGGTCCTGCGGCGGCCCCGCGACGGTCGCGCCGTCCTCGGGGTCGCGGCCGGGCTCGCCCGCTACCTCGGGGTCGACCCGGTGGTCGTCCGGGTCGGGTTCGTGCTCCTCGCCCTGTTCGGGGGGTCGGGACTGCTGCTGTACGTGGTGGGAGCGCTCGTCATCCCGGTCGAGGAGCCTGGCACGTCCTCGGCCGCGCGACGTCGATGAGCCGCCACGACACCGGCGTCGCCGTCGGGGCGGTCCTCGTCGTCGCCGGGACGCTCGCGCTCGTGGGGCAAATCCTGCCGCAGGCCTCGTCGCTGCTCGGGGCCGCGCTCCTGCTGTCGGCAGGGGTGGCCGTCCTCGTGATCGCGAGCCGGCGGTGAGCGGGCCCGTGACGACCGGCGCGCCGACCTGCGAGCGGACCGGCACGCCGGTCGCCACCGTGACGGTCGGGGCGCTGCTCGTCGTCGCCGGCGGGCTGTGGGTCGCCGACGAGCTCGGAGCCGTCGACGTCCCGTGGTCGCTCGGCCTCGCCCTCGCCGTGCTCGCCGTGGGCGTCCTGCTCCTCGTCACCTCGCGGTCCCGGCACGCGGGGGGCCTCGTGCCCCTCGGCGTCGTGCTGTCCGCGCTCCTCGTGCTCACCGTCGTCCTGCCCTCCCCCGTCGTCACCGACGGGGGCGCCGGCGACCGGCGCTACCGACCGACCTCGGTCACCGAGCTGGCGGAGCGATACGAGCTGGGGGCCGGGACCCTCGTCCTCGACCTCCGTGACCTGCCCGAGGCGGCCCCGGCGGACGCGGCGGCACCGACCCGCACGGAGGTGGAGGTCGGGGTCGGTGAGATCCGCGTCCTCGTGCCCGCCGACCTCGCCGTCGACGTGACGGCGGAGGCCGGTACCGGGGAGGTCACGGTGCTCGGCGAGCGCCGTGACGGTCTGTCCCCGTCGCTCGCCGTGCCGGCCGACGCGGACGCCGACGCCGTGCTGGTGCTCGACCTCCGGGTCGGGCTCGGGACCGTGGAGGTGACCCGGTGAGCGCGTTCCCCGACGAGCGCCCGCTGCACCGCGGCCGGCTCGTCCTCGGTGTCCTCATGGTCGTGCTCGCCGCGCTCGCGCTGCTCGAGAGCGCCGGGGTCGCGACACTGCAGCTGCGGTTCCTCGCGCCCGGCCTGCTCGTGCTCGCGGGTCTCGTCCTGCTCGTCCCCAGCATCGGCCGAGGGGGTGCCGGACGGTGAGCGACGACCCGGTGGTGATGGCGCTGCTGGCGGCGACGTGGGTGGTGTGCGGCCTCGTGCTCCTCGTGAGCGGCGTCCTCGCGACCCGCCGGCCGCGCTGGCGGCTCGTCGGTCGCGTGACGACCGCCGTGCTGTACGTGGCGGCCGGGGCGGCGGTCAACACCGCCTTCCTGCTGAGCGGGGTCGACTACTCGGGGTTCGCGGACGGCTCGTGGTCGGCGTTCGTCCGCGAGACGTGGGAGTCCCTCGTCGTCCCGCGTCACACGCTGTTCATCGGCCTGCTCGTGGTGTTCGAGGCGACCGTCGGGGTGCTCGCGCTCCTCGGCGGGCGGGCCACCCGGCTCGCGTACCTCGCCGCCATCGGCTTCCACGTCGCGCTCATGAGCTTCGGCGTGGGGTTCTGGGCGTGGGCGCTGCCGCTGCTCGTCGCCTTCGGGCTGCTGCTGCGCGCCGAGGTCCGTGCCGCTCAGGGCCGGGCACCCGTTGAGGACCCGCGGTCTCGGCCCGCCCGCACCAGCAGCCAGAGCGTGAGCCACAGCTCACCGACGACGGAGGGCACCGCGACGACGAGGAGCAGCAGGCCGGCCCAGCGCTCGTAGTCGCTGAGCACGACGTGCGCGGCGGTGTCGAGCACGTACGCGACGCCCGCGACGACGAGCAGCCCGCCGAGCAGCCGGGGCGCGGTGCGCGAGCGCACGACGAGGGCCCCGACCACGACGAGGTGCAACCCGAAGACGGCGAGCCCGGTCAGCCACAGGAGGTCGAAGGAGTCCACGGCGAGACCGACCGCCGCCTCCCGCGTGGCGGGATCGAGGTCGGCGTACGCGTCCTCGGTCGACAGCTGGAGAGCGAGCAGCAGCGGGACGAGGGCGACGCCGAGGAACGCGGTGTACGTGAGGCGCGACCACGCCGCCAGCAGCGCCCGGTCCCGGCCGGCGGGCCGCAGGACGACGAACAGCGCCCACGCGATGACGACGTCGAGGACGAACACGACGCCGAAGGCGAGGACGGCGGCCCGGACGAGCGACGCCTCCCCCGCGAGGGCCGTGAGCGTCGCGCCGGGGTCCGCCGGGTCGACGAGCCGCTCGACGACGGCGAAGTTCGCGAAGATCGCGAGGAGGAACAACGCCGCGTAGCTGCCACCGGCCCACAGCGCGGCGGCGCGGGGAGAGGTGACGAGGCCGACGTCGCGGAGCTCGCCCGCGGCGTGGGCCGTCGGGGCGGTCGCCTGCCGGAGGGCGCTCACCGCTCCTCCCCCCGCACGACGACGACGGCCTTGCCCCGGATCCGGCCCTCGACGAGGTCGGTGAGGGCGTCGGCGGCCCGCTCCAGCGGGTACCGACTCCCGACTGCAGGTCGCACCGTGCCGTCGCGGAGCATGACCGCGAGCCGGTCGGTGCTCGCGCGTCCTTCCCCGGCGACGAACGTGGTGAGCCGCTGCTTCACCAGGAGGGACAGGACCAGGGCACGCAGCTGACGATCCGTCCCACCGAGGACGCGGTCACCGCCCTCCCCGCCGACGATCACGAGGGTCCCGTCGGGCGTGAGTGCGCGGCGCAGGTGCCGCAGCGGCCGCCTTCCGCCGACGTCGAGGACGACGTCGAAGCATCGGCTCCCGTCGAGCGGGTCGTGCCGGCGGTGGTCGAGCGCCTCCTCCGCGCCGAGGTCACGGACCAGGTCGAGCTTGCTCGCGCTCGCGACGCCGGTCACGTGGGCGCCCGCGGCTCGCGCGACCTGCACGAGGTAGCTCCCGACACCGCCGGAGGCGCCGAGAACCAGCACCCGCTGCCCCGGCTGCACGCGGGCGACGTCGTGGACCGCCTGGAGCGCGGTCGCCCCGGACACGGGCACCGCGGCCGCGTCGACGAGGTCCACGCCGTCGGGGACGAGGCTCAGCTTGTCCTCGCGGGCGAGGGCGTACTCCGCCCACGTCCCCGTCCCGATCCCGAAGACGCGGTCCCCCACCGCCAGCCGGGTGACGCCCTCACCGACGCCGACGACGACCCCGGCGACGTCGAGGCCGAGCACCGCCTGGCGCGGGCGCCGCAGGCCCGTGCCGAGCCGCATGACGTACGGCAGGCCGGTCGCGAGGTGCCAGACGCCCCGGTCGACGCCGGCCGCGTGGACCTCGACGAGCACCTGCCCGGCTCCCGGCGACGGCACAGGGCGGGCCTGGGAGGTGATCGTGGCGGGCGGGCCGTACCGCTCCCGCACGGCGGCACGCATGCGGGTGGGCACCGCCGTCGTGCGCGGCGCCCTCGTCGGCCGCTGGGACTGCTGCGTCGTCATGCTCGGCTCCTCGGAACTCGTCTTCGTACTTTGTACGACTGAATGTCGGGAACGTTAGTCGTACTATGTACGAGAGTCAACGGCACGACGGGAGGAGCACACGTGGCAGGCACGGACGAGGTGCGGCGCGGGCGGACCGGGCTCAGCCGGTCACGGGTCCTCGAGGCGGCGGTCGCGCTCGCCGACCGGGACGGCGTCGACGGGCTGACGATCCGGGCCCTGGCCACGGAGCTGTCGACCAAGCCCATGTCGATCTACCACTACGTCGCCGGCAAGGACGCGATCCTCGACGGCCTCGTCGACCAGGTCTTCGCCGAGATCACCCACCCGCCCACCGACCTGCCGTGGCAGGCCGCCCTGCGCGTGCGGTGCCACTCGGCCCGCGAGGTGCTCGCGCGGCACCCCTGGGCCGTGCCGCTGCTGGAGTCGCGGGTGAACCCGGGTGAGGCGACGCTCGACCACCACGAGGCCGTGCTCGCCTGCCTGCGCGGCGGTGGGCTCTCGCTGCGCCTCACCGCCCACGCCTACGCCGTCCTCGACAGCTACGTCTACGGCTTCGCCCTGCAGGAGGCGACGCTGCCCGCCCACGGCAGCGCCGACATCGCCGACGTCGCCGAGCAGATCCTCGCGGGCATGGACGCCGGGCGGTACCCGTCGCTCCACGAGCTCACGCGCGACCACGTCCTGCAGCCCGGGTACGGGTTCGGGGCCTCCTTCGAGGTCGGCATGGACCTGCTGCTCGACGGGCTCACCGCGCTCGCGGAGCAGGAGGCGGACCTCGACGGTCCGGCCGCTTGACGGGTGCGCCACCCGTTCGTACTTTGTACGAAATCGAGCGTCGAGAGGACAGCACCATGAGCGAGAACGACCGTACCGCCGAGTCCCAGGTGCTGCAGCAGCGGTGGCACGGCTGGGCGTCCCCTGTCGGGCTCGGGCTCGGCCTGCTGCTCATCGGGGGCTTCTTCGCCCTCCTGGCCGAGGGGCTCGCGACGATGTCGGCCATCTGACGGCGCGGGCGCGGACCGGCTCCGGCTCAGCCGCCGGCGTCCGCCGCCCGGCGCAGCCGGTCCATGACCGCCCGCCCGACGCCCTCCTCGGGGACCGCCTCGACGACGACGACGTCGACCGCGGCGTCCTCGGCTGCCCGCAGCAGGGCGTACAGCCGGCGTGCGAGGTCCGCGGGTTCCGCGACGGCCGCGAGGTGGAGCACGCCGTCGGGTGCACCCCCCGGGGACACGAGGGCGACGCGGTGGCCCTCGCCGGCCAGCGCCGCGGAGACCTGCCCCCCCTCCCCCGCCGACGCGACGACCACTCGGCAGCGCGGCGCGTAGTGCCGGTGCCGGGTGCCGGGTGAGGCGCCCAGCTGGGCGGCGGACCCGGCGACGGCCCCGAGCTCGTCGGCGGGCACTGCGCCCTCGCGGAGCACGACGGGCACCGCTCCACGGGCGTCGACGACCGTCGACTCCACCCCGACCTCGCAGGGACCCCCGTCGAGGACGGCGTCGACGTCGTCGCCGAGGTCGGCCCTCACGTGGGCGGCCGTCGTCGGCGAGGGCCGGCCCGACCGGTTGGCGCTCGGCGCCGCGACCGGGACCGCCGCCGCCCGCAGCAGGTCGAGGGCGAGCGGGTGCGCGGGCACCCGGACCGCGATGCTGTCGCGTCCCCCACGGGTCACCGCGGGCACCTCCGGGCGCGCGGCGAGCACGAGGGTGAGCGGGCCCGGCCAGTAGCGCTCCGCCAGCCGCCGCGCGCCGTCCGGGACGGACGCCGCCACGGCACCGACCTCGTCGAGGGAGGCGACGTGGACGATGAGGGGGTTGTCGGCCGGGCGCCCCTTGACGGCGAACACCCGGCGCACCGCGCGCTCGTCGAGCGCGTGCGCCCCGAGGCCGTACACGGTCTCGGTGGGAAAGGCGACGAGCCCCCCGGCACGCAGGAGGGCGGCGGCGGCGGCGACGTCCACCCCTCGACGCTACTGAGCCGCCGGCGCGGCGGGTTCCTCGCTCACGCGCGCTGCCGGGCACCGGGCACGCGGAAGCGCTCGACGAGCCCGTCCTGCAACCGGTCGTGGTGGGGGTCCACGACCCGGCGGGCCGGGTCCTCGTCGTGCCAGGCGACGATCTCTCGCGCCCCCTGCTCGAAGGGGACACGGCAGACGAAGTCCGGGACGAGCGCCCTCACCTTCGTCGTGTCGAACACGGCGGAGTGCGTCTTGTCGCCGAGCAGCCCGGCGCCCCAGTCCGCGTCGACGGCCGCGATCGCGTCGGAGGGGACGTGGACGATGCGCGCCTCGACCCCTGCGGCCACGGCGAGGGCGTGGGCGATCTGGTCCCAGGTGAGTGCGTCGTCGGACGTGATGTGGAACGCCTCGCCCAGCGTGCGCGGGTGGCCCAGCAGGGGCACGAACCCGCGGGCGAAGTCCGTGCTGTGCGTCAGCGTCCACAGCGAGCTGCCGTCCCCGTGGACGACGACCTCCTTGCCCTGCCGCATCCGCTCGACGAACGTCCAGCCCGCGTCGAACGGCACGAGGGTCCGGTCGTAGGTGTGCGAGGGCCGCACGACGGTGACGGGCACCCCCCGGTCGCGGTACGCCTGCGTCAGCAGGTCCTCGCACGCGATCTTGTCGCGGCTGTACTGCCACAGCGGGTTGCGCAGTGGCGTCGACTCGCGGATGGGCAGGCGGGCCGGGGGCGTCTGGTAGGCCGAGGCGGAGCTGATGAAGACGTACTGGCCGGTGCGGCCCTCGAACAGGGCGAGGTCGGTGCGGACGTGGTCGGGTGTGAAGGCGACCCAGTCGACGACGGCGTCGAACTCCCGGTCGCCCAGCGCCTCGCGCACCGAGTCGGGGTCGCGGACGTCGGCCGCGACGTGCTCGACGCCCTGCGGCAGCGCGCGCCGGCCGGTCCCCCGGTTCAGCACGGTGAGGTCGATCCCCCGTTCCACGGCCAGGTGGCTGCAGGCGGTGCTGATGGTCCCGCTGCCGCCGACGAACAGGACCCGCAGCGCGCTCATGCCGTCACCCTGCCACGCGGGGCGCCGCCGGACGCACGAAGGCCCGGACCGTGGTGGTCCGGGCCTTCGTCTCACTGTGTAGCGGGGGCAGGATTTGAACCTGCGACCTCTGGGTTATGAGCCCAGCGAGCTACCGAGCTGCTCCACCCCGCGTCGGTGAACAGGAGGTTACCGACCTCTCGGTCGAGGACCAAATCGGCTCCTCCTGCCCACGCACCGGCGCGTCAGCCGCCGCCCTCGAGGACGGCCTCGGCGGCGATGGCGCGCTCGATGGCCGCCTCGAGGCGGTCCTGCGCCTCGCCGTAGGCGGCGAAGTCGCCGTCCGCGAGCGCCGCCTGCGAGTCGGTGATGGCCTGGCGGGCGTCGCGCAGCGCCTGGTCGAGCTGCTGCTGCGCGACGGCGGGGTCGACCGGCGAGACCGTGCCGGTGGGCTCCGGCGCCGGGCTCGCGTCGGTGTCGTCCGGCGTCGGGGTCGGGGACTCCGCGGGGATCGGGTCCTCGATCCCGCCGCCGGCGCCGGTGTCGGGGACCGACTCCTCGAGGTCGCCCGTGTCCGGCAGGGCGTCCGCGTCGGCGTCCGGGGCGTCGGCCCCCGCGTCTCCGCCGAACAGGTCGTCGAGCGCCTCGTCGAGGGTCTCGCCGAAGCCGAGCTCGTCACCGAAGGCCACGAGCACGCGCTGCAGCAGCGGGTACGACGTCGAACCGGAGGACTGGATGTACACGGGTTGCACGTACAGCAGGCCGCCGCCGATCGGCAGCGTCAGGAGGTTGCCGCTGCGAAGGTCCGACTGGCCGAGGGTGAGGATGTTGAGCTGCTCGTTGATGAGCGGGTCGGCGTTGAAGTCGTTCTGCACCTGGCCCGGTCCGGGCACGGTCTCGTCGTTGCGGATCTGCAGCAGCCGCAGCTGGCCGTAGCCCTCGCGGGGCTGCCCGTCCTCCCGGCCCGCGTCGGCGTCGACCGCGAGGAAGCCCGTCAGGACGTTCCGCACCTCGCCCCCGCCCTGGTTCGTCGGGATGAACGTCGAGCTGAGGCTGAACGACGGCTCCTCCTGCCCCGGCATCTGCAGCGAGAGGTAGTACGGCGGCTGCAGGGCCTGGACGTCGGGCAGCGTCGGGTCGTCGGGGACGGACCAGAAGTCGGTGCCGTTGAAGAACGACGCCGCGTCGGTGACGTGGTAGCGCTCGAGGACCTCACGCTGGACCTTGAAGATGTCCTGCGGGTAGCGCACGTGGGACATGAGCTCGCCCGAGATGTCCTCGACCGGCTGCACGGCGTTGGGGAACACCTGCGACCACGCCTGGAGGACGGGGTCCTCGGTGTCCCACGCGTAGAGGGTGACCTCGCCGTCGTAGGCGTCGACCGTCGCCTTCACCGAGTTGCGGACGTAGTTCACCCGCTCGGGCAGCAACGCCGTCACGTTGTCGGCGGTCGCCGTCGTCGAGGTCGTCGTCGCCTCGTCGAGGACCGTGGAGTTGGAGTAGGGGTAGCGGTTGCTCGTCGTGTAGCCGTCGATGATCCACAGCACCCGGTCGCCCACGACGGCGGGGTAGGGGTCGCCGTCGAGCTGGAGCCACGGCGCGACCTTCTCCACGCGCTCGCGCGGGTTGCGGTCGAACATCACCTGCGACTCCGGGTTGACCGCGTCGGACAGGATGATCTCCTCGGCGCGGAACTTGATGGCGAAGAGGAGCTGGGTGAGGAAGTCGCCCATCGGCACGCCGCCGTCGCCGTCGTACGTGACGTTCTGCTGACCGGAGTCGACGGTGGAGTCGGGGTAGTCGAGCTCCTGCGGCGGAACGCCCTCCGGACCGCCGACGATGCTGTAGTCGGGGCTGAACTCGCCGAAGTAGATCCGCTGCTGGAACTGGCCGAGGTCGGTCTCGGTGACGACCTCCTCCTCGGCGTTGGGCGCGACGATGCCGGACTGGAAGAAGACCGGCTCGCCGCCCGCGGTGCGCTGGTTGCCGTACGCGGCGACGACGCCGTAGCCGTGGGTGTAGACGGTGTGGTCGTTGATCCAGTTCCGCTGGGCGGGGGGCAGCCCGTCGAGGTTGACCTCGCGCACGGCGAGCACGGTGTCGCGCAGCTCGCCCTCGACCTCGTACTGGCCGACGTCGAGCGGGTCGGGGAAGGCGTAGAACTGCCGGATCTGCTGCAGCTGCTGGTACGTCGGCGACACCAGACCGGGGTCGAGGAGCCGGATGCCGGGGATCGTGCGGGCGTCCTGGGCGAGGGCGCCGCGCTCCGCCGACAGCTCCGCGTCGTAGTCGGTGACCTCGATCTCGTCGAGGCCGTACGCCGCGCGCGTCGCGTCGATGTTGTTGCTGATGTACGGCGTCTGCAGGCTCAGCTCGTTCGGCTGGACCTGGAAGCGCTGGATGACCTGCGGCCAGATGCCGCCCGCGGCGACCGCGACGAGGACGAGGAGCCCGACGCCGAGGGCCGGCACGCGCCAGTTGCCGCGGACGGCGGTGAAGAGGAAGGACAGCGCGACGAGGACGGACACGACCGCGAGGAGCGTGCGAGCGGGGATGACGGCGTTGACGTCGGTGTAGAGCGGGCCCGTGATGTCGTTGTTCTCCGCGGTGGTGAGGGCGTACCGCTCGAGCCAGTAGCTGGCCGCCCGCAGCAGGAGGAACAGCGCGCCGAGGACCGCGAGGTGGACGCGCGCCTGCGGCGTCGTCCGCTCACCGGGGCCGCTGAGCCGCAGCCCGCCGTACAGGTAGTGCGTGAGGAGCGCGGCGAGGCCGGCGAGCAGGACGACCGCGGTGAGGAAGCCGACGAGGAACTGCAGCACCGGGAGGCTGAAGACGTAGAACCCGACGTCGAGCCCGAAGACCGGGTCGGTCTCGCCGAACTCCTGCCGGTTGAGCCACAGCTGGACGTCGCGCCACTGGGCGGCCGCCGCCGAGCCGGCGAAGAGCGCGAGGACGAACGGCACGGCGATGCCGACGAGCCGCCGCAGGGGCTCCAGCTGCTCGCGGTAGCGGTCGAGCGCCTCCTGTCCCGGGGTCGTCGGCGCGTACACGGGCCGGGCCCGGAAAGCGAGGGTGAGGCTCGCCCACACGCTGACGCCCATCACGACGGCAGCCACGACGAACAGCAGCGTCTGGGTGAGGAGCCGGGTGCGGAGCACCTCGATGAAGCCGAGCTGCCGGAACCACAGGACCTCGGTCCACAGCTCGGCGAACAGGACGAGGAGGAAGACGAGGACACCGAGGACCGCGAGCGTCGGGACGAGGGCGCCGGGTCGCCGCCGGGCGGGCTGGGGACCCCGCGGGCCCTCGGGGCCGCGCGGCCCGAGCGGGCCGTCGGGTCCGGAGGGCGGCGGGCCGGGCGGGAACGGGGCGCTCACGCGGACGACCGTAACCCAGGAGCCTGCGCCCGGATCAGCCGGTATGCCCAGCGTGCGGCCGGGTTCGCGCAGGGCGCAGCGGGGCTGGACCCGCGCTGGGGGCCCGCTGGGAGTGCGGCGTCGCGCCGCGACGCGTCGTGGCACGCCGGCGGCGACGCCGGTGCGAGGATCGAGGCATGAACGAGCCGACCGGGACCGGGTCCGCGGCGGCGCTGCGCCGCGCCGTCGTCGAGGCCGAGGCGCACGTGCACCGGTTCGGCTGGGACGGACCGCTGCGCGTCTTCGCGCTCGTCCGCACCGCCGAGGCGGCGCGACGGGAGCCGGAGCTCGTCGCGCAGCTGCCGGCCGACGACGCCGCCGCGGCGGCCGCCGACCCCGACCACCTGCTCCTCGTCGAGCAGGACGGTCTCGAGGAGCTCGGCTCCGACGAGGACCTCGAGACGCTGCTCGGGCGCATGGCGTGGCCGCCGGAGGTCGACGGCGTCGCCGTCACCGTCGAACGGCTCGTCGTCCCGCCGGAGGTCGAGGCGCAGGCGCCCGCCGACCCCGAGGAGGCCGTGCGATGGCTCGCCGGGCACCCTGGCCGCCGCGACGTCCGGCTGGCCGCCGGGGTGCTGCGGGACGGCGCCCGCGCGTGCGTGGTGCGGGCGCGGTCGGGCGGGTCGGACGACGCCGAGGACGACCTCGTGACGGGCGACGACCTCGTGCCGGGACTCACGGCCGCGCTCGCGGCCACGCTCGAGGACTGACGGGGCCCGCCGCTCCCGTCGGTCCCGGTCAGTCGCCGGCGAGGACCTGCTCGCAGGTCGGCAGTCCCGCGGTGTCGTCGGCGGCGATCGCCTCCAGCGCCGCCACCGCGTCGTCGAAGGTCCCGACGGCCGTCACCTCGATGCCGTCCGGGGCCGCGCCCACGACGTCCGCGCAGTTGCCCTCCGGCGCGAGGAACCACGCCGCCCCCACGCCCTCGGCGCCCACCATCTTCTGCTGGATGCCGTCGATGGGGCCGACGGTGCCGTCGTCGGTCATGGTGCCGGTGCCCGCGACGTGGGCGCCGCCCGTGAGCGGGCCGGGGGTGAGCTTGTCGTAGATGCCGAGGGAGAACATGAGCCCGGCGCTGGGGCCGCCGATGCCCCCGACGTCGTACGAGACGTCGTACGGCAGCTCGTACTCCGGCGACAGCAGCACCCCGAGGATGACGCTGCCCTCGTCGGACTCCCCGAGCGTGACGGGCACGACGGACTCCTCACCCTCTCGCACGACGATGACGTCGACGGCGTCCCCGGGCTCGTAGCCCTGGAGGAGGTCGACGAGCTCGCCGCTGCCGCTCACGCGCGTGCCGTCGACCCCGGCGACGACGTCGCCCTCGTCGAGCGCCTCCTCGGCGGCGGGGTTGCCCGCGAAGCCGGACACCGTGAGCGTCGTCGGGACCTCCTCGCCGAGGGCGAGGAGCGCGGCGACCGCGGCACTCTGCTGGGCGGCGGTCATCTGGGCGCTGGAGGCCTCGCGGGCCTCCTCGCGCGTCTCCTGCGGCGGGTAGACGGTCTCGACCGGGCGCAGGGACCGCGTGGGGTCGAGGTACGCCTGGACGGCGT